>NZ_JAEEAP010000140.1 GCF_016103465.1 Streptomyces sabulosicollis
CCGGGAAACGGTCCGGGTCAGCCTGGCGGCAACGGACCGGGAGGGCAGGGCGGCTGGGGCGCTCCGTATGGACCACCGCAGGGTGGCCCGTACGGTCCGCCACCACCGCATCCGGGCCCGTACCCGAACCCGAACCAGCCTCCGTACCCCTACGGCCCCCAGCCCACGAGGCCCGTCGCCCGGCGCCGCCGCGGCTGCCTGTCGTTCGGCTCTCGTTAGCGCACGGCTCCGGCGGCGCGTACTTCGGCGAGCGCTTGCCGTGCCAGCGGGCCGAAGCCCTCGCTGTTGTTGGTGTCGATCCACTGATCGTAGGCGATCTCCCAGACGAGCGTGCCCAGTTTCGCGGCCACGCACGCGGTCAGGCCCGGGACTCCGCGGCGTTTGAGGGCCTCGATCATCGAGGCGGTGAGGTCGATCCTTTTCAGGGCTTCGCGCTCACGCAGTTCCGTATTGGCGTTCAGCACGGCCTGGCGCCGGCGGCTGAACTCGCGGCGGTCGGCGGTGAAGAACGTCCGGCCGAGCGCATCGAGGGCGTCCGCCACCGCGTCGAGCGGCCCGGCCGCCGGTGGCGCCGAGGCGATGCCTTCGGCGAGCAGACCGGTCACCGCGTCCTTGTCGAAGAGCACCTCGCGCTTGTCCGGGAAGTACCGGAAGAACGTGCTCTTGGTAAGCCCCGCGCGCTCCGCGATCTCGATCACGGTCGTGTTCTCGTAGCCGTGCTCCTCGAAGAGGTCGAGGGCGGCGGCGGCTAGTCGTCCGGGTGCGTCGGGTTGCCAGCGAGCCATGGGAGCAGTGTACGGGACTTCGTCCCATCACTGGTGTAGGGTCGATAAGACCAAGTCCCATCACTGGCCAGGAGAGGTCACCGATGAGCAAAGCTGTCCGCTACCGGCGATTCGGCGGTCCCGACGTACTCGAACTGCAGGAGATACCCGAGCCGCACGCCGCACCGGACGAGGTTCGCGTCCGGGTCACGGCCGCCGGGCTGAATCCGATGGACTGGCAAATCACCACACAGCCCGCCATGGCGGCGCGGTTCGGCATCACCTTGCCAGCCGGGTTCGGCAGCGACTTCGCTGGAGTGGTGGACGAGGTGGGCGCCGAAGCCACGGGATTCGCGACCGGCGACCGAGTGTACGGGGCTGCGATTGGGCGGTCCGTCGCCGATTTCGTGCTGGTCAAGACACCCGCGGCAACGCTATGGCCCACCCCGGAGGGCATCGGCGACGAGGTGGCGGGCGTGCTTCCGGTGTCCGGTCTGACGGCCTCCGCCGCGCTCGCCACGATCGGGCTCCGCACCGGGGACACCGTCCTGATCGGTGGGGCGGCGGGTGGCGTGGGCATCTTCGCCGTGCAGCTGGCGAAGCTTGCGGGTGCCAGGGTGCTCGGCACCTCCTCCGAGGGCACGTTCGGATTCCTGCGCGGGCTCGGCGCCGAACCCGTGGCGTACGGACCTGGCCTGGCGGACCGGGTGCGGGCCTTGGCGCCCGAGGGGATCACCGCCGCAGCCGACCTGTTCGGAAGGGAGGTGGCCGAGACCGCGCTCAAGCTCGGCGTGGCACCCGAGCGGATCTCCGTCGTAGCCGACGGCCCCGCCCCGCCGCCCGGTGTACGCAAGGCGGGCGCCCTCGACGCTGATCCGGGCGCCATGGAACGGATCGCCGACGCGATCCATTCCGGCGAGATCACGGTGCCGATCGCGGCGACCTTCCCGGTCGAGCAGATTCGCGAAGCCGTGACGACGCAGGCCCAGAGGCATGTTCACGGCAAAATCGTGATCGCACTGTGAACTGGCACAAGGTGGACTCGGCGGCTACGAAGCAGCGGTCACCCTCGCGTCCTTCCTGCTCTGGGCAGGGCCCGTTTGAGGACGGACCCTAGATGGTGTGCGGATGTCACGGTCGGGTCCCCTGGGGGGAACGCTTCCCTGGGTGCCGCGTGGCTCTTCCGCAGCGGCTCGGCCGACGGCTCGACGGCCCTCTCGCCCCGCACGCTCGGTCTCCCGTACCCGCCGTGCGTTCCTCCGCCAAGGCCGACGTCAGCCGCGCGAGGCTCCCTCCGTGATCGCTGCCGGAGTTCTTCCCCAGCGCCCCGCCGCCAGCTCCACGTGATCGCGGCAGCGTCCCGTCGCCGCCTCAGCCAGTGCGGTTGATCATGCAGCTTGCGATGAGCCGACCCTGGCCGTGTCGCTGTACGATCCAGCCCCCGGCGAACCTCTCACCCACAGGCCCGGCGGGTGAGCTGCCGCTTCTACTACGCCGGCGACACCGCCTGCCCGACGCCCCGACCCTGACCCGCGCCCGCAGAGACCCGCGGTGGGTGATCAGCTTGACTGCGGACGTCCGAAGAGCAGGTCGTATCCCGGCGGTAGTTGCAGCAGGATGCGGTTCATCAGGTCCTCACCCGCGACATCGGCCACGACGCTGAGTACCGCGCTGACGTCCCAGGTTGCGGTCTTCTCGGTGGCGCCTTCGATCCAGGCTGCGGTCGCCCGGATGAACCGCTCGGGTGACAGCGGTTCGTGCGCCTGGAGGGGGCTGAGGAGGATCAGCGCCAGCGACTCGGGCAGCCGGTCGGCCAACTCGGCGCGTACCTCACCCACCAGATGCGCGCCCAGCAGTGCCAAGACGACGCGGGAGGCTCGCTCCGCCTCCTGCGCTGTGGGATATTCGCCGCGATCCTGGATCGCGGCGGTGAACGCGTCCCAGCGCATGCGCATGACGTCTTCCCTCCCGAATGGATGGCCGCACAGAGGCGAAGCGCGCGGACGGAAGCCGCCGTGCCCGTCTCCTGCCGCGGCCTTCAGCTGCTGATCCACGTGTGCCAGTCGCTGCCGCTGACGGCGATCTCGCGCGGCTTGGCACCTGCTGGTCTGCACTGGCCCAGCCCACGGAAGGGGTCGGTTCGCACGAGCATCATCGACCTCCTCACTTACTCCCCTTGAAGACGGGATGGACTCCTCGACACAGTCCATCTTGCTCCCATCCCGGGAATTGACACCTGTCCGAAACGGCAATTCGGGGTGGCTGCGGCCCATGCGGCGGGAACACCGACGAGACTTTCGGCCGGTCGGGGAGTTGCCGCTCGCCGCGTTCGGCGCCGCTTGCCCACCAGGTGGTGCTGGGGCTGGACACGGCCAGACGCGGCACGTCGGCAGAACTCCGCCACGCCGAACTCGCTGAGGGGGTACCAATGGCCGGCCCAGCGGGCCGCCCGCGCCCCGGGCCCGCCCGCTGTCCTGGTGCGGTCATGTTCGTCAAGGGCGTCGATTACGCCGCTTTGCAGTGCTTGCTGCCGGTCAGGACGGTCCGCAGGCACTGGTAGCGGTCGAGGTCTTCCCAGGTGTTGTGATCGGGCGGGCTGGGGTTGCCACGTCCGCCGCCCCAGGCCCAGACGCTGGCGGTGACGCCCGCGGTCAGCGGGATGACCAGCCACAGCAAGGCGCCCACGATCAACATCTCCTTCGTCGTCGGTCGGCGTTGGCGCGCATGGGCAGGCGGCTCCTCAGGCAGTGAGCTGCTTGGGCGCCCCGCCGGAGACGGCGATCTTGCGGGGCTTGGCGTGTGGGGCCAGCGGGATGCGCAGCGTGAGGACGCCGTTGTCGTAGGCCGCCTCGGCCGCTGTGGCGTCCAGGGCGTCGGAAAGAGCCAGACGGCGCGTGAAACGGCCGGTGGGGCGCTCGTTGAGCAAGGGCCGGGCGTCGGCAGGGATCGGGGACGGGCGCTCGGCGGTCAGTATCAGCCTGTCACGCTCCGTGGTCACCTCAATGCTGGAGCGGTCCATGCCCGGCAGGTCGAACTGCAGGTAGAGCGCTTCATCGTCACGCCAGGCATCCGTCGCGATGACGGTGCCGACCGTAGTGGCGGTCTGCGCGAGCTGGTGCACGAGCCGGTCGAGATCACCCAGAGCGCCGGTACGCGCAAGCATGTCCTGTTCTCCCTTCAAGCTGCACACTCCGCGGGATGTCGACGGTCCGCAGTGCGGCCGGACGACGACGAGTACTGCCCATCCATATAGCCCCACCGCAGACTTGTTGACAAGCACCCGCTGGATGAAGTTGACAGAGGTTCGCTCAGTATCGCGTGCAGTGAACAGCCGGTTGCGCCGACGGAGGTGCCGTCCCTGCGGCCGGGTCTGACGGCGCAGGCTCGTCGATCGGGTCTGGGGCACGGCCGCGCACCCGGCTGGCATGCCGATGGATGCCTGGTGCGACACTCTCGACGCTGAGCAGATCGACGCCTTCTACGAGGCGGGTGTGCTGAAGCTGCGCGTTCCGGTCGCCGAGCAGGCCAGGCCCCACAAGATCGCGATCAGTGGCGGCAGTGACCGCAAGGAACCGGACAGCTGACCCAGCAATAGCTTCGTCCCGACGCCCCGGGCGGCTGGCCCGGGGCCTCGCCGTCTCTGGGGCTGGCCTGTCGGGCGTGCGATCATTTCAGAACTGGCCGCCAGGGGCTGGCGGTCATGGCATGCTGGATGATCTCCAGTCGGTCAGCGGTGCCCCGCCAGCGCGCCGCAGACTGGAGATGGTCGCGACGCAGCGCTCACCGCGTCTCCCGTGTGGGGACCCTCCCCCATCGCTCTGTCCACATGACAACGGGCCATGTGGGGTCCGGCGCCAGTCGGTCTCGCGCGTGCGGGCTTGGTGGGCATCAGGACCGGGTCGGACGTTCCGGCTCTCCGCCATCGGCGTCGAACACCTTGGTGAAGGTGGCCCCGCACCGGCAGCGGGAGTGCTCGATCAGTTCCCCGTCTTCGGACACGCTCAGCCCCTGGCTGAGCCGCACGTGCACGTGATCGGCCATGGCGAGCTGCTTTCTTTGACATCCTTGGTCGGGCCATGGTGGACGCTGGTCCCTTCGCACGGCAATGCCGCAGCTCACACCGTCGTAGTGGTTCCTGGACTGCGTGACAAGGTGGTCGGGCGATCCGCTGGTCCCAGCCATCACCGCCCAGGCGCGTGTTGCCACGCGGGTGGCTTTGACCTTGATCACGCCCTCGCCCATGTGCCGCTTCACCGAGCGGGCGGTGCGTTCCACGTTCGTCACGGACTTCCGCTTGGCGACCTCGCCGAGCAGGACCTCGCCGTTCTTGGCGAAGGCCACGACCGACGGCGTGGTCCATGGGCGCCCTCTGTGTTCGCGATGTCCTTCGGCGCCAGCCGGGGGCAGGACGAAGCCCGGGGTTGCTCCCGCACCCGTCGCAGGTTCAGGTTCGCCGGCGGCCGCCGTGCCGCGCCACACCCGGGCGCCACGCCGCCGGCCGGACACTCGTCCTGGCCGGCGGGGCGTCCGTGCGCGCGGCGAGCCTGGCTGATTGCCTACCGTGGCTCACACCCGGCGGGATGTCCCGCCACCGCGATCGGACTACCTGGCGGCCTCCGGATCGGCGGACCGCGTGTCTCCCGTCTCCACGCGGAAGGGATAGGTCCCGGCTGCGGTGAACGCCTCGTGGATCGGCATGATGAGCGAGGTGAGGCGACGGACGTTCGCGTCGCCGATCGGCGTCCACAGCGCGGCGCAGTGCTCGTCGGTCTCGACCTCGATCCGCTCGCGCGCCGCGATGCCCGCATCGGTCGCGGTGCCGTCGGCGTTGAGCCAGCCGCGGGCGACGAGGCGTGTCGTTGCCGCGGCCACCTCCTCGTCGTTCCACAGCCGGGTGGCACGTGCGATCGCTTCCGGGAAGTGGCCTGTCGCGGTCTGCAGGACGTTGCAGTCGCACGGCCCGAGGCCGTTGGCGGCGAGCACGGTGACATGCGCGTCGCCGCGCCACTCGCGCACCACCGTGATCTGCTGCCATAGCGCGACGAGCGGATCGGAGGGGAGGGGGACCGAGGCGTTGGCGGCGGCCATCGTCTTTCCGGCGTAGTCGGCGCTCGCGATGACCGGGTCGATCAGCGATCGTGCCTCCGCGATCTGATCGGCGGTGAGACGTACGTCGACGCGCTGCAACGCACGATCGACGGCCGCGAAGCGAGCGGACTGCCACCGCTCTGGCGTTGCGCTGTCCCACACGCCTGCCATGGCCCGCACCGACCGCGGGCTGAAGTTGTAGAAGGCCGCGAGCGTGACCTGCCACGGGACCGCGCCCATCGGGGCCGACCGGAACGCGAAGTACGCCGGTCCGTGCTCGGTCACGCCGAGCTTGGCGGCCTCTTCCGGTGCCTCGGGGATGAAGTAGACGAACAGGTGGGCCGCGTTGATGGTGAGGCTGACCTCGCGAACGGCATTCATGTCCATATTGGCACGAACAAAGGTGTTGGCGAGAGGCATGGCGGGTGGTCTCCTGGTAGGTCAGTCGAAGGATCGACGTCGGGGGAGGGGGCGGCGCAAGGCGGACCGCGCTCGCCCTCAAGCGGTGCAGTGCGAGATCGTCTTTGGTTCGATCCGGTGGGTCAGGACGGCTCCGGCGCGGTGATCGACCTCGACCTCGTAGTCCCACAACTGCGCGCCCGGGGCGATGGGGATTTCGTCGTGCGGTCCCTTGATCGCCGCCGGGTTGGAGAAGTGGAAGAGCGGATGCTCGTACCAGACCGGGCTGACCGCGCCGTCGCCGACGGCTGCCTTACCCGCGTTGCTGACGTGGCGCTCGAACGCGGCGAAGTCCCTGACCGCCGGGGGTACGGGCATCGGCGCCAGCAGGTCGGCCGTGGCCAGCTCGACGGTTTCGGTCGGCTCCCCGGTCGCGGCGGCCTCCAGCCCGCCCTCGGCGCGCAGCAGCGCCAGCAGGCCCGTGCCCAGGGCGTGGATCTTGTTGTTGTGCACCACGCCGCAGCGTGTGGAGCCCTCGGCGGAGCGGTAGCTGACCCACCTCATCGGGCAAGCACCCCGCGGGTGTGGTCGTAGAGTCGCCGAGCGTCGGTGGAGGAGGAGGCCCGGGGGTCCAGGGGCATGGCGCCTCCCTCGCTCACGGCGACGGGGTGGCCCGGGGTGCCGGAATCCGGGTAGGACGGCGCGAAGTCGGTCTCCAGGCCGTCGGCGGTCTCCGTACGCCTGCAGCGCTGGAACCGGGCGCCCAGGAGGAGGACGTCGATCGGGTCGAGCTCGGCGGAGAGCCGGTCGGTCAACCGGCTGTTCTCGTTGCTGAGTCGCGGGTCGGCCCGGATGAACCAGGCGCCGGACCCGGCCTTGGCCTCGTCGGTGATCACGACCGTCTTCATACGGCCACCGTCCGCGCGAACTTGACGATCTCCTCGGCGAACAGCTCCGGCTGCTCCAGCGAGGGCGTCGGGCCTGGCCCGGTCGAGGAACCTCTCGTAGATCCACGCGGCCTGCCCGGCGGGGGAGTCGGTCAGGGCGTAGCCGATGGTCTGCGGTCGGGTGCGCTGCACGACGTGGTATCCGGAATGGACGCCGAGGAAGCGGCCGCCCTGTTCGAGCGCGGCCTTCTCCTCAGGAGTCGGGGCGTCGCCGACCGGTGGTGCGGCGAGGAACTCGGAGAAGTCGACGTGGATCGCGCGCAGACCCGGCGGGCGCCGCGCCCCCATGCGGGTCGCGACGACACCGCCCCCGTCCCGTCGCACTCCCTGGCTGCTGTCCGGCGCCGTCTCCGGGCCGACAAGGCGTACCCGGCGCAGTCGGCCCTTCAGATCCTCCAAGGCACTGTCCGGAAGGTTGATGTGAAACGGTGTCACGCCATCCGATGTCATGGTCCCTACCGTGCGGCCACCATGAGCTCGCGGTCCAATGATTGTTCCGTCACACGTCATACGAAGTGTGCATAACGCCAGCTAAGATGGAGTGGTGCCCGATCCCTTTCCCGCGCCCGTGGACCTCGACCTCCGACTGGTGCAGTGCTTCACGGTGGTCGCCGAGCACCGGCATTTCGGCCGCGCCGCCGAGGCGCTGCACACCACCCAGCCGTCGCTGAGCCGGCAGATCCGCCGCCTCGAACAGCAAGTGGGCGCCCGCCTGCTCGACCGCACCACGCACGGCACCCGGCTCAGCGAGGCCGGCGAGATCTTCCTGCCCCAGGCCAAGGCGCTGCTGCGGGCCGCGGCCGAGGCGATGGCCCGCACCCGGGCCGCGGCCCGGCCCAGCAGCGTCACCATCGGCTACACCAAGGGGCTGATCATCACTCCGGCCGTGCGCGCCCTGCGCGACCGCAATCCCGATGCCGAGGTCCACACCCGCCTGCTCGCCTGGAACGACGCGCGCGGCGCGCTGCTGGAGCACCGCGTCGACGCGGTGGTGACGCGCCTGCCGTTCCCCACCGACCAACTGCGCGTCACCGTCCTCTACGACGAGCCGCGGGTGCTGGTCGTGCCGCGGGACCATCGTCTGGTCGGCGAGGAGTCGGTCACCCTCGACGACATCGCCGACGAGCCGATCCCCCACGTACGCCAGTCCGACCCGTTGCTGAACGCCTACTGGCGGCTCGACCCCCGGCCCGACGGGCAGCCCGCGCCCGACGGCCCCCTGGTCGAATCCCTCGAGGACAAACACGAACTCATCGCCGCCGGGCAGGCCGTGGCCATCGGGCCGCCGCTCGACTACGCGACCGGTCTGCATCCCAGCCTCACCACCATCCCGTTGCACGGGGTCGAACCCAGCCAGGTCGTGCTCGCCACGCGCAGCGGCGACCGCGGCCGCCTGGTCACCGCTTTCCGCAAACACGCCGAAGCTCTGCTCACCGGAACCCACCACGCCGGACCGACACGAATGAACGCCGACGAGACCGGGTAGCGTCCTGGGCGCTCGCCGCCGATCACGGCCGAGGCCGGGGCCCCGCGCCCGCACGGACCGGGCACCGTCGGCCGGTGGATCCCACCGGCGGTCCGCAGCCCAGCCCGTGCCTACGAGGGCCGCCTGCCGGGGTGCGGCGAATGACCGGTGTCCAGGTCGACGGCGTCGCCGTCGACGGTCCCCGAGGGGCCACCTCGCGGCGGTGCGCGTGGCCCGGATCGAACTGCCCACGCTCTGCCATGACGACCGGCTCTCCCTGGCCGGGTCCTGCCGCACCTGCCTGGTACGAGCCGACGGACAGATCGTGTCGGCTGTGTCACCCCCGGCAACCCCGGGGGCCGCGGTCGAGGTCGGCGCGGAGGACCTGCGGGCGCTGCGCCGGGACGCGGTGGCGGCGTGGAGTGCCGTGCCGGGGCAGTGACCGTTTGTCAGGCGTGCGGCGGGTGCCGGGGTGCCGCACCGGTGGCCGCGCCGTCGTGGACCGCGGGGGCGGGAATCAATGTTCCGTAGGGAGCGCGTAAGGATCATGTAAGGTGCCTTGCGGTGTGCCGGGAAGCCTGGTCGGCGACAGGGGATTGCTCTCTCTACCGATCGGGGACGGTACTCATGGTGCTCATCGCGGTGTTCGGCGTGGCGCTCCTCATCGCGGTCCTGGTCTCGGGCCTGGCGGCCCGTTCCGTGCTCTCCACCTCACTGCTCTTCCTGGTCGCGGGCGCGCTCGTCGGTGACGGGGCGTTCGGGCTGATCCACGTCACCGCGGACAGCCCGATCGTGGCGGTCACGGCGGATCTGGCGCTGTTCGCGGTGCTGTTCACCGACGGTATGCACGTCTCGTTCCCCGCCCTGCGTGGTGCCTGGCGCAATCCCGCGCGTGCGCTGGGACTTGGCATGCCACTGGCGTTCGTGGGGATGGCGCTGCTCACCCACTTTCTGGTGGGGCTGGACTGGACGACGTCGTTCCTGGTGGGCGCGGTGCTCGCGCCGACCGACCCGGTGTTCGCCTCGGCGATCGTGGGGCGCAAGGAGGTTCCGGCGCGGCTGCGGCAGCTACTGAACGTGGAGAGCGGGATCAACGACGGGCTGGCGCTGCCGGTTGTCCTGCTGTTGATCGCCACCGCCGGTCCGGTCTCGGGCGAGGCGGAGACGTCGTTGTCGAAGATCGCCCTGGAACTGCTCGGTGGCCTGGCGCTGGGCGTTGTGCTGCCGCTGGTGGTGAACGGGCTGGTGCGGCTTCCGGCGCTCGGTGCCGAGCCCAAGCTGCAGCCCCTGCTGCCGCTGGCGACCGGGGTGGTTCTCTACGCCGGCTGCCATCTGACCCATGCCAACCCCTACTTGGCGGCCTTCTCGGCGGGCGCGGTCCTCGCCTCCGTCTCGCCGGGCTCCTGCCGCGCTTTCGAGCCGTTGGGGGAAGCACTGGCGGAGCTGAGCAAGTTCGCGGCGCTGCTGGTGTTCGGGGCGCTGCTGACGCCGCGGCTGTTCGGGGATCTGTCGGTGGGCGGTTACGTGGCCGTGGTGCTGGCCATCGTGGTGGTCCGGCCTGCGTCG
Organism: Streptomyces sabulosicollis; assembly: GCF_016103465.1. GTDB lineage: Bacteria > Actinomycetota > Actinomycetes > Streptomycetales > Streptomycetaceae > Streptomyces > Streptomyces sabulosicollis. Next base: position 10,230 of record NZ_JAEEAP010000140.1, read on the forward strand.
CTGCTGATCTCGCTGATCGGTACCCGTTTCGCGTGGCGGGAGAAGCTGGCGGCGGCCTGGTTCGGCCCGAAGGGCTTCGCCTCCGTCGTGTACGGGCTGCTGGTGCTGGAGTCCGGCATCCCGCAGAGCGAGCGGGCGTACACCCTGATCGCGGTGTGCATCGCGTTCTCCATCGCCGCGCACAGCAGTACGGACGTGCCCGTCGCCCGCCTCTTCGACGTCGAGGACCTCGCCGGCATCCCGGACGACGGGGACGGGGACGGCCAGGATAGGGGCGGGGAGAAGCAGACCGCCGGAGTGGCCCGGACGGTGCCCCGGGCGAAGGAGGACGGCGATGCGCGCACGTGATCTGGCGGTGGAGTACGAGTCGGTCCGCGTCGACGATGGCGCGCTGGAGGCGGCCCGCCTCATGGCCGAGCACCAGCTGCCGGGGCTGCTGGTGCTGGACCGTGACGGGGAGCCGAAGGCGATCCTGCCCGCCTCCCAGGTGATCAAGGCGCTGGTCCCGGCCTATGTGATCGAGGATCCGGCGCTGGCGGCGGTCATCGACGAGAAACACGCCGACCGGCTGTGCGACGCCCTGCGTGGCCGCCGCGTCGGTGACCTGCTGTCCGACAAGGCGGCCCGGCCGCCGATCGCCGCCCCCGACGACACGGCGTTGGAGGTGGCCGCGCTGATGGCGCAGGCGCGCAGCCCGCTGGTGGCGGTGGCCGACCGGGACAAGGCGGGCCTGAATCTGCTCGGGGTGATCACCGCCTCGCAGCTCCTCCATCGACTCCTCGGACATGCGGAGCCCCATGAGTGACTGGCACAGCTGGGCGGCGATCGCCGTCTTCGTCGTCGCCTACGCGGCGATCATCAGCGAGCGCGTCCACCGGACGGCCGCCGCCCTGGCCGGGGCGGCGGTCATGCTCACCATCGGCGCCACCGACGACACCTCCGCCTTCTTCGACGAGCGCTCCGGAATCGACTGGAACGTCGTCTTTCTGCTGCTGGGGATGATGGCGATCGTCGGGGTCCTGCGGCAGACGGGGCTGTTCGAGTATCTGGCGATCTGGGCGGTCAAACGCGCCCGCGGCAAGCCCTTCCGCGTGATGACCATGCTGATAGTCATCACCGCCTTCGCCTCCGCGCTGCTGGACAACGTCACCACGGTCCTGCTGGTCGCCCCAGTCACCCTGCTGGTGTGCGAACGCCTCGCGCTGCCCGCCGCCCCCTTCCTGATCGCGGAGGTGCTGGCGTCCAACATCGGCGGCACCGCCACGCTCGTCGGCGACCCGCCGAACATCATCATCGCCAGCCGGGGCGGGCTGACCTTCAACGACTTCCTCGTCCACCTCGCCCCGATCGCCGTGGTCCTGACCGCCGTGCTCGTGGTGCTGTGCCGCATGATGTTCCGCAAGGCGCTGGTGTACGACGAGGACCGCGCCGGCGAGGTGATGGCGCTGGAGGAGCGGGAAGCCATCCGCGACCACCGGCTGCTGTACCAGGGCCTGGCCGTCCTCGCCCTGGTCGTCTTCGGATTCGTGGCGCATCCGGTGCTGCACTACGCGCCCAGCGTCGTGGCCCTGCTCGGCGCGGGGCTGCTCATCGCCATCTCCAAGGTGGAGACGGGTGAGGCGCTCAAGGAGGTGGAGTGGCCGACCCTGGCGTTCTTCGCGGGGCTGTTCATCATGGTGGGGTCGCTCATCGAGACCGGGGTCATCGGGGAGATCTCCCGCGCGCTGGCGGATGCCACGGGCGGCAGCGAACTCGGCGCGGTGATGCTGCTGTTGTTCGGCTCGGCCGTGCTGTCGGGGGTCGTCGACAACATTCCGTACGTCGCGACCATGGCCCCCATCACCGCCGACCTCGCCCATGGCTTCGGCGGCGACGGTGTCCACGTGCTGTGGTGGGCGCTGGCGCTGGGCGCCGACCTGGGCGGCAACGCCACGGCCATCGGCGCCTCCGCCAATGTCGTCGTCCTGGGCATCGCCGAGCGCAACCGCCAGCCCATCTCCTTCTGGCAGTTCACCCGGTACGGCCTGGTCGTCACCGCCGTGACGGTGGCGCTGTCCGCCGGCTACCTGTGGCTGCGGTACTTCGCCCTGAGCTGATCACCGACACTCATCGACCGAACGGGGGCCTTCGACGTCGTGTTCTCCCCATCCGCCGCACCACCCCGGCCGACCGCACCGCACATGGTCGTCTGCGGTGACGACGCGCTCGCACACCGCCTGGCCGCCGAACTCCACGACGTCTACCGGACACAGGTGACGCTCGTCATCCCGGGCGGCACACCCCTGGCGGAGCCCACGGGGCGGCGGACGGCGGGGGGCCGCGCCACCACCCTCTTCGGGCGGTTCAGCGCGGCCGTCGGGTGGGTCCCGCTGCCCCGGCAGACCACGGACGACGAGGCCCCGGACCGGGGAGCGCGGGTCATGGAAGCCCCGACGCTGGACGAGGACGTGCTGACCGAGGCGGGTATCGAACATGCGACGGCGCTCGCCCTGGTCCATGACGACGACGAGGCCAACATCCACGCGGCACTGCGGGCCCGCCGCCTCAACCCCCGGCTGCGGCTGGTGATCCGGCTCTACAACCGCAAACTCGGCCAGCACCTGGAGGAACTCCTCGACCAGGCGGCCCGGGTCGCCGATCCCGACATGGACCCGGCCGAGCTGGACGCGGCCACCACCGTGCTGTCCGACGCCGACACCGTGGCCCCCGCACTGGCGGCCACGGCCATCGCGGGCACCAGCAAGGTGGTGCAGGCCGACGGGCTGCTGTTGCGCGCGGCCGAGCGCACCCCGCCCCGCTCCGACGAGGTCGCCCGCCCGGGGCTGTGCACCCTCGCCCTGCTCTCGTCCACCACCAGCGACCCCGGCGGCAGCGAGGGCTCCGACAGCAGCGGGGACGAAGGGCCCAGGCTGCTGCCCGGGGACGAGGAGGTCGCCGCCGCCACCGGACGCGACACGGTGGTGCTGGAAGCCGTCTCCGCCGTCGGCCCACCGCTGCCGCCACGGCGGCTGGGCCGCCGAAGCGTGCCGCTCGCCTCGCTTTTCTCCCGCCGACTGCGCTGGTCCGTCGCCGGAATGGCGACCGCCGTACTGGCGCTCGCCATCGCCTCCTGGTACGTCACGGGAGCAGGTCTTCTCCACGCGGCCTATCTCACCGTCCTGGACGTGCTGGCGATCGACGACCCGGCGCTCGACGAGCCGACCGGACGCAAGGCCCTCCAGCTGCTGTCCGGGCTGACCGGACTGCTCCTGCTGCCCGTCCTGGTGGCCGCCGCGCTGGAGGCGCTGGGCACCTTCCGTACCGCGTCCGCGCTGCGCCGCCCTCCGCGCGGCCTGTCCGGCCACGTGGTCCTGCTCGGACTCGGCAAGGTCGGCACCCGGGTCCTGGCCAGGCTCCGCGAGATGGACATCCCCGTGGTGTGCGTGGAAGAGGACCCCGAGGCACGCGGCATCCCACTGGCCCGCAGGCTGGGCGTACCGACCGTCCTCGGCGATGTCACGGAGGAGGGTGTCCTGGAGGCCGCCAAGATCCGGCGCGCACATGCCCTGCTCGCACTGACCAGCGCCGACACCACCAACCTGGAGGCCGCGCTGTACGCCCGCTCGGTCAAACCCCGGCTGCGGGTGGCTCTGCGCCTGTACGACGACCACTTCGCCACCGCCGTCTACCGCACCCTGCGCGCCGCCCACCCACAGGCGCTGACCCGCAGCCGCAGCGTCTCCAGCCTTGCGGCGCCCGCCTTCGCCGGGGCGATGATGGGCCGCCAGGTCCTGGGCGCCATACCGGTCGAGCGACGGGTACTGATCTTCGCCGCCCTGCACGTCGCCGGACATCCGCAACTGGAGGGACGTACCGTCGCCGAATCGTTCGCACCGGGCGCCTGGCGTGTGATCGCACTGGACACCGCCGAACCCGAGGACCGGCAACGCGACCTCGCAGCGGCACCCCACTACGACGGAGCCACCCGGCAGCCCGCCCTGGTGTGGGAACCGCACCCCGGTTACGTCCTGCGGTCACAGGACCGCGTGGTGCTGGCCGTCACGCGCCAGGGGCTGGGTGAACTCCTCACCGGTGACTCGCCCACCGGAACCCACGGATCGCTGGGAGCGGACCGGTGAGGCTCCCACTGAAGCGCCTCCAGGCAGGTTGATCACGTCGTGTCCGGGATGTGACCCGCGTTTCCGCTCCTCTTGCTTAGGCTCAGGTGACCTGTCCTGGTCTGTGCCGCGCTCTGATGACGGCGGCACGATCTCCACACGACGCTCTCGGGAGTGTTCATTGGCCGAGGAGAATCATCCGAAGGGCTCCCTGCTCCTGTCCGTTCTGCCCTCCGGCGTGATGGCGGTGGTGGCCGTGCTGGACCTCACCTCGGGGCCCGGGGTGGGGCTGCTTCCCCTGGTGTCGCTGGGGCCGGCGTTTGCGGGGCTCACCGGAGGATGGCGTCGCACGGCCGCCATCGGCGTGGCCGCCGTCATCCTGTGCCTCGGACTCAGCGCGTTCGATGGTCTGCTCGGCACGCGCCGTGGTTTCACCGCGCTGCTGTCGGTGGCGGGCGTCACCGCCGCGGGGATCGCGGCTGCGGTGTCGCGGCAGCGGCGGGAGGCGGAGCTGGCCAGTGTCCGGTCGATCGCGGAGGTGGCGCAGCGGGTGCTGCTGCGGCCGGTGCCGCGGGGCGCGGGGCGGCTGCGGGTGGCGGTCTCGTACACCTCGGCCGTGGCCGAGGCCCGCATCGGAGGGGATCTGTACGAGGTGGTGACCTCGCCGCGGGGCGTGCGGGTGATCGTGGGTGATGTGCAGGGCAAGGGGCTGGAGGCGGTGGAGACCGCGGCCGTGGTCGTGGGCGCCTTCCGGGAGGCGGCTTACGACGAGCCGGACCTCAAGGCCGTCGGTGAACGGCTGGAGAGGGCTCTGGAGCGGCATCTGGACAGGGAGAAGTTCGTCACGGCCGTGTTGGCCGAGGTGGGGGACGGCACCGATTGCACCCTGCTCAACTTCGGTCATCCGGCGCCGCTGATGGTGCGAGCGGATGGGGAGGCCCGGTATCTGGCGCCGCCGGAGCGGGCGCTGCCGCTGGGACTGGGCGCGCACGGGGCACCGGGTCCGAAGCCGTACCAGGTGTCCTTCGCGTCGGGTGACCAGGTGCTCTTCTACACCGACGGGGTGACCGAAGCCCGTGACCCCTCGGGGGACTTCTATCCGCTGGAGGAGCGGGTGGGCGGGCTCGCGGACCCTGACCCGGAGGCGGCGCTGGCCGCCGTGCGGCAGGAGTTGATGGAGCATGTGGGGGGACCGTTACAGGACGACGCGGCGATGCTGCTGCTCCGCCACCGTGACGGCTGACCACGGATCGGGGCGGGCGGATGAGCCCTCTCCGCCCGCCCGCCCCGATCCGTGGTCAGCCCTGCGATGGGTGCGGTGGTCAGAAGGTGGAGGCGATGTCGTCGTAGGTGGCGGCGTCGACCAGGCCGGAGTCGTCGAGGACGTTCTGGTGGTCGAGGACGGTGAGGTTGACCTCGGAGGCGAAGCGGCGCATCAGGGAGTTCTTGGTGCTGGCGCGGACCTGGGCGATGGTGACGAAGATCTTGCCGTGGGTGCCGCGGAGGATGTTGGCGAACTTCTTGTCGAAGTCGGCGCCCTGGGCGTTCTCCAGGGTGCGGACGAAGCCCTGCTGCTCGGTGCTGGCCTCGTCCGGGATGGAGACGTTCAGCGCTTCGGCGGTGTTGCGGACGAACTCATCGAGCTTGGAGTGTCCGTCCATGACGTGCATCCCGGCCCGTTTGACGGCCTCGCTGGTGGCATGGGTCTGCGCGAGCCGTCCGGCCGGGGCCTCCCACAGATTGGCCTGCCGGACCTTCACCAGGAACTCCATGTCCAGCTTGCTCACCGGTCCGGCCGTGGTGACCACATCACCGGGCGCGGCCGGTTTCGCGCTGGGGAAGTCCGCCGAGGAGTTCTCCGTGGCGCTCGCATCGCCCCGGGTGGCCCAGACGATGGCTCCGGCGATGACGGCCAGGGCGAGGAGCAGGACGCCCGCGATGGTGAGGTTGCGTGAGCGGCCGGGTACCGACCGGGCGTGCGCGGTCATGGTGCCTCCTGGATCGGGAGTTGCGTCCGCCCGCGGTGGGGCGGACACCTGCGTCGTGGGCACGCAGCACGCTAGGCTTTTAGACACTGCAAAATTTGCACTTTGATTAAGGGTGCGGAACCGATGGCCGGGGCCCCTCCGATCCGCTACAGTCCCGCTCCCCGGAACCGTGGCCGCATCACCACTGCGGAGGGCGGCGTTTCGGGCGCCGATTCTGCTCTACCGGTGGCATCCGGGGAGGTTGCTGGGCGGCCGGATGCTGCAGCTCACCCACACCGGCCGCATAAGTGGCTTGCCGCGACAGGTCGTCTTGGAGGTGATGGGCCGGGATGCGCGGACCGGCGCGTATCACCTCACCTCCGGTTTCGGTCCGGGCGCGCGGTGGTACCGCAACGTCCGGCGCACTCCGCGGGTCACGTTTCGGGTCGGGCGGCGCAGGATGGCCGCGATGGTCCGGCTGCTGGGCCCGGAGGAGTCCGGCCGTCTGATGGCCGCGTACGCCCTGCGGCGGCGGCCTCGGGAGTCGGCCGAGGCGGTGAGGCGGGCGTGTGGAGGGCGTTCAGGACGGTCTGGTGGGTGAGCCAGCCGACGGGTTCGCCGCGGTGCTCCGCGCTCAGTACCGGAAGCCCGGTGCCGTCGGCGGTGACCAGGGTGTGCAGGGCTCCGCTCAGCGGCGTGCCGGTGGTCACCGCCGGGGGGCGCTCGGCGAGGTCGGCGACGAGGCGTGGGGTGGCGTGCGCGTCGAGGGCGGGATCGGGCTCGGTGAGCGCTTCGGCGACGGCACGTGCGGTGACCACACCCGCATAGCCCCCGTCCGATCCGGTGACGGGCAGGCTCCCGTGCCCCGAGCGCGCCAGGACATCGGCGGCGTCCCTGAGCGGCAGGGTGCCGGACAGCGCGGCGGGCAGCTCCTCCATCACCTCCCGTACGGTCGCTCCGGCCAGCGGGGACTGCAGGCGCGCGGTGTCGAGGTCGATGCCGCGGCGGCGCAGTTTGAGGGTGTAGATGGTGTCGCGTGACAGCAGGCGGCTGGTGAGCGTGGCCAGGACGATGGCGAGCATCATCGGCAGGATGATGGAGTACTGCCCGGTCAGCTCGAACAGCACGATCACGGCGGTGATGGGGGCGCGGGCCGAGCCCGCGAAGGCCGCGCCCATGCCCACCAGCCCGTAGGCACCCACCGCCCCCGCCGTACCGGGCAGCAGGTGGTGAACGGTGGCACCGAACGCGGTCCCGGCCATCGCGCCGAGGAAGAGGCTGGGCGCGAACACTCCGCCCGAGCCGCCGATGCCGATGGTCAGACTGGTCGCGACGATCTTGCCGACCAGCAGGAGCAGCAGCAGACCGACGGTGTACTCGCCGTCGATGGCCTTCTGCAGCACGGGATAGCCCACGCCGTACATCTGTGGCAGTGCGAGCAGCAGACCGCCCAGCAGCAGTCCACCGGCCGCCGGGCGCAGCCACTCCGGGCCGCGCCAGGCCCAGTCGCAGGCGTCCTCGATCAGGTACAGCACCCGGGTGAACGCCACCCCGACCGCGCCCGCGACCACGCCGAGCAGCGCGAACAGCACGTACTGCGCGGAATGGCCGACATGGAAGGAGGGCAGGGTCAGGAACGCCTCGTCGCCCAGCACCGCCCGGCCGATGACGCTCGCCGTGACGCTGGAGAGGACGACGGCGCCGAAGGACTCCACGGCGAAGTCCCGCAGGATCAACTCCATGGCGAAGAACACCCCGGCCAGCGGCGCGTTGAAGGTGGCGGCGATGCCGCCCGCCGCACCACAGGCGACCAGCAGCCGTCTGCGGTCCTCCGGCACCCGCAGCACGCCCCCGACGGTCGAGCCCAGCGCCGAGCCGATCTGCACGATCGGCCCCTCCCGGCCCACCGAGCCGCCCGAGCCCATGCACAGCGCCGACGCCAGCGCCTTGACCACCGCGACCTGCGGGGCGATCCGGCCCCCGCGATGAGCGACCGCGTACATCACCTCCGGGACGCCGTGCCCGCGCGCCTCCTTGGCGAAGCGCTGCACCAGCGGCCCGTACAGCAGCCCGCCGACCACAGGCGCCAGCACCACGAACCACGGCCCCAGCCACGGCACTCCCGGATGGGCGGCGTGCCCGGCGGCTGCGTAGTCCTCGTGACCCGACAACAGCCGGGTGATGGACTGGATCAGCCACCGGAAGGCGATCGCCCCCAGCCCGGCACCGCATCCCACCACCAGGGCGAGCCCGATCACACCCCCCTGCCCCGACCGCATGCCGCTGAGGAGCCGGGTGCCCGCTGACGCGGGAGAAGGGGTCCGCCGGAGACCGATCGTTTCACCGCTCATCTTTGCATTATGCAAAATATTAGGTGGATCGTACAGACGGTATGGCGGGTACCTGTCTCTTATAAACATCTGACGCTGCCGACG
>NZ_JAEEAP010000141.1 GCF_016103465.1 Streptomyces sabulosicollis
CCCCGCGAGCGTGGAGTTCGACGAGCGGACGATCATGGACTCCGACAGCGTCCTCAACATGGAGCGGGTGCCGCGCTCCATGGTCATCGTGGGCGCCGGGGTGATCGGCATCGAGTACGCCTCGATGTTCGCCGCCCTGGGCAGCAAGGTCACCGTGGTCGAGCAGCGCGACGGGATGCTGGACTTCTGCGACGTCGAGATCGTCGAGGCGCTGAAGTACCGGCTGCGCGACCTGGCCGTCACCTTCCGCTTCGGCGAGACCGTGGCGGCCGTCGAGCGCCATCCGAGGGGTGCCCTGACCATCCTGGAGAGCGGCAAGAAGATCCCCGCCGACGCGGTGATGTACTCCGCGGGGCGCCAGGGGCTCACCGACGGGCTGGACCTGGCCAAGGCGGGGCTCACCGCCGACCGGCGGGGCCGGATCGCGGTGGACGAGCACTACCGCACCACCGTGCCGCACATCTACGCGGTCGGCGATGTCATCGGCTTCCCGGCCCTGGCCGCGACCTCCATGGAGCAGGGGCGGAGCGCGGCGTACCACGCGTGCGAGGAGCCGGTGAACCCGATCCACCATCTCCAGCCGATCGGGATCTACAGCATCCCCGAGATCAGCTTCATCGGCCGCACCGAGGACCAGCTCACGGACGAGAAGGTGCCCTTCGAGGTCGGGGTCTCGCGCTATCGCGAGCTGGCCCGGGGCCAGATCGTCGGTGACGCGCACGGCATGCTGAAACTGCTGGTCTCACCGGAGGACCGGCGGCTGCTCGGGGTGCACTGCTTCGGCACCGGCGCCACCGAGCTGATCCACATCGGCCAGGCCGTGATGGGCTGCGGCGGCACCGTCGACTATCTGGTGGACGCGGTGTTCAACTATCCGACCTTCGCCGAGTCCTACAAGGTCGCCGCGCTCGACGCCACCAACAAGATGCGCGAGGTCGACCACCTGCGGGACTGACCTCGGCCCGCCTTCGCGTCTATCCCGAATGTCCCTTTTGGGATACTGGGAGGCAGAGCGGGAGGAGGGCTGAGATGACTCGCGCAGTCGGTATTGACCTGGGTACGACGAACTCGGTCGTATCGGTGCTGGAGGGCGGCGAGCCGACCGTCATCACCAACACCGAGGGCACCCGGACCACCCCCTCGGTGGTGGCCTTCGCCAAGAACGGCGAGGTGCTGGTGGGGGAGGTGGCCAAGCGCCAGGCGGTGACGAACGTGGAGCGCACCGCGCGATCGGTCAAGCGCCACATGGGCGAGGACCGGTGGCGGTTCCCGGCCACGGGCGACGTGGACGGCAAGCGCTACACCGCGCAGGAGATCTCCGCGCGGGTGCTGCAGAAGCTCAAGCGCGACGGCGAGGCGTACCTCGGTGAGGACGTCACGGACGCCGTGATCACCGTCCCGGCGTACTTCAACGACTCCCAGCGCACCGCCACCAAGGAGGCGGGCGAGATCGCCGGGCTGAAGGTGCTGCGGATCATCAATGAGCCGACGGCCGCCGCCCTGGCGTACGGGCTGGACAAGGAGAACGACCAGACCATCCTGGTCTTCGACCTCGGCGGCGGCACCTTCGACGTCTCGCTGCTGGAGATCGGCGAGGGAGTGGTGGAGGTCAAGGCCACCAACGGCGACACCCACCTCGGCGGCGACGACTGGGACCAGCGGATCGTGGACCACCTGGTCTCCCGCTTCGGACACGGCTACGGCGTCGATCTGTCCCAGGACAAGATGGCGGTCCAGCGGCTGCGCGAGGCATCCGAGAAGGCCAAGATCGAGCTCTCCGCGGCCAGCGAGACCACGATCAACCTGCCGTACATCACCGCGTCCGACCAGGGCCCGCTGCACCTGGACGAGAAACTCACCCGCTCGCAGTTCCAGCAGCTGACCGAAGACCTGCTGGAGCGCTGCAAGGCCCCCTTCCACCAGGCGATCAAGGACGCCGGTATCAAGACCTCCGACATCGACCATGTGATCCTGGTCGGCGGCTCGACCCGGATGCCCGCCGTGACCGGCCTGGTCAAGGAGCTGACCGGCAAGGAGCCGCACAAGGGCGTCAACCCCGACGAGGTCGTGGCGATCGGCGCCTCCCTGCAGGCCGGTGTCCTCAAGGGCGAGGTCAAGGACGTCCTGCTGCTGGACGTCACCCCGCTGTCCCTCGGCATCGAGACCAAGGGCGGCATCATGACCAGGCTGATCGAGCGGAACACCACCATTCCGACCAAGCGCTCGGAGGTCTTCACCACCGCCGAGGACAATCAGCCGTCGGTGCAGATCCAGGTCTTCCAGGGCGAGCGCGAGATGGCCGCGTACAACAAGAAGCTCGGCATGTTCGAGCTGACCGGCCTGCCGCCCGCCCCGCGTGGGGTGCCGCAGATCGAGGTGGCGTTCGACATCGACGCCAACGGCATCATGCACGTCTCCGCCAAGGACCTCGGCACCGGCCGGGAGCAGCGGATGACCGTCACCGGCGGCTCCGCGCTGCCGAAGGACGACATCGACCGCATGATGCGCGAGGCCGAGCAGTACGCGGAGGAGGACCACAGGCGCCGCGAGGAGGCCGAGACCCGCAACCAGGCCGAGTCGCTCGTCTACCAGACCGAGAAGCTGCTGCGGGACCAGGCCGACAAGGTGCCGGGGGACGTAAGGCAGGAGGCCGAGGCGGCGGTCGCGGATCTGAAGAGGGCGCTCGAGGGCGAGGACACCAACGCGATCCGCGAGGCCACCGAGCGGACCGCCGCCATCGGGCAGAAGATCGGCACCGCGATCTACGCCCAGGCCCAGCCGTCCTCATCGTCCGGCGGCGGCGGATCCTCCGGCCCCGCGGGCGGCCCCTCCGGCGACGGGGAGGGCCAGGCCCATGCGTCCGAGGAGGACGTCGTGGACGCGGAGATCGTCGACGACGACAAGACCGGGGACGAGCCCAAGGGCGGCGCCGGCTGACCGTCACTGCTTCCTGGCCGGCTCGCCCCGCCGTGCCGATACCTCCACGAGTTCCGAGCGCCCCTTCCCGTTGAGATGCAGGATCGGAATGGCCTTGTTGCGCGGATTGCCATTGTTCTGGAACGAGATGAACCCGCTCGCCCCCGGCACCTGCTGACGGCTGTTCATCTGGTGGAACATCCGCGCCACCGATTCCCCGGTCACGTCGCCCAGCGCCGCCATCTGGATGCCCTGGGCGGCGGTGAGCACCGCGTCATGCGCCATGATGGCCTGGCCGTCCTGGTGCTGGTCGTCGGGGAACCACTTGGCCAGCGACCCGCCCGGCTGGAAGTGGCGGGCCGACGGACGGGAGACGGAGTCGGGGTCCTCGTGCCACATATCGGGGTGGGCCAGGCCCGTGTAGAGCACCCGCACCTTGCTCTCGGCGGCGTGAGCCAGGTCATCGGCGGTGAGGTTGGTGGTGTCGTCGCCGGTGATCACCATGAACTCCCGGTCCTGGCACGGACGGTTGGCGATCGCGTCCAGGAACCGGGTGAGGTGCTTGCCGCGGCCCGCGAAGAAGACCGCCTCCGGCTTCTGGTCGCACAGCTGCCCGGGCATGTAGCGCAGCTCGTTCTCCCAGGCGCCGCGCACCGAGGAGTCATAGGTCATCCTGTCCGCCACCAGCTGGTGGCCCTTGATGTCCTGGAAGACCTTGGTGAAGGCGTCGCCCAGCGTCTTGGCGTAGTAGTTGTCCCGCGCGTCGTCCTGGACCACCACCGCCCGGCGGACCTGCTCCTTCTTCAGATACGCGGAGGCGGCGTACGCCTCGTCCACATTGGTCGGGGAGACCCGGACGAGCCCCTTGATGCCCTCTATGTTGGTGGCCGTCATGGTGCTGGCGACCAGGGCGAGACCGTTGCCGGACAGCCGCTTCAGCGCGTCGAGGTTCTGGGTGTCGCTGGGGCCGAGCCCGGTGACCGCGACCAGCTTGTCGCCGGAGGTCTTCCGGTCGATCAGCTCGTCGACGGTGTGCTCCCAATGGGCAGCGCTGCTGCCCATATTGGCGATCAGCAGCTTGATCTTGGGGGAGGAGGAGAGATCGCCGCGGTTGTGCCGGTACTGGGCCAGATACGCGCCCTCGAGCTCATGCCGGACCGACTCCTCGGAGTTGCTGTCGTCTTCGGTCAGCGTGAACGAGGTCATGTAGGCGACGCTGACGAACTTGTCACCGTCCTTCTCCACCTGCTCGTTCTCCTCCTTGATCTTCTTCTCCACGGGCTCCAGATGGTCGGCGAAGGTGTACGAGCCGTCGGTGACGCCCACGCACTCGTGGTCGTCGCCCATCTTGACGACGCCGTCGCCGCACCGCGCCCGCCTCTCCCCGATCCAGTGGACGGTGAGCGGGATCGCCACCGCGAGCACGGCCAGGACGATCACGCCGATCACCACGCGGCGCACGATGTGCAGCGGCCATTCCAGTCTCGGCACCGGTCTCACCCCTCGCTCGTCGACGTCAGCGGATGGCGCCAGTGGCGGTACCGCTCCGCCTCGTTGAACAGGGCCACGATGTCGTTCCTCCGCAGTCGTGAGAGCTGGTTGAAGCCGTCGGCGATCATGTCGTTGAGCCGCATCCCGGGGTCGGCGAGCGGATCGCTCCACACCCAGCGCACCGTGATCAGCTCCCGGATCACCGAGGCGGCGGTGACCGCCTCCGGGGGCTCGTCCGGGGCGAGGCCGGCGAGCAGCTCCAGCGGTCCGCCGGCCTGGCCCAGCCGGTTGGGGGCGGCCGTGATGGTGTTGAACTCGCTGATCCACTGCGCCGCGGGCACCGCCGGGAAGCGCTCCACCAGATACCCGGTCACCTCGTCGATCCGCTCCGCCGCCAGCCGGTGGTACATCTCCTGGACCGGGCGCCCCTCGGACCTGAAGTGCTCCGCCAGCAGGTCGTGGACCGCGTCCCAGTCGTCCGGACGTCCGGCCAGCCGCCACAGCAACAGCCGCCGCAGCCAGGGGTGCAGGGACGGGGTCACCGTGCCCGGGCTGTGCAGCAGCCAGCGGCCGCGGACCTCGCCGAACAGCGAGTCGCCCGAGCCCAGCAGCCGGGTGCCGATGGACAGGTCGCGCGCCGCGGCGCACTCCTCCAGCGCCACCCGCCGGGCGGGGTCGAAATCGCGCAGCAGATGGTCCAGGGCGGCTTCCGCCAGGGTCCGGGTGTCCTCGCCCTCCCGCGGTGTGCGGTCCGGCAGGGTGCGCAGCCAGCGGTCCTGCTCGGCACCGTCCTCGACGGGCACGGAGGAGTGCCGGAGCAGCTCCAGGACCTGGGTGACCGCCCGGGGGAGCCCCGCGGTCAGCCGGTGGACGAAGGGCGCGAGCCGGGTGAACGGCGCGAGGTCGGGGTGGTGGCGCAGCTCCAGCTCGATCCGGATGCGCACCTCGTCCAGATTGAGGTCGCGCAGCCGCAGCGGATACCACCAGGTGTCATCGCTGTCCCGGCCCGGCCGGTGCTCGCTCCAGTCCGCCAGGGAGGCCCGGTCCGGGCCGCGCAGCCGCCACGGCCACTGGTCGCCGGTGGCCGGGCCCCAGCGGGGCAGCCACCGGTTGGAGCTCGCCACGACGGTGAGCGGATCGCAGTCGGCGCCCGCCACCACGGCGTCGTCATGGCGGGCCCGGATCAGCAGATCGAGGAAGCGGCGGCCGTACGTGGTATGGGAGTTGTCGAGCAACAGCAGATACGAGCGGGGCATGAACGAGTGGCGCACATTGCTGCGCATGTCCTCCAGCAGGGCCGAGAACAGCACCCGGTCCAGCCGCTCCTGGTCGTCCTCGTCCCCGTCGTGGCGCCACAGGTTGAGCTCGACCAGCGCCTCCCACGGATCCCGGCTCTGCAGCAGCGGATGGCCGCCGTACCAGGCCGCGCTGCTGGTGAACTTGCGGCCCGGCAGCCGCCTCCGGCCGCGCCGCAGCGCGTCCCGGAGCAGCGCGAGCGCCGCCGTGGAGGCGCCGTCGGGGGCGCCCACGGCGCCTCCGGCCACCTCGAAGAAGGCGGCGAGATAGTCCCCGTAGCGCGCCTCCGCCCGCTCCTGGAACGCGTCCAGCTCCCGCCGGATGTTGCGCCGCCCCTCGGCGAGGCTCGTCATCCGCAGCTGGTGGTCCGAGGCGAGCAGACCGAGCGTCAGCCGCGGGAAGTGGGAGCGGCGGTAGCGCGGCAGCTTGCGCTCCAGCTGGCGCGCGAGCAGCGCCAGGGCGTACCGCGGCAGCAGGGACTGCTCACCGCCGAGATTGACGTACGCGAACGGCGTCTCGGGGCCGAACTTCTCCATCAGCGCGCCGTGCGCGTCGCTGGCCCCGCTGCCGCGCGGCCCCAACAGCATGATCACCGGCCGCTCGTCCGCTGGCTCCAGCCGAAGGCACTCCCCGACCAGACTGATGATCCCGCTGCGGCCTCTCAGGCCCACGCCCATCCCGGATTCCGCCACGTGCCCCCGTCCCCCCGTTCAGGCCCCCGTCGGCAACTAGGGGGTCCTTTACCCACATTCTCCCCTTTGATAGCGGGCCGGTCCCAACGTACTCCGGGTACGGCCGACGCCGACATCCCTTTGCCACCGTGAGGGTTCACCGGCCGCCAGGCGCCGCCCCCGGCTCAGCGGCGGAAGACCTCCAGCCGGGTGGGCGCCGGCCGCCCCGGTGCGGGCAGGCCGAGGCCGCGGCGCCCCGGGGTGATCGACCCCAGCACGCTGGCATGGCGGGCGCCGGTGCAGCTGGGCGCCGTACCGGCCAGCCCGTGTGCCGTCAGGAAGGCGAGGACGGCGAAGGCGTACGCCTCCTTGGCCGCCGCCGGAAGGCCGAGGTCGTCGGAGGTCCGCAGCGCGATGGGGCCCAGCTCCCGGCGCAACGCCGCCATCAGGGTGGGGTTGCGGGTGCCGCCGCCCGAGGCGACCACCTCGGTGGCATGCGCCTTCCGCACGGCGTCGCCCACGGTCCGGGCCGTCAGCTCGGTGACGGTGGCGACCACGTCATCGTCCGGCACCGGGCCCGTGGCGGCCAGGGCCGCCCGCAGATACGACCCGTGGAACAGCTCCTTGCCCGTCGTCTTGGGCGCGGGCAGCGCGTAGTACGGCTCGGCCAGCAGCCGCTCCAGCAGCGGTTCGTGGACGGTGCCGCGCGCCGCCATGGCACCGTCCGCGTCATGGTCCAGCCGGCCGCCGGTCAGATCGCCGACCGCCGCGTCGATGAGCGCGTTCCCCGGTCCGGTGTCGAAGGCCAGTGGATCGCCGGCACTGGAGACCACCGTGATGTTGGCGATCCCGCCCAGGTTCAGGGCGGCGCACACCCCGGGCCGCCCGCGCAGCCACAGAGCGTCCACCAGGCTGACCAGAGGAGCGCCCTGGCCGCCCGCGGCCACGTCGCGGGTGCGCAGATCGGAGACCACCGGGCAGCCGGTGGCCTCGGCGATCCAGGCGGGCTGGCCCAGCTGAAGCGTCCCGTGCACCCGTCCGCCCTCGGCCCAGTGGTACACCGTCTGGCCGTGGGAGCCGATGAGGTCCGTACGCCCCTCGCACAGCTCCCGGTCGGCGCGGACCGCGAGCGCGGCGAACGCCTGGCCGATACGGGTGTCGAGCGCGCACACGTCCCGCAGGGTGGTGGCCGCCGGTGGCAGCGCGTCGCTCAGCGCCGACCGCAGCGCCTCCGGATACGCCTCGCTGACCAGCCCCAGCGGGGCCAGCACCACGGTGTCGCCGTCGAGCACCAGATCGGCCGCCGCGGCGTCCACCGCGTCATGGGACGTGCCCGACATCAGACCGATCACCCGCATGGTGTCTCCTCCTCCCGCTCGGCCGCGGTCGTGGCCCGCGCCGCGTCGGGCAGCGCGCCGCGGTGGTCCTCGCCGCGCAGGGTGAACAGCGCGACCACGCTGACGGCGCAGGTCACCGTCACGTAGTAGGCCGGGATGTCGACCTCGCCGGTGTGCTCGATCACCTCGGTGATGATGAGCCCCGCGCATCCGGAGAACACCGCGTTGGACAGCGCGTACGCCAGTCCGAGACCCGTGTAGCGGATCCGGGTCGGGAACATCTCGGCGAGCATGGCCGGGCCGGGCCCCGCCATCAGGCCCACCACCGCGCCCGCCACGAAGACCGCCGCGCCCTGCGCCCCCGCCGACGTGTCCGGATCCTGGAGGACGTTGAGCAGCGGGAAGGCCAGCACCGCCACCAGCGCGGCCCCGGTCAGCATCACCGGCCGCCGCCCGATCCGGTCGCTGAGCAGGCCCGCCGGGAGGATGGAGAGCGCGAAGCCCGCGTTGGCCACCACGGTGGCGACCAGGGCCTGCTGGAAGGTGGCGTTCAAGGTGGCCTGCAGGTACGAGGGCATCACCACCAGGAAGGTGTAACCGGCCGCCGCCCAGCCCATGATGCGCGCGGCCCCCATGACGATGGCCCCGGCCACCTCGCGGGGGTCCGCCACCCGCTCCGCCCCGGCGGACGGCGCGGGGGCGGCTCGCCCGTCCGCCGCCGCGCGGAAGAACGGGGTCTCCTCCAGCCGCAGGCGCAGCCACAGGGCGACCAGCCCGATGGGAAGGGTCAGCAGGAACGGCAGCCGCCACCCCCAGTCGCCCAGTGACTCCTCGCTCATCACGGTGGCCAGCAGCGCCGCCACCCCGGCCCCGGCCAGCAGCCCCAGCGCCACGGTGAACGACTGCCACGCGCCGTACAGCCCGCGGCGGCCCGGTGGAGCGAACTCCGTCATGATCGACACCGCGCCGCCGAACTCCCCGCCCGCGGACAGCCCCTGGAGGATCCGCAACAGGGTGAGCAGCCAGGGCGCGGCCGCGCCCAGCGTGTCGTACGTGGGCAGGGTTCCGATGAGTGTCGTGGCGCCGGTCATCAGCAGCAGCACCAGGATCAGCGTGGGCCTGCGCCCGATCCGGTCGCCGACCCGGCCGAAGACGGCGGCGCCGATGGGGCGGAAGAAGAACGCGATCCCGAAGGAGGCATAGGTCTTGACCAGGCCCTCGAGCTCACTGCCGCCGTGCGGGGTGAAGAAGTTCGCGGCGATGATCGTCGCGAAGAATCCGTAGACACCGAACTCGTACCACTCGATGAAGTTGCCGACCGAACCGGCCACCAGCGCGCGGCGCGGGGCCCGTCCGGCGGCGGGTTCGCTGGGTTCCGCTGGGGACGTCGTCACATCCGGGCCCTTTCAGCCGTCACCGCCAAGGGGATGTGAGGTCCGTACCCATCAGGGCGTGCGGCTACCGGTGCGAGCGCGGCTCCAGCGGCGCTCGAGGTCCGGGCAGGTCCCGTACGCCCCGAGGCGCGGGCTGGCGCCGCGCCCTCCGGGCGGTCCTCGCCCGCGCAGCACCGCGCACCCTCCGGGCCGTCCTCAGCCGCGCAGCACCGCGTTGCACTCCCGCTGCAGCGCGATGTCCTGCCACATCGGGTGCTGGGGCGCCGCGTTGGAGCACACCACCGCGCCCCACGTGCCCACCCGCGCCGACTCCTCGACGGCGCGGCGGCAGAACGCGGCCCCCACCGGGCCCTCCTCGAAGGTCCCGTGCAGCGGGGTGTAGCCGATCCAGCCCTCGCCGAAGACCAGTGGGACCCCGCTTTCCGCCGCCCAGTCCGCGGCCGCCTCGATCCAGGTGACCAGCCGCTGGTCCATCGCCAGCCGGTGCACGGCGTAGCGGTCGTACAGCCAGGCGTCCCAGCGGTCGGGGTCGCACCAGTCATGGACGTAGATCTCCCGGGGGCCGACCGTGGTGGCCTCCAGCCGCCAGCGATCGCCGGGCGGAGGGGTCCAGTCGGCCAGATCGGGAGCGCCGGGGCGCAGCAGCTCCCGGCGGACCGACTCCTGGGGGAAGGGGCGGGCCCGGTCGCGTATGGCGAAGGTGGTCAGCAGTTCGTCCAGCACCCCGTAGACATAGGGGTGGAAGACCGCCACATCCACCTCGCGGGGGACCCCGCGCAGCGAACCGACCGGCACCTTGGCGTAGTTGACCGTGACGGGCCGGTTGGGGTGGCGCTCCTTGAACCGGGCGATGCCCCGCTCCAGCCGCGGCCGCAGCGCGACGACCTTGTCCGGGCCCTCCAGCCCTTCGGTGAGCCGGCTGCCCTGGACCTCGTTGTGGAGCTCGGTGAAGGCGATCCGGTCGTCCAGACCGTGGATCACCAGGAAGTCGATCAGATCGGCCAGCGCGTCCGCGAGCGCCTCGGCGCGGCGCTCGGGATCGACGGCCATCAGCGCGTCGAACCAGGCGCGGTCCTCGCCGAACGACGGGCTCTGCTGGTACTCCCAGCTGGAGAGGATGACGAAGCAGTCATGGCGCAGGGCCGCCTCGAACAGCTCGCGCAGCCAGGCCCGGCCGTCGATCTCGCCCCCGCCCCCCAGGTCGTACCAGCGCATCCGCTGCCCGTACGCGCCGCCCAGCGCCGACGGCCGCAGCTTGGTCGTATCCAGCCGGGAGCCGAAGAGCAGGAACGGCATGGCGCAGACGCGCACCGTGTTGTAGCCGCGGGTCACGGCCTCCTCGAAGGCGCGGTCGAGATCGGCGAAGGGCTCGTCCGGGCCGGTGCGGGTGTACCAGCTGAAGTCCCACAGCGAGATGGTCAGTTTGTCCGGCAGATGCGGCGACAGCGTCACAGGGGGCTCCCCGCGGTCGGCGGCTCGGCGATGAGGGCGATGAGTCGGATGCGATGAGTGAGACGGGAGATCGACTCATCGTCCGGGGGCGCCGACGGACTGTCAAGATGTATTCATAAATAATGGCCGGCGCTAGGGTGGTGGGGTTTCCACCCCGTTCATCCGGTCTTCCCACGAGGAGAACGTTCCATGGCGTCCTATGCCGGCCGAGGCGTACACGGCCAAGTGGTCCAGCGGCTGGGCGCCCGGATCGTCACCGGAGACTTCGCCGAGGGCGACATCCTCGACGTCCGCGCGCTGGGCGAGGAGCTGGACGTCAGCCTTACGGTGATGCGCGAATCCCTCAAGGTGCTCGCGGGCAAGGGCCTGATCGACGCCCGGCAGAAGCGCGGCACCTTCGTCCGCCCCCGCTCCGCCTGGAACCTCCTCGACGCCGATGTCATCCGCTGGCGCATGGCCGGCGGGGACGGCCGTCGGCTGATGCACGACCTCGCCGACATCCGCGCCGTCGTCGAACCCGCCGCCGCCCACCGCGCCGCGCTCCGCCGCACCGACGCCGACCTGGCCGCGCTGGAGGCGGCACTGGCCGCGATGGAGCGCGCCCGCGGCGATCTGGCGGCCGAGGCGGAGGCGGACGCCGCCTTCCACCGCGCCCTGCTCACCGCCACCGGCAATGAGCTGCTCGCCCGGCTCGAGCTGATCCTGGAGCCCGGGCTGCGGGAGCGCGACCGCCTGGTGCACGCGCACGGCGACGCCGACGACCCCTTGCCCAGCCACCGCCGGGTGCTGGAGGCCATCCAGGACCGCGACGCGCCCCGCGCCGAGCTCGCCATGCTCGATCTGCTCGCCAAGGCGGCCGAGGACGTCGACCGGGCGGCGGCCCGGCCTGCCTGGCGGTGAACCCCGCTCCCCCGCGCGCGGCCCTTACGGCGGCCGCGCCGACTACAGGGCGACTCCTCAGGCGATCCAGCCGTAGCCGGGCCGTGGCCTGCGCGAGGCCGGGGGCGCGCCCACGCTCTCCAGGTTCTGCTCGGCGGCCCGCACCAGCTGCTGCCCCAGGTCGCTGAGCGCCCGCCCGGCCGCGAGCTCGTCGCCGATCACGGGCACGTCCTCGTCGTCCGGGTTGCACCGGGCCAGTCCCCGGCCGGTGAGCGCCGTGGACCCGGTGTCCAGCTCCACCCGCGCCCTGGTCCGCCCCTCGTCCTCGGAGAGGTAGAGATGCACCTTCCACTCCACTGTGTGCGACATGGTCTGCTCCTCACCTTCTGGCGGCCGCTTCCGGCATCATGAGCGGCCGCGGACCCCGCGGAGGCGGCCGGAGCCGCTCAGCGGCGGTTCCTGCCGGACCACACGGGTTCCACCACCTTCCACTCTGCCTCCCATCGCGCGTACCGCCTGCGGTCCAGGGCCCGCCGGACCCGGGCCCGCCCCGTGAAGGCGAGCGCGGCCACCGCCGCCGCGGTGACGCAGCCGGTGAACCAGCCCATGGTCCGGGCGGTCGAGGGGGAGGAGGGCGGCTGTGCCAGGGCGCCCTCGCGGTTCACCCAGACCCGTACCTCGTCCCCCGAGCCGCGGTCGCCCGCCACCGTGGCGGTGCCCGTGTGGCGCTCACCGTCGTCGGCGACCCAGCGCACCCGCGCCTGCCGCGGCTCCCGCACATCGCTGTGGGCCGGGCCGGGTGTGGCATCGGCGAGCCGCGCGGAGACCTGGTGGCGTGCCGAGGTCTCGGCGGTCACGACGCGCATCTGGGAGGCGTGTGCCGCGAACCCCGCGCTGATCGCGGCGGCGGGCAGCCCGACCGCGAGGATCAGCGCGAACAGCACGGTGCACCAGGTCTGGATCCGGTCCGTCCGGCGGCGCAGCGGGTTGGGCCCCCTGGCCGGACGCTTGAGCAGGGGCGGACGCGGCCCGAATACGCGTCGCGGTCCGTGGGTGTTCATGGTCTGGCCTCCAGCGGGTGCTGACGCCGGTGCGCGGTCGCGCGGGCGTCGGGGTCAGGTGCGCGGGGCGGGCTGATGGGCGCCGGGCACCATCCGAGCGCTGATCGCCGTGCGGTTGTAGGCGTTGATCACGACGGCGGCCCAGATCACGGCCGCCACCTGTGGTTCGTCGAAGACCTCGCGGACGGCCGCGTAGACCTCGTCCGGCACATGGCCGTCCTGGATCGAGGTCACCGCCTCGGTCAGCGCGAGCGCGGCCCGCTCCCGCTCGGTGAAGAACGGGGTCTTCCGCCAGGCGGCGAGGGTGTGGATCCGCTGCTCGGTCTCGCCCTGGGCGCGGGCGTCCTTGGTGGGCATGTCCAGGCAGAAGGCGCAGCCGTTGAGCTGCGAGGCGCGGATCCTGACCAGCTCCAGCAGCTCGGGCTCGACCCCCGCCGCCCGGGCGGCCCGCACCGCCGCCCGGTGCAGCTCGCCCATCGCGGCGGAGACCTCGGGGGCGAGGCCCTTCGGATCCAGCCGGGCGGTGGTGCGGGCCGGGGTGGTCGTCGTCATCGCTGAACTCCGTTCGTCGCCGTCAGTCGCGGTCAGGGGATCGGGGCAGTCAGGGGATCGGGTCAGCCAGGGGGGCGGATCAGTCAGGGGATCGGGTCAGTCAGGGAATCGGGTGATCAGGGATTCGGGGTCATCAGGGGGTGGGGAACGCCGTCCAGCCAGGTCTGCCAGGAGGCGGCGCGCAGCGCCGGGCCCGCCCGCAGCGGGCGGCCCAGCCACGCGGTCACCGGACGGATCCCGTGCACCGCGTTGACCAGCCACACCTCACGGCCGTCCAGCTCCTGCACCGTGCGGCGGCGGTACTCGGTGCGGACGCCCAGCTCGGCCGCCCGGTCCTGGATCAGGGCCGAGGTCACGCCCGCCAGCAGCGGAAGCTCCGGGGGCGGCAGACACAGGACGTCGTCCTCCCACCACAGGACGCTCGCCGCCGTCCCCTCCAGCACCAGCCCGGAGGGGGTGGTGAGCAGCAGCTCCTGCGCGCCGCGGGCGGCCGCCCGCTCGCGCAGATGCGTCAGGAGGGAGAGGTCGGGGCCGGGGCGCCGGGGATGCGACCGCGGGTCGAACTCCTCGGTCAGGCATACGGTCACATTGACCGTCCGCGGCGGCGCGGGCCGGATCCGCAGGAACAGCCGGGCCGGTTCCGGACCGGCCAGCTCGACCCGTGGGAACCAGCGCTCGGTGCGGGGCAGGGCGGCGATCGCGTCGCGCCAGAAGCTCTCGATCCGGGCGGGGGAGTCGCCGGTCGCCTCGGCGCACGCGGCGACGAACCGGCGGCGGTGGAGGTCAAGGCCGCGCACCCGCCCGTCGTCGACCAGCCAGGAGTCGACGGCCAGCAGCGCGCTGTCCGGCACCGCCCGGGAGGGCATCAGCCCGCCGTCCTCGCGCCACATCAGCGTCCACTGCTTCTGGTCGGACGCGTCGGCGTGACCGATGTTCTGTGTGGCGACCATGTCCGCTTCCACGTCTCCGTCCCGGTGTTCTCGATGTCCGATGCCGTGCTGCCCCGATGTCCTGCGTCTGCGTTTCGTCTGCGTTCCGTTGTGCCGTTGTGCCGTTGTCCGGCCGGGTTTCCGGCCACGCTCGCTGGAGTGCCGGTCAATAGCCGCGCGCCGGGCCGCCCCGGGAACCGTAGGGGGCGCGTTCCAGCCACTCCCCGCAGCGGGGGATCACCGGGGACAGGGCGGCCGCCGCGCGCTGGGTCGCCCGCTTCCACGGCCGGGGCCGCAGGTGGTCCAGGGCCGCCCCGGCGGCCTCGCTGCTGTGGAGGGCAGCGCTCCGGCGGGCGGAGGCGTACCCGGCCACCATCGCGGGTCCCCGCGATGGCTCGGAGCATGCCGCCGACACCGCTTCCGCCGCCGCGACGGCGTCGGCGATGCCGCTGTTCATCCCGCGGGCCCCGAAGGGCGGGAACAGATGCGCCGCCCCGCCCGCCAGCAGCACCCGGCCGGACGGATCCGCGAACGACCCGGCGACCTTGCGCAGGAAGTGGTACCGCGACACCCACAGCACCTGGTGGGCACGGTGCTCGCCCACCAGCCGGGGCAGCCAGCGGCGCACCGCCTTCTCGGTGCCGAACGACTCCGGCGGATCGTCCGCGCGGCACCGCAGATCGATCTGAAAGCCCCCGGTGAACGGCACCCGCAGCACGGTGCGGCCGCCGGTGCCGGGGTGCTCGCAGTGGAAGACCCGTTCCATCGGAAGGTCCCCGCCGGGCGGATCCGCCACGTCCACGACCACGTGGCAGCCCTCGGACCGGGTGCCCTCCAGCGGGATGCCCAGCGCCCTGCGCACCCCCGAACGGGCCTCGTCGGCGGCGATGACATGGCCCGCCCGCCAGCTCCCGCCGTCCTCCGCGGTCACCGTCACCCCGTCGCCGGCCACGCGCACCTCGTTCACCCCGGCGTCGAAGCGGAACTCCACGCCCGCGTCCGCACACGCCTCGTGGAGGAACCGCTCGGTGTCCACCTGACGCGGGCTGGTGAACGCGGGCAGGTCCGCGGCCCCGTCCCCGGAGACCCGCGGAAAGGTCTGCGCGAACACCTCGCGGCCGCGGTAGAGGGTGCGCCGGGTGCGCCAGGTCGTTCCGTACGCCGCGATCCGGGTGCCCAGCCCCGGTCGGACCCGCTCCAGCAGCCGCAGCGACCGCCGGTGGACGAACAGCGCGCGGCTGCCGGGCCGCACCCGGTCCCGCGCGACGGCCTCCAGCACCAGGACCGGCAGCCCGGCGGCGCGCACGGCGAGGGCCGCCGTCATCCCGACCGGCCCGGCGCCCACCACCAGAACCGGCCCGCCGTCCTCAGCCGTCGCCATGTCAGCCACCGACCGGTGCGGTGGACAGGGTGGGCAGCTCACCCGCGGCGAGCTGCCGGGCGATCTCCAGCCGCTTGATCTTCCAGGTGGCGGTGCGCGGCAGATCCTCGAAGCGGCACTGCACCGGCTCGGCCAGCGCCGGGAGATCCTCGGTCGCCCGCCGCCAGCGGTCGGGGTCCAGCGGCTGGTCCGCCCGGGTGCACACCACCGGTACCGGCTCGCGCCCCGGACCGTGGACGATGATCACTTCCCGGAGGTCGGCGAACCGCGACAGCAGCTCGTCCTCCACCTCCAGCGTGCTGTTCACGGTGGAGATCCGGTCCACCTCGCGGTCCAGCAGGTACAGCGCGCCCCAGCGGTCGCGGTAGCCCATGTCGCCCATCCGCCACCAGCCCCGGTCCACCTGCCGGGCGTAACTCTCCGGCGCGCCGAGATAGGTGAGGATCCGGCCGCGGGTGCGGGCCTCGATGGCCCCCGGCGCACCCGGCGGGCACGTGCGGCCCCGCTCGTCCACCACCCGGACCCGGGTGAAGCCCGGAATGCCGGTGCCCACCCGCCGCGCCTCCACCCGGTCCGCGCCCCGCCGGGTGTACCAGCCGAAGGCGATGGGCCCGGTCTCGCTCTGCCCGTACAGCTGCATCAGCCGGGGGTCGCGGCGGCGGGACGCGGAGAGCAGCCGCCGCACCGTACGGGGGTGGATGGCGTCGAAGGTGGAGCCGTACGCCCGGACGGTGGAGCCGTACGCCCGGACGTTGGACAGCGGGCCGTCCGGCGCGTCGGCCAGGTCCTCCCACAGCACATAGGTGTTGGGATGCGTCTCCACGATGCCCGGGCGGTGCGCCGCCAGCAGCGGGCCGGCGTGGCCCGGGTCGGGGTCGACGAGCAGCAGCAGCCGGCTGCCGAAGTGCAGCAGGACGCCCAGCAGATGGTAGAAGCGGGAGTGGACGAACGACATGTGCAGCGCGGCCGCCTCCCCACGGGTGGCCCGGCCCAGCGCCTGCTGGGGCACCAGCCGGTTCCACATGGTGTGGGGGCAGTGCACGGCCAGCTTCGGTATGCCGGTGGTCCCCGAGCCGTGGGTGATCAGCGAGGGCTCACGGGGGTGGAGCCGGATCGCCGGGCGGCGTGGCACCCCGGCGAGCGCGGCCAGCGCGGTGGTCTTCCCGGGCGCCTCGTCCACCGTCAGCACGCCCCGGGCCAGGGTGGTGTCCACCGTGCTCAGCGTGGACTCCAGTGTCGCCCGGTCGGTGATCAGCCAGGGGGCGTGCAGCCGGTCCAGCAGCACCGCGGCCACCTGTCCGTCCAGCGAGGGCGACAGCAGCGCCGGGACCGCGCCGATCCGGGAGACGGCGCAGGTCAGCACCATGATGTCGACGTTGTCTCCCTTGAGGATCGCCACATGCTCGCTCGGGCGCACCCCGGCCGACCACAGCCGGGCGGCCAGGTCGTCGACCAGATCGGCCAGTTCGGTGTACCCGAGGTCCGTACCGGCGTCGGGGGCGACGTCCAGTGGCCGGTCCAGGGTCACCCTGACCCTGCCGTGCCGGGCCGCAGCCTCCTGGAACATCAGCCCCAGATAGAACCCGCGCTCGGGGAGAAGCCGCTGCAACATATCGAGGTCCTCATCGTTGGAAGTCGGTCAGGGGGCCGCGCGCTCGGCGCGGACGGCGGGCCGGTGTCCCGTCACCAGTGGCCGGTGCGGACGACATGGCGCCGCAGCTTTCCCGTGGGGGTACGCGGCAGCGAGGTCACCAGGCGCACGGTGCGCGGCACCTTGTTGGCGGCGAGCCGCCGCCGGGCCAGCGCGGTCAGATCGGCCGTCAGCGCCCCCTCGTCCGCCGCGGGGCCGCCCGGGCCGCCCTCGTCCGCAGCCGGGCCGCCCGGGCCGCCGGCGCTGGATGTACAGCGGGGTGGCGGCCGTCACCGGCTCGGCCGCCGGGGCCGGGGCCGTCGCGCCCAGCGTGGCGGGCGGGCCGGTCAGGGCCGACAGCTGGTCGGCGCCCAGCCAGGGGACGCCGTCGAAGTGGTCCTGGAGATCGGGGCCGGAGACGGCCAGCGCGGCGCGCGAGTCCTCGGCCATGAAGCGGTGGTCGTCGGCGGTGAGCGCGGGGTTGACCAGCACCGCCACGGCGCCCAGCCGGGCGGCGGCCGGGAACGCGGTCACCCACATGATGCCGTCGGGCAGCGCGAGCAGTACCCGGTCACCGGCCGCCATTCCCCGGCCCGCCAGCACGGTGGCGGCGCGCTCGGCGCGGTCGTGGACCTCGCCGTGGGTCCAGACCCGGTGGCCCTCGAGGAAGGCGGCCCGGCCGGACCAGCCGCGGCGGTCCGCGAGCGCGGCGAGGTGCGCGGCCACATTGGCGGAGACCGTGGGCCCGAGGGGCACGGGTGGGGCGGACACCGATACGGCGGTCACTGGCCGACCTCCTTGGCCGTGGCGGCGGGCGGCGCCGCGGCGGCGGCCACGAGCAGGTCGCCGATCTCCCCGCCGGGCGCGGGCTCCACGGCCTGGTAGGCGCGCATGGTGGCGGCGGTCTTCAGCAGCATCTCCTCGTACTCCTCGGCCGGGTCGGAATCGAGGACGATGGCGCCGCCCGCGCCGATGTGCATCCGGCCGCCGGTGAACACGGCCGTGCGGATGACGACGTTGAGGTCGGCCGCGCCGTTGCAGCTGAGGTAGCCGAGCGCGCCGGAGTAGACACCGCGGGCCTCGGTCTCCAGCGCGTCGATGACCTCCAGCGTGCGCAGCTTGGGCGCGCCGGTCATGGAGCCGCCCGGGAAACAGGCCCGGACGCAGTCGACGGAGGTGGTCTCCGGGCGCAGCCGGCCGCGGACGGTGGACACCAGCTGGTGGGCGGTGGTGTAGGTCTCGGTGTTCATCAGGCGCGGCACGTACACACTGCCCGACGCGCACACCCGTCCCAGGTCGTTGCGGAGCAGGTCCACGATCATCAGGTTCTCGGCGCGGGCCTTGGGGCTGGAGGCGAGGGCGGCGAGCGACCGCGCGTCCTTCTCCGGGCTCTGGCCGCGCGGGGCGGTTCCCTTGATCGGCTTGGCCTCGGCGGTGCCGTCGGGGGTGATGCGCAGGAAGCGCTCGGGGGAGGCGCAGGCCACGTCGGTGCCGTCGAACCGCAGATAGGCGGCGTACGGCGCCGGGTTGAACCGCCGCAGGGCCCGGTAGAAGGCGTAGGAGTCGCTCGGGGCGGGCAGCCAGGCGGAGTTGGTCAGGCAGATCTCGTAGCTCATCCCGGTGCGCAGCTCCCGCAGACACGCCTCGATCGAGGCCAGGTACCGCTCCCGGTCCCGCACCAGCCAGGGCTCCACGGCGGCCGTGGTGGCGAGGGCGGGTGGTTCCGGGGCGG
>NZ_JAEEAP010000142.1 GCF_016103465.1 Streptomyces sabulosicollis
GGCCGGGGCCTCCTCCAGGATGGTGTGCACATTGGTGCCGCTCATGCCGAACGACGAGACGCCCGCGCGGCGCGGGGTGGCGTCCTCGGGGTCCTTGACCCATTCACGGGGGGCGGTGAGCAGTTCGACGTCCCCGGCCGTCCAGTCGACGTGCGGAGTGGGCTCGGTGAGATGGAGGGTCTTGGGCAGCACACCGTGCCGCATCGCCATGACCATCTTGATGATGCCGCCGACACCGGCGCCCGCCTGGGCGTGGCCGATGTTGGACTTGATGGAGCCGATGAGCAGCGGTTTGCCCTCGGGCCGGCCCTGGCCGTAGGTGGCCAGCAGCGCCTGCGCCTCGATCGGGTCGCCGAGGGCGGTGCCGGTGCCGTGGGCCTCGACGGCGTCCACCTGGTCGGGGCTGAGCCGGGCGTTGGCCAGCGCCTGGAGGATGACGCGCTGCTGCGAGGGGCCGTTGGGCGAGGTGAGGCCGTTGCTGGCGCCGTCCTGGTTGACGGCGGAGCCGCGGACCACGGCGAGCACCGGGTGCCCCTTGCGCTGGGCGTCCGACAGCCGCTCCACGAGCAGCATGCCGACGCCCTCGCCCAGGCAGAAGCCGTCGGCCTCCGGGGCGAAGGGCTTGGAGCGGCCGTCGAGGGCCAGTCCGCGCATCTTGCTGTAGTCGACGAAGACGCCGGGCGCGCACATCAGGGTGGCGCCGCCCGCGAGCGCGAGCGAGCATTCGCCGTTGCGCAGCGCCTGGACGGCGAGGTGGAGCGCCACCAGCGAGGAGGAGCAGGCGGTGTCGACGGTGACGGCCGGGCCCTCGAAACCGAAGGTGTAGGAAAGGCGACCGGAGGCGACGCTCGCTGCGTTGCCGGTGCCGAAGTAGCCCTCGAAGTTCTCGTTGGAACTGAGGATCGCGCCCAGGTAATCGTGATTGCTGGTGCCGACGAAGACGCCGATCTGCCGGCCGCGCACCGCGACCGGGTCGATTCCGGCGCGCTCGAACGCCTCCCAGGAGGTCTCCAGCAGCATCCGCTGCTGCGGATCCATGCCGAGCGCTTCCCGGGGGCTGATGCCGAACAGGGAGGGGTCGAAATCGGCTATGCCGTCGACGAATCCGCCCTCGTGCACATAGCTGGTGCCGGGGTGGTCCGGGTCCGGGTGGTACATCGTGTCGACATTCCACCCGCGGTCCAGCGGGAACTCGCTGACCGCGTCGACGCCCTCGCTGACGATGCGCCACAGGTCCTCGGGCGACTGAACACCCCCGGGATAACGGCAGCCGATCCCCACGATGGCGATGGGGTCGTGGTTCTTCGCCTCGGCCTCTTGCAGGCGGAGGCGAGTCTGGTGCAGATCCGCCGTTACCAGCTTGAGGTAGTCCCGCAGCGTCTCTTCATTCGCCATTTACGCAATCCAATTACGGCAGACGGCATCGGAAATGCTCCACAGATCCTCAACAGGGGAGCCGGTAACCAACAACCAAATCAGTCGACTTCTCGCTGAGAGGCTATGTGCGAACTAACCCTCACAACAACCCCTAGATGCCCCCTATGACCCCCTGGAGACCCAAGGAGCGATAGGGGGCAACCGGTATTTCACAACTCTATTGAAGGGTAGAGAAAATCCTGGCCGACATCGGATTCGACGTCAATAGCGAAATTCTCGTTAGGCCCTTCCGAGGCCCTTGTTGATGAATGCGAAGAGCTCTTCGTCGCTGGCCGACTGCAGCTGCTCCGCGTCCACCGTGTCCTTCGGGGCACGCTCCGGCGCTGCCGCGGCCGCGGCGGCGGGCTCGGCGGTGACCGCCGTGCCGTCCGACTCGTTCCACTTCGCCAGCAGCGACTGCAGCCGCATGGTGATCCGGGCCCGGGTGATGTTGTCGGGCGCGGTGCCGGTGAGCGCGGACTCCAGCTTGTCGAGTTCCTCGAGCACCGCGGTGCCGTCGGCCGCCTCGTCGGGCACGATCCCGGCCCGCAGATAGGCGGCCACGGCGGCCGGGGTCGGGTGATCGAAGATCAGGCTCGGCGGCAGCTTCAGCCCGCTCGCGGCGCCCAGCCGGTTGCGGAGTTCCACAGCTGTCAGCGAGTCGAAGCCCAGATCCTTGAAGGCCCGGCCCGCCTCGATGGCCTGGGCGCCGGAGTGGCCCAGCACGGCGGCCACCGCGCTGCGCACCAGATCCAGCAGCACCCGCTCCCGCTCGGTCTCCGGCAGGCCCGCGAGCTGTCCGGCCAGGGCCGCCCCGGCGCCGCCCGTGTCGTCGGCCTCGGCGGTGGCCATCTCCTCGACGACCTCGCGGGCCTCGGGGAGGTCGTGCAGCAGCGGACGGGCCCGGTCGGCGGTGAAGGCGAGGGTGAAACGCCGCCAGTCCATGTCGATGACGGTCAGCGCGGTCTCGTCGCGGTCCAGCGCGTGCTGGAGCGTGGCGGTGGCCGGCTCCGGCGCCATCTCGTTGATGCCGTGGCGGCGCATCCGGTCGCCGACGGCGCCGTCCACCGTGGCGCCGTCGCCCCACGGGCCGAACGTCAGCGTGGTGGCGGGCAGCCCGTCCGCGCGGCGCTGCTCGGCGAAGGCGTGCAGGAAGGCGTTGCCGGGCGCCTGGTTGCCCTGGCCGGGCGCGCCGAAGGTGGCGGAGAAGTGCGAGCACAGCACGAACGCGGTCAGGTCCAGGTCCCGGGTGAGTTCGTGCAGATGGCGGGTGGCGTCCACCTTCAGCCGCAGCACCCGCTCGACCTGGTCCGGGGTCAGCCCCTCGATCACCCCGTCGTCGATGACCGCGGCGGTGTGCACGACGGCCGTCAGCGGCTGGTCGGCCGGGATGGCCGCGAGGGTCTCGGCGAGCGCCGCCCGGTCGGTCACATCGCACGCGGCGAGGGTGACCTTGGCGCCGAGCGCGGTCAGCTCGGCCTCCAGCTCGACCGCCCCGGGGGCGTCCGGTCCCCTGCGGCTCGCCAGGACCAGGTGGTCGGCGCCGTTGCGGGCCAGCCACCGCGCGACCTGTGCCCCGAGCCGTCCCGTACCGCCGGTGACCAGCGTGGTTCCGGTGGGCTTCCAGGCCCGTACGGCGGAGGTGTCGGCCAGCGGGGCGCGCACCAGACGGGGCCCGAAGACGCCCGTGGCACGGATCGCGGCCTGGTCGTCGTCGCCGTCGGAGGCGAGGAGGCCCACCAGCCGGGCCAGGGCGCGCTCGTCGGGCGTTCCGGGCAGGTCGATCAGGCCGCCCCAGCGCTCCAGGTGCTCCAGCGCGGCCACCCGGCCCAGGCCCCAGACCAGCGCCTGCTCGGGCGCGGCCGGGCGGTCCGTGCCACCGACGGAGACGGCGCCGCGCGTGAGACACCACAGCGGCGCGCCGATCTCCGCATCGCCGAGGGCCTGGATCAGCGCGAGCTGGGCGGCCGTTCCGGCGGGCAGCGAGGCGTGTGCGGGGTGTGCGCCCTCGGCCGGGGCCAGCAGCGAGACCACCCCGGCGAACGCGGCGCCGTCGGCTTCGGCGAGCGCGGTGCGCAGCCGTCCGGCCAGCTCCTCGCGGCCGTCGATCGCGGTGTCCACGGCGATCCGCGTCACGTCGGCGCCGCGTTCGGCGAGCACACCGGCCACGGCGTCGGCCCAGGTGGCCCCGGTGGTCCCGGTGTTCTCGGTGGCCGGGGCGACGACGAGCCACGCGCCGGTCAGCCGCGCGGACCGCTCCTCGGCGAGCGGCTTCCAGGTGACGCGGTAACGCCAGCCGTCCACCGTGGACCGCTCACGGGCCTGCTTGCGCCACGACGCCAGGGCGGGCAGGACGGCGCTCATGGGCTGATCGCCCTCGACCGTCAGCTCGGCGGCCAGCGCCTGCCAGTCCTCGGCCTCCACGGCGGCCCAGAACTTCGCCTCCGCGGCGTCGTGCCCGGTCTCCCCCGCCACCCGAGCGGGCGCGGCCTCGGGCCAGAAGCGCTGCTGCTGGAAGGCGTACGTGGGCAGCTCGACACGGCGGGCGCCGGTGCCGTCGAACACCCCGGCCCAGTCCACGGCCACACCGCGCGACCACGCCTCGCCGACGGAGGCCCAGAAGCGGTCCAGACCGCCCTCATCACGGCGCAGCGACCCGATCGCGGCCGCCTCGCGGCCCGCGGCCTCGGCCGTCTCCTGCACACCCATCGTCAGCACCGGGTGCGCACTGGACTCGATGAACACACCGAAGCCCTCGTCCAGCAGCCGCCGAACGGCTCCCTCCAGCTCAACGGTGCGGCGCAGGTTGGTGAACCAGTACTCGGCGTCCAGCTCCGGACCCTCGACCCACTCCCCCGTCACCGTCGACAGGAACGGCACCTCGGCGCTCTTCGGCTGTACCGGCGCCAGCAGCTCCAGCAACTCCTCCCGGAGCAGCTCCACCTGCGCGGAGTGCGAGGCGTAGTCCACCGGCACCCGGCGCGCCCGCACCTCATCCGCCTCACACGCGGCAACCAGCTCATCCAGCGCCTCAGGCTCACCCGAAACCACCACCGACGACGGCCCATTGACCGCCGCCACCGAGATCCGCCCCTCACCCCACGCCACGATCCGCTCCCGCACCTCCGCCACCGGAAGCGCCACCGACACCATGCCGCCCCTACCCGCCAGCACCCGGCCAATCGCCTGACTGCGCAACGCCACCACACGCGCCGCGTCCCGCAGCGACAAAACCCCCGCCACACACGCCGCCGCGATCTCACCCTGCGAGTGACCGACCACCGCGGACGGCCGCACACCCAGCGAACGCCACAACTCCGCCAACGACACCATCACCGCGAACAACACCGGCTGAACCACATCCACCCGCTCCAGCGACGGCGCACCCTCCGCACCCCGCAACACATCCACCAGCGACCAGTCGGTGAACTCCGCCAGCGCCCCCGCACACTCCTCGATACGAGCCGCGAAGACGGGCGAGGCATCCATCAGCCCCACGCCCATGCGCACCCACTGCGACCCCTGCCCGGGGAAGACGAACGCCGTCTGCCCGGCGACCACGGCGCCCCGCTCCACCCCGGCCGCCATGCCGCCCTCGGCGAGGGCGGTCAGCCCGGCCATCAGCTCCTCGCGGTCCCGGCCCTGGACCACACCGCGGTGGTCCAGCGCGGAGCGGGTGGTGGCCAGCGACAGGCCGATGTCCACCGGGCGCAGCGCCGGTTCGTCGTGGAGCCGGTCCAGCAGCCGCCGCGCCTGGGCGCGCAGCGCCGCCTCGCTCTTGCCGGACAGCACCCACGGCAGCACACCCGGCTGCTTGGAGACCAGCTCGACCGGGCCCGGCTCCTCGGCGGGGGCCTGCTCGACGATGGTGTGGGCGTTGGTGCCGCTGAAGCCGAAGGAGGAGATGCCCGCACGGCGCGGACGGCCGGTCTCGGGCCAGGGCGTGGCCGACCTGACCAGCGCGATCTTCCCCGAGGACCAGTCGATGTGCGGGGACGGCTCGGCGATGTGCAGCGACTCGGGAACCACCCCGTGTTGCATCGCCAGCACCATCTTCATCACCCCGGCGATGCCGGCGGCGCCCTGGGTGTGGCCGATGTTGGACTTCACCGAGCCGAGCAGCAGGGGCAGTTCCTCGGGCCGGTCCTGGCCGTAGGTGGCCAGCAGCGCCTGCGCCTCGATCGGGTCGCCCAGCGAGGTGCCCGTGCCATGGGCCTCCACGACGTCCACATCGCCCGCGGAGAGCCGCGCGTTGGCCAGTGCCTGCTGGATGACGCGCTGCTGGGACGGGCCGTTGGGCGCCGTCAGACCGTTGGACGCGCCGTCCTGGTTGACGGCGGAGCCGCGCACCACGGCCAGCACCTTGTGGCCGTTGCGGCGGGCGTCGGAGAGCCGCTCCAGCAGCAGCACGCCCACGCCCTCGGCCGGGCCGAAGCCGTCGGCGTCCGCCGAGAACGCCTTGCAGCGGCCGTCCTCGGACAGTCCGCGCTGGCGGCTGAACTCGATGAACAGACCGGGCGTGGACATCACGTGGACGCCGCCCGCCAGAGCGAGCGAGCACTCGCCGAGCCGCAGCGACTGGACGGCCAGGTGCAGCGCCACCAGGGACGCGGAGCAGGCCGTGTCCACCGTGACGGCCGGGCCCTCCAGGCCGTACACATAGGAGAGCCGGCCGGAGACGACGCTGCTGGCGTTGCCGGTGCCGAGGTGGCCGCCGAAGTCGTCCTCCGCGTTGAGCGCCACCGTCAGATAGTCGGAGGCGTTCATGCCCGCGAAGACACCGGTCCGGCTGCCGCGCAGGGACGCGGGGTCGATCCCGGCCCGCTCGAACGCCTCCCAGGACGTCTCCAGCAGCAGCCGCTGCTGCGGGTCCATCGCCATGGCCTCACGCGGGGAGATCCCGAAGAACGCCGCGTCGAACCGGGTGGCGTCGCCCAGGAACCCGCCCTCGCGGGTGTAGGTGGTGTCCGGGGTGTCCGGGTCGGAGTCGAACAGGTTCGCCAGGTCCCAGCCGCGGTCGGCCGGGAACTCCGTCTGTGCCTCGCCACCGGAGGCCATGAGCTGCCACAGCTCCTCGGGGGTGCTGACGCCCCCGGGGAAGCGGCAGCTCATGCCCACGATGGCGATCGGCTCATGGGCCTGGTCGTCGACCTCCTGGAGCCGCCGGTGGGCGGCGGTGAGGTCGGTGGTGACCTTCTTCAGATATTCGCGGAGCTTGGCTTCGTTCGCAGTCGCCATGGACGTTCACCTATTCGCAATGCTCTTGATCGTCGGGGGGTTCGAGGGGGGTGCTGCCGCGCTTCAGCCGTTACCGAACCTCTTGTCGATGAAGTCGAAGAGCTCGTCGTCACTGACCTCTTCGAACGCGTCCGCCTCGGCGTCCGCCCCGGCGTCGTCCGCGGTGCGACGCACGTCGTTCCACTTCGCCAGCAGCGTCTGCAGGCGCACCGCGATGTTCGCATGCGCGGCCTCGTCCTCCGTCACCGAGGCCAGCTCCTCCGGCGTCAGCGAGGACAGGCTGTTCTCCAGCCGCTCCAGCTCCTCCAGGACGGACACCCCGGGTCCTTCGGCCTCCGGCGCCACTTCCTGGCGCAGATGGCGCGCGAGCGCCACCGGTGTCGGGTAGTCGTAGACCAGCGTGGCCGTGAGCTTCAACCCGGTGGCCGCGTTGAGCCGGTTCCGCAGTTCCACAGCTGTCAGCGAGTCGAAGCCCAGATCCTTGAACGCCTGCTCGGCGCCCACCTGGTCCTTCGAGGCGTAGCCGAGCACGGCCGCCACCTGACGCCGGACCAGGTCCAGCACGGTCCGCTGCTGCTGGGCCTCCGACTGCCCGGCCAGCCGCTGGGCCAGGGTGCCCTCACCGGTGTCCGCCACCGCCTCCGGGGCGGCCGGGCCGCCGGCCGCGGCACGGCGCACCGGCGTGCGCACCAGGCCACGGTGGAGCGGCGGCAGCTCGCCGGTGGCGGCGGCGGCGCGCAGCGTCGCCAGCTCCAGCCGGATGGGCACCAGGACCGCCTCGTCGGGCACGGCGTGGGCCGCGTCGAACAGGGCGAGCCCCTCCTCCGCGGACAGCGGCAGCACCCCGCCGCGCGCCGCCCGCTTCTGGTCGGCCTCGCCGAGCCTGCCGCCCATGCCCCGCTCCTCGGCCCACATGCCCCACACCAGGGACAGCGCGGTACGGCCGGTGGCGCGGCGGTGCCCGGCGAGCGCGTCGAGGAAGACGTTCGCCGCCGCGTAGCCGCCCTGCCCCGCGCCGCCCAGCGTCCCGGCCGCGGCCGAGAAGAGCACGAAGGCGGACAGGTCCAGATCGCGGGTCAGCTCGTGGAGGTTGACGGCCGCGTCGACCTTGGGCCGCAGCACCGCATCCACCCGCTCGGGCGTGAGCATGTCGATGACGCCGTCGTCGAGGACGCCCGCGGTGTGCACCACGGCCGTCAGCGGACGGTCGGCAGGAATCGCGGCCAGCAGCCCGGCCAGCGCCTCCCGGTCGGCCGCGTCGCATGCGACGACGGTCGCCCGCGCGCCCAACTCGGCGAGCTCCGCGACCAGTTCGGCCATGCCGTCGGCGGCGGGGCCGCTGCGGCTGGTCAGCAGCAGATGGCGGGCGCCGTGCGCGGTGGCCAGATGGCGGGCGAACAGCCTGCCCAGACCGCCGGAGGCGCCGGTGATCAGCACCGTGCCGTGGGGGTCGATGGGCTTGGTGGTCCCGGTGGCCCGGGGGGCGTTGGTGGCCCCGGTGGCGGCGGGGGCCTTTGCGGCCCCGATGGCCTCGGTGGCCGAGGTCGCCTTGGTGGCCAGGGCGGCCTCGGTCGCCAGGCCCGCTTCCACGGCCAGCACCGCCTCCGTGGCCAGGCCCGCCTCCGTGGCCAGCACCGCCTCCGTGGCCAGGCCCGCCTCCGTGGCCGGAACCGACTCCGTGGCCGGGGTCGCCCCGACCCTGGCCAGGCGCGGCGCGTACGCGGCCCCGGCGCGCAGCGCCAGCTCGGGCTCGTCCGAGTCCAGCGCCGCCGCGATCGCCGGGTACGACACCTCACCGTCCACGTCCAGCAGCACGAACTGGCCCGGGTTCTCCGTCTGCGCGGACCGCAGCAGACCCCACACCGGCGCGTTCACCAGATCCGCCACCGCCGTGTCACCGGCCGCGGCGACCGCGCCACGGGTGACCACCACCAGCCGGGCCGCCCCGGGCCGACCACCGTTCAGCCACTCCTGGACCAGGCCCAGGACGCGGTGGGTGGCCGTGTGCGCACCGGCGGCGAGGCCGCCCTCCGCGACGCCCGGCTCGGGCGGGAACGGCACCAGCACGGTGTCCGGCACGGGCCCGCCCGCCTCGACCGCCGCGTTCAGCGAGCCCAGGTCGTCGTGGACCGTGGCGCGGAACCCGGCCGTCTCCAGGGCCACGCTCAGCTTGAGCTCATCGCCGCCGATGACGGCGAAGTCCGCCGACGCGGCCTCGGAGGGCGCCGCCACCGGCGCCCAGTCGATGCGGAACAGCGACTCATGGCGGTCGGACGTGGCCGCACCGGCGATCCGGTCCACCTCCAGCGCCCCCGTCACCAGCGCGTCCACCGACGCCACCGGCGCACCCGACGCATCGGACGCGACCATCGACACGGTGCCGTCCTCGGTCGGCGCGAGCCGTACGCGCAGCGCCTCGGCGCCCACCGCGTACAGGCTCACCCCGCGCCAGGAGCGCGCCACCGTGGCACCGCCCGCGCCCAGCGCGAGTGGCTGGAGCGCACCGTCCAGCAAGGCCGGGTGCAGGGCGAAGCGGGCCGCCTCGGGCTGCCGCTCCTCCGCCACGCGGACCTCGGCGAACACCTCCTCGCCACGCCGCCAGACCCGGCGCAGGCTCTGGAACGCCGGGCCGTGCAGCAGTCCGGCGCGCGCCATGCCCGCGTACAGCTCGTCGGTGTCGACCTCCTCCGCGTCCGCGGGCGGCCAGACGGACAGCGGCTCGGCACCGCCACCCGCCGGGGCGCCACCCGCCGGGGCCTGGCCGGAGGCGAGCACACCGGCGGCGTGCCGGATCCACGGCCGGTCCGTGTCCGCGCGCTCGTCACGCCCGTACACGGCCAGCGGGCGGCGGCCGGCGCCGTCCGGCTCGCCGACCGACACCCGCAGCCGCACCCCGCCGCGCTCCGGCAGGACCAGCGGCTCGTCCAGGGTCAGCTCCTCCAGCAGCGCACAGCCCACATGGTCCCCGGCGCGCACCGCCAGCTCCACGAACGCCGAGCCCGGGAGCACGGCCGTGTCCGCGACCGTGTGGTCCGCCAGCCACGCGTGCGAGGCGAGCGACAGCCGACCGGAGAACACGTACGCGTCCGCGTCGGGCAGTTCCACCGCCGCGCCCAGCAGCGGGTGATCGGCCGAGCCGAGCCCCGCCGAGGCCATCTCGTCCAGGCTCAGCTGGGCGTCGACCCAGTACCGGCTGCGCTGGAAGGCGTACGTCGGCAGCGCGACCTTCCGCGCACCCGTACCGGCGAAGAACGCTTCCCAGTCCGGGGCCGGGCCACGGACGTACAGCCGGGCCAGCGCGACGGTCACCGCCTCGCCCTCCGGCCTGCCCTTGCGCAGCGCGGGCAGCAGCTCGGCCGCGTCGGGCTCGGCCAGGCAGTCCTGCGCCATGGCGGTGAGGACACCGTCGGGGCCCAGCTCGATGAAGGTGGTGACGCCCTGGGCCTCCAGCGTCCGCACACCGTCGAGGAAGCGGACGGCCTCGCGGACGTGGCGCACCCAGAAGTCCGGGCTGGTGATCTCCTCGGCGGAGACCAGCTCACCCGTCAGGTTGGACACGATCGGAATACGCGGGACCTCGTACGACAGCCCCTCCGCCACCTCGCGGAACGCGTCCAACATGCCGTCCATACGCGGCGAGTGGAACGCGTGGCTCACCGTGAGCCGCTTGGTCTTACGACCCCGCGCCTCGAACGACGCCGCGATGGCGACAGCCGCGTCCTCATCACCCGCGATGACCACCGACGTGGGCCCGTTGAGCGCGGCGATGCTGACCCGCTCGTTCAGCAGCGGCGCCACCTCGTCCTCCGACGCCTGCACCGCGACCATCGCGCCACCCGCCGGAAGCTCCTGCATCAACCGCC
Source organism: Streptomyces sabulosicollis (assembly GCF_016103465.1). GTDB lineage: Bacteria > Actinomycetota > Actinomycetes > Streptomycetales > Streptomycetaceae > Streptomyces > Streptomyces sabulosicollis. The sequence continues at coordinate 10,518 of NZ_JAEEAP010000142.1, forward strand.
CACGCGCCGCCACCAACCGCGCCGCGTCCGCCAGCGACAACACACCCGCCACATGCGCGGCCGCCAGCTCACCGATCGAGTGGCCCGACAGGAAGTCCGCCTTGAGGCCCCACGCCTCGACCAGCCGGAACAACGCCACCTCAACCGCGAACAACGCGGGCTGAGTGAACCCCGTCTGGTCCAGCGCCTCGGCGTCGTCCCCGAACACCACATCCCGCAGCGACCGCTCCAGGTGGGCGTCCAGATGGGCGCACACCTCATCCAGCGCGTCCGCGAACACCGGGAAGGCGTCATACAGCTCACGCCCCATCCCCAGCCGCTGACTCCCCTGCCCCGTGAACAGGAACGCCACCTTGCCACCGGCCACCGAGCCCTCGACCAGGCCCGGCACCTCGGACTCGCCCCGCGCCAGCGCCGCGAGACCGGCCAGCAGCCCGTCCCCGCTGTCCGCGGTGAGCACGGCCCGGTGGTCCAGGGCGGCGCGGGTCGTGGCCAGCGAGTAGGCCACGTCGGTGGCGGCCGTCGCGGTCTCGCCGCCGAGGTGGGCCAGGAGCCGTTCGGCCTGGCCGCGCACGGCGGCCGGGGACTTGCCCGAGAGCACCCACGGCACCATCGGCAGCTCCACCGCCGGGGCGACGGCCGGGCTCTCCTCCGGCTCCGGGGCCTGCTCCAGCAGGGTGTGCGCGTTGGTGCCGCTGATGCCGAACGCCGACACCGCCGCCCGGCGCGGACGGCCGGTCTCCGGCCACTCCCGCGCCTCGGTCAGCAGCTCCAGCTCACCGGCGGACCAGTCGACGTGCGGGGTCGGCTCGTCCACGTGCAGCGTCGGCGGCAGTACGCCGTGGCGCAGCGCCAGCACCATCTTCATCACACCGGCGACACCGGCCGCGGCCTGCGTGTGCCCGATGTTGGACTTGATGGAGCCCAGCCACAGCGGCCGGTCGGCGTCGCGGTCCTGACCGTAGGTGGCCAGCAGCGCCTGCGCCTCGATCGGATCACCCAGCGTCGTACCGGTGCCGTGCGCCTCGACCGCGTCCACCTCGGACGGCGACAGACCCGCACCCGCCAACGCCTGACGGATCACCCGCTGCTGCGACGGACCGTTCGGCGCCGTCAAACCATTGCTCGCACCGTCCTGGTTGATCGCCGAACCACGCACGACCGCCAGCACCTCATGACCGTTGCGCCGGGCATCCGACAGCCGCTCCACGAGCAGCATGCCCACACCCTCACCCCAGCCAGTACCATCCGCACCCGCCGCGAACGCCTTGATCCGACCATCCGCCGCAAGCCCACGCTGACGACTGAAGTCCACAAACGAACCCGGCGTCGACATCACCGTCACACCACCGGCCAACGCCAACGAACACTCACCCGCACGCAACGCCTGAATCGCCCAGTGCAACGCCACCAACGACGACGAACACGCCGTGTCCACCGTCACCGCCGGACCCTCAAGACCCAGCGCATACGCCACCCGACCCGACATCACACTCGCCGCGTTACCCGTCCCCATGAAGCCGTCGCCGCCGTCCGGCGAGTGCAGGACGAGTGACATGTAGTCCTGGCCGTTGGTGCCCGCGAACACGCCGACCTGCTGGCCGCGCAGCGTGGTCGGGTCGATCCCGGCCCGCTCGAACGCCTCCCAGGACGTCTCCAGCAGCAACCGCTGCTGCGGATCCATCGCCAGCGCCTCACGCGGCGAGATCCCGAAGAACGCCGCGTCGAAGTCCCCGGCGTCCGCCAGGAATCCGCCCTCGCGGACATAGCTGGTGTGCTCGGTGGCCGAGTCCGGGTCGTACAGCGCCTCCAGGTCCCAGCCGCGGTCGGCCGGGAAGCCCGTCACCGCGTCCTGCCCGGAGACCAGGAGCCGCCACAGCTCCTCCGGCGACCGCACACCGCCCGGGAAGCGGCAGCTCATCCCGACGATCGCGATCGGATCGTCGGTGCCGGCCACCGCGGTGGACGGCACACCGGCCACCGTCCCGGCCTCGCTCTCCTCGCCCAGGATCTCCGTACGGAGGTGGGTGGCGAGCGCCGAGGACGACGGGTAGTCGTACACCAGGGTGGGCGGCAGCCGCAGCCCGGTCACGGTGTTCAGCCGGTTGCGCAGCTCCACCGCCGTCAGCGAGTCGAAGCCCAGGTCCCGGAAGGCCCGGTCCGCCTCGACGGCCTCCGCGTCGGAGTGGCCCAGCACATCGGCCACGGCCGAGCGCACCAGGTCCAGCAGCATCCGCTCCCGCTCCGCCGCCGGGACCCCCGCGAGCCGCTGGGCCAGCGAGGACTCATCGGCGGCGCCACCGGCCGTACGGGCCGTCCGCCCGCCCTCGGCCTCCAGCGCCGTACGCGCCTCGGGCAGCTCCAGCAGCAGCGGGCTCGGCCGGGACGCGGTGAAGCCGGGGGCCAGCCGCTCCCAGTCGATGTCCGCGACCGTCACCGCGGTCTCGTCCAGGTCCAGGGCGCGCTGCAGCGCGGCGATGGCCAGGTCCGCCGCCATCGGCGGCACACCGGCGCGGCGCATGCGCTGCTCCAGCGCGTCGTCCGCGGCCATCCCGCCCTCGGCCCACGGTCCCCAGGCCACCGAGGTGGCGGGCAGTCCCTCGCTCCGGCGGCGCTCGGCGAGCGCGTCCAGGAAGGCGTTGGCGGCCGCGTAGTTGGCCTGCCCGGCGGCGCCGATCGAGCCCGCGAACGAGGAGAACAGGACGAAGGCCGTCAGGTCCAGGTCCCGCGTCAGCTCGTGCAGATGGGCCGCGGCGTCGGCCTTGGCGCGCAGGACGGAGGCGAAGCGCTCGGGGGTCAGCGACTCCAGAACGCCGTCGTCCAGCACCCCGGCCGCGTGCACCACCGCCGTCAGCGGCAGTTCGGCCGGGAGCCCGGCCACCAGCGCGGCCAGCGCCTCGCGGTCGGCGACGTCGCAGGCCGCGACGGTGACCCGGGCGCCCGAGGCGGCGAGTTCGTCCCGCAGCTCGGCCGCGCCGGGGGCGTCGAGGCCACGGCGGCTGGTGAGCACCACGTGCTCGGCGCCCTTGTCGATCAGCCAGCGGGCCACATGCGCGCCCAGCGCGCCCGTACCGCCGGTCACCAGCACCGAGCCCGCGCCCGGCCGCCAGTCGCGGCCGCGCTCGGTCGTGGTGGCGGTCCCGGCGGGCCGCTTCAGCCGGCGGCCGAAGACACCGGAGGCGCGCACCGCCACCTGGTCCTCGCCCTCGCCACCGGCCAGCACGCCCGCGAGCCGCGCCAGCGCCCGGTCGTCCACCGTCTCCGGCAGATCGACCAGACCGCCCCAGCGCTCGGCCAGTTCCAGGGCCGCGACCCGGCCCAGGCCCCAGACCCGCGCCTGCCACGGGTCCACCGGACCGTCAGCCCTGCCGGTGGAGACCGCGCCGCGCGTGGCGACCCACAGCGGCGCGTCCACGCCCAGGTCGCCCAGCGCCTGCGCCAGGGCGGCGGTGCGGAGCAGCCCGTCGGCGCCGTCCGCGTGGGACGGGAGGGCGAACACACCGGCCACCGGGGCGTCGGCGACCGCCGCGCGCAGCAGCGCGGCCATGCCCGTACGGTCCTGGGCGGTCAGCTCGACCGTCCGCACCTCGGCGCCGCGTGCGGACAGCGTCCGTACGACCCCCTCGGCCAGTGCGGCGTGCGCTCCGCCGTCCTCCCGGCCGTCCGTCGCACCGTCCGTCGCGCCGTCCGTCGCGCCGTCCGTCGCGTCGGCCGGGGCGACGACCAGCCAGCGGCCGGTCAGCGTCCCCTCGGCGCGGGCGGCCACCGGCTTCCAGGTCACCTGGTAGCGCCAGGCGTCCACGGTGGACCGCTCGCCCTGGCGGCGCCGCCACGAGGACAGCATCGGCAGGACGGCGCCCAGCGAGGAGAGCGCGTCGGCGTCCTCGGACTGGAGCGTCCCTGCCAGGGCCTCCAAGTCCTCGCGCTCGACGGCCTCCCAGAATCGCGCGTCCACGGAATCCATGGTCGCGACGGCCTCGCGGACCTCCTCCGGGTCCTCGACCCAGAAGCGCTGCCGCTGGAAGGCATAGGTCGGCAGCTCGACCGTGTGGGCTCCCGTACCGGCGAAGAACGCCGCCCAGTCCAGGGCGGTCCCCCGGGTGTGCAGCGCGGCGAGGGCCGCCGTCAGCGCCCCCGGCTCGGTCCGCCCCTTGCGGAGCGCCGGGACGAAGGCGGCGGCGTCGCCGGTCACGCACTCCTGGGCCATGGCGGTCAGGACACCGTCGGGGCCCAGCTCGACATAGGTGGCGACGCCCTGGGCCTCCAGCGTCCGCACACCATCGAGGAAGCGCACGGCTTCGCGGACGTGGCGCACCCAGAAGTCGGGGGTGGCGATCTCCTCGGCGGAGACCACGCTCCCGGTGAGGTTGGAGACGATCGGGATACGCGGAGCCTCGTAGGCCAACCCCTCCGCGACCTGGCGGAACGCCTCCAGCATCCCGTCCATACGCGGGGAGTGGAACGCGTGGCTGACCGTGAGCCGCTTGGTCTTACGACCCCGCGCCTCGAAACCAGAAGCGATCTCCAGCGCCGCGTCCTCATCACCCGCGATGACCACCGACGTGGGCCCGTTGAGCGCGGCGATGCTGACCCGCTCGTTCAGCAGCGGCAGTACCTCGTCCTCCGACGCCTGCAGCGCGACCATCGCGCCACCGGCCGGAAGCTCCTGCATCAACCGGCCACGCGCCGCAACCAACTTCGCCGCGTCCGCGAGCGAGAGCACACCCGCCACATGCGCGGCCGCCAGCTCACCGATCGAGTGGCCGGACAGGAAGTCCGCCTTCAGGCCCCACGCCTCGACCAGGCGGAACAGCGCCACCTCGACCGCGAACAACGCGGGCTGAGTGAGCCCCGTCTGATCCAGCGCGGACGCGTCATCCCCGAACACCACCGTCTTCAACGGCCGTTCAAGGTGCCCGTCCAGCGCGTCACACACCGCGTCGAACGCCTCCGCGAACACCGGATAGGCGTCGTACAGCTCACGCCCCATCCCCAGCCGCTGGCTGCCCTGCCCGGTGAACAGGAAGGCCAGCTTGCCGCCCTCGGCCACCGTTCCCTGGGTCACCCCGGCCGCGGACTCGCCACGGGCGAGCGCCTCCAGGCCGGACAGCAGCTCGGCGCGGTCCGCGCCGACGACCACCGCGCGGCGCTCCAGCGCCGCCCGGCCCGTCGCCAGCGAGTGGCCCACGTCCGTGGTGTCCAGCTCGGGGTGGGTGGCGAGGTGGGCGAGGAGCCGTTCGGCCTGGCCGCGCAGGGCGGCCTCGGACTTGCCCGAGAGCACCCACGGCACCGTCGGCAGCTCCGCCACCGGAGCGGTCGCGGGGATCTCCTCGGGGGCCGGGGGCTGCTCGATGATCGTGTGCGCGTTCGTGCCGCTCACGCCGAACGACGAGATGGCCGCCCGGCGCGGCCGACCGAGCTCCGGCCACGGCCGGGCCTCGGTCAGCAGCTCCAGGTCGCCCGCCGACCAGTCCACATGCGGGGTGGGCTCGTCGATGTGCAGCGTCCGCGGCAGCACCCCGTGGCGCATCGCCATGATCATCTTGATGATGCCCGCGACACCCGCGGCGGCCTGGGTGTGGCCGATGTTGGACTTCAGCGAGCCCAGCCACAGCGGCTGCCCCTCCGGCCGGTCCCGGCCGTAGGTGGCGAGCAGCGCCTGGGCCTCGATCGGGTCGCCCAGCGTCGTCCCCGTGCCGTGCGCCTCCACCACATCGACATCGGCGGTGGTGAGCCGGGCGCTGGTGAGCGCGTCACGGATGACGCGCTGCTGGGACGGGCCGTTGGGCGCCGTCAGACCGTTGGAGGCGCCGTCCTGGTTGATGGCGGAGCCCCGCACGACGGCCAGCACGCGGTGCCCGTTGCGCCGCGCGTCCGACAGCCGCTCGACGAGCAGCATGCCCGCGCCCTCGGCCCAGCCGGTGCCGTCCGCCGACGCCGCGAAGGACTTGCAGCGGCCGTCCGTGGACAGCCCCTGCTGGCGGCTGAAGTCGATGAACGTGTCCGGGGTGGCCATGACGGTCACACCACCGGCCAGCGCCAGCGAGCACTCGCCGTTGCGCAGCGCCTGCGCCGCCAGGTGCAGCGCCACCAGCGACGACGAACACGCCGTGTCAATGGTGACCGCCGGGCCCTCCAGACCGAAGGTGTACGCCACCCGGCCCGAGGCGATGCTGCCCGCGCCGCCCGTTCCGAGGTAGCCCTCGAGCCCCTCGGGCACGGCGGTGAGCCGGGTCAGATAGTCGTGGTACATGACGCCCGCGAAGACACCGGTCCTGCTGCCGCGTACGGTCGCCGGGTCGATGCCCGCGCGTTCGAACGCCTCCCACGAGGTCTCCAGCAGCAGCCGCTGCTGCGGGTCCATCGCCATGGCCTCGCGCGGGTTGATCCCGAAGAAGTCCGGGTCGAAGTCGGCGGCGTCGTGGAGGAAGCCGCCCTCACGGGTGTAGCTGGTGCCCACCTGGTCGGGGTCGTCGCTGTAGAGCGCGTCGAGGTCCCAGCCACGGTCGACGGGGAAGCCGGAGATGGCGTCGGTGGCGCCGATGACGAGCTGCCACAGCTCCTCGGGGGTGGTGACCCCGCCCGGGTAGCGGCAGCTCATACCGACGATGGCGATCGGCTCGTCCTCGGTGACGGCCGCCACCGGGACCGGGGTGTGCGCCTCCGCCGGCTCCTCGCCCACCAGCTCGGTCCGCAGATGGCGGGCCAGGACCCGCGGGTCCGGGTAGTCGAAGATGAGCGTGGCGGGCAGCCGCAGCCCGGTGACCGCGTTGAGCTGGTTGCGCAGCTCAACAGCTGTCAGCGAGTCGAAGCCAAGCTCCTTGAACGCCCGCCCGGAGCCAATGGTCTCCGCGCCCGCGTAGCCGAGCACGGTGGCCACCTGCGCCCGGACCAGGTCCAGCAGCAGCCGCTCCTGCTCCGCAGCGCCCAGCCCGGCGAGCCGCCCGGCCAGACCGGACTCGCCGCCCGCCGCGACCGCGTCCACCGCGCGCCGCGCCGGGCCCCGCACCAGGCCGCGCAGCAGCGGCGAGACGGCGGGCTGGTTGCGCAGTGCCGCGAGGTCCAGGCGCATCGGCACCAGCGACGCCTCGTCAACGGTCAGCGCGGCGTCGAAGAGCCGCAGCCCCTCCGCCACCGGCAGCGGGGGCACTCCGGCCCGCCGCATCCGGGTGACGTCGGCCTCGTCCAGGGTGTCGCCCATGCCGCCACCGGCCCACAGGCCCCACGCCAGCGCGGTGGCGGGCAGGCCCTGGGCGGCGCGGTGCTGGGCGAGGGCGTCCAGGAAGGCGTTGGCGGCCGCGTAGTTGCCCTGCCCCGGGCCGCCGAACACACCGGCGGCCGAGGAGAACAGCAGGAACGCCGACAGGTCGAGGTCGCGGGTCAGCTCGTGCAGGTTCCAGGCCGCGTCCACCTTCGGACGCATGACGTGGTCCACGCGCTCGGGCGTCAGCGAGCCGATCACACCGTCGTCCAGCACACCGGCCGTGTGCACGACCGCCGTCAGCGGATGCCCGGCGGGAACGGTGGCGAGGGCCGCGGCCAGCGCGTCCCGGTCCGCCACATCACACGCCGCCCAGCGCACGCTCGCGCCCAACTCGGCTAGTTCGGCGCCGAGTTCGGCCGCGCCCGGTGCCTGGTCGCCACGGCGGCTGACCAGCAGCAGATGCCGTACGCCACGCTCCGCCACCAGATGACGGGCGAACAGGCCGCCCAGCGAACCGGACGCGCCCGTGACCAGCACCGTGCCGTCCGGGTTCCACTCGGGGGTCTCGCTGTCGGCCGCCGACGCGGCGCGGGCCAGCCGTGGCGTCCTGAGGACGCCCTCCCGCACCGCGACCTCGGCCTCGCCGCTCGTGAGGGCGGCGGGCAGCGCGGCCCGCGAGTCGTCGTGGCCGTCGAGGTCGATCAGGACGATGCGGTCCGGGTTCTCCGACTGCGCGGAGCGCACCAGACCGCGTACGGCGGCGCCCGCGAGGTCCGTCACCGGCTCACCAGTCTCGGTGGCCACGGCCGCCGAGGTCAGCAGGACCAGACGGGAGTCCGTGAAGCGGTCGTCGGCCAGCCACTGCTGCAGCAGCGTCAGCACCTGGGTGGTGGTCTGGTGCGCCGTGGTGGCGGGCGAGGGGCTTTCCCCCACCCCGC
>NZ_JAEEAP010000143.1 GCF_016103465.1 Streptomyces sabulosicollis
GCCCTCCGCCGGGCCCGCACCGCCGCTGTCGGCCCGCCCCGCGCCGCTGTCGGGCCTCGTCAGGCGAGCGCGACGAGGTCCGCGTACTCCTCGCCCCACAGGTCCTCGACACCGTCCGGAAGCAGAATGATCCGCTCCGGCTGCAGCGCGTCCACGGCGCCCTCGTCGTGGGTCACCAGGACCACCGCACCGGCGAAGGTGCGCAGCGCGCCCAGGATCTCCTCGCGGCTGGCCGGGTCGAGGTTGTTGGTGGGCTCGTCCAGGAGCAGCACATTGGCCGAGGAGACCACCAGGGTGGCCAGCGCCAGCCGGGTCTTCTCACCACCGGAGAGCACTCCGGCCGGCTTGTCCACGTCGTCGCCGGAGAACAGGAAGGACCCGAGCGTCTTACGGATGTCGACCAGGTCCAGGTCGGGGGCGGCGGAGCGCATGTTCTCCAGGACGGTGCGGTCCGGGTCGAGCGTCTCGTGCTCCTGCGCGTAGTAGCCCAGCTTCAGGCCGTGGCCGGGGGTCACCTGGCCGGTGTCCGGCTTCTCGACCCCGGCCAGCAGCCGCAGCAGGGTCGTCTTACCGGCGCCGTTCAGCCCGAGGATGACGACCCGGGACCCCTTGTCGACGGCCAGGTTGACATCGGTGAAGATCTCCAGGGAGCCGTACGACTTCGACAGCCCCTCCGCGGTCAGCGGGGTCTTGCCGCACGGGGCCGGGTCGGGGAAGCGCAGCTTGGCGACCTTGTCGGACTGCCGGGCCTCCTCCAGACCCGCCAGCAGCCTCTCGGCACGGCGGGCCATGTTCTGCGCGGCCACGGTCTTGGTCGCCTTGGCGCGCATCTTGTCGGCCTGCGCGTTGAGCGCCGCGGCCTTCTTCTCGGCGTTGGCGCGCTCGCGCTTGCGGCGCTTCTCATCCGCCTCGCGCTGGGCCTGGTAGAGTTTCCAGCCCATGTTGTAGATGTCGATCACCGAGCGGTTGGCGTCGAGGTAGAAGACCTTGTTGACCACCGTCTCGACGAGGTCGACATCGTGGGAGATGACGATGAAGCCGCCGCTGTAGGTCTTGAGGTAGTCCCGCAGCCAGGTGATCGAGTCGGCGTCGAGGTGGTTGGTGGGCTCGTCCAGCAGCAGGATGTCGGAGTCCGAGAAGAGGATCCGGGCCAGCTCGACCCGGCGGCGCTGACCGCCGGAGAGCGTATGGAGCGGCTGGCCGAGCACCCGGTCCGGCAGGCCCAGGCTGGCGGCGATGGTCGCGGCCTCCGCCTCGGCGGCGTATCCGCCCTTGGTGAGGAACTCGGTCTCCAGGCGCTCGTACTTCTTCATCGCGCGCTCACGGGTGGCGCCCTTGCCGTTGGCCATCCGGTCCTCGTTCTCGCGCATCTTGCGGAGCACGGAGTCGAGCTCGCGGGCCGAGAGGATGCGGTCGCGGGCGAGGACGTCGAGGTCGCCGGTGCGCGGGTCCTGCGGGAGGTAGCCGACCTGACCGGAGCGGGTGATGGTGCCGGCGGCCGGGATGCCCTCACCGGCCAGGCACTTGGTGAGCGTGGTCTTGCCCGCGCCGTTGCGGCCGACGAGGCCGATGCGGTCGCCCTTGGCGATACGGAAGGAGGCGGACTCGATGAGGACGCGGGCGCCGGCACGCAGCTCGACGCCGGAGGCGGTGATCACGGGAATTACTCCTGGGCAGGGTGGACGGCGGACGGGACGGACGAGGGCGGCCGACGCCGTCTAATGCACGAGGAGAATTGCCATGCGGCTAGTTTAGCGGGGCGGGCAAGTCGTTTTTCCCCCGGCATTCCCCCCGGCCGTCCCCCTCAGGCTCCGCCCGTGTGCACCTGGAAGGCCGCCCGGCGCACCGCCTTGGCCAGGGCCGGATCGGGGTGGGCCGCGGCCAGCGCCACCAGGACCTGCACGGTGCGGGGGTGCCCCACGGCCCGTACCTCCTCCAGCAGCGCGGGCACGGTGCCCTGGACGGCGGATTCGAGGTGGCGGACGAGCAGCGGGCTCTCCCCGTGGTCGGAGATGGCCGCGGCGGTGTCCACCCACAGCCAGGTGGCCTCCTCGCGGGTGAGCGCGTCCAGCGCCTCGTCCGGGTCGGCGCCCTCGTGCTCGGCGAGCCACAGGAGCGCGTACGGCCGCAGGCACGATTCGTCGACGACGGCCCGTACGTTGGGCTCGGCGGGCGCGCCGACGACGCGCAGCGCCTCGAAGGCGAGCCCGCGCAGCAGCGCGTCGTCGCCCCGCGCCGCGTCGATGAGCTCGGTGACGGCGCTGCCGACGGGGCGGGCGGCGAGCCAGGCCCGGTACTCGGCGCGGGCCGGGCCGGGAGTCAGGCCCGCGCAGCCGCGCAGCATGTCGGCGGCGGGCTGCTCGATGTTCCCGGCCGGGCTCTGGGCGGCGACGCAGATCTGCTCCAGCTTGACCCACACCGCCCAGTTGCCGAGCGCGGTCAGCACCGCCTCCCGGCGATCGCCCTTGGCGTCGTCGGCCACGCTCCCGGCGCCCTCCGGCCCCTCCGGCCCGTCCTGGGGCTCCTCCCGCACCGTGAGCGCCCCGACGGACGAGAGGGCGTCCAGGGCCCAGTCGAGCAGCCCCTCCAGCGTGGCGGCGTCCTCGGCGTCCTCGGCGTCCTTGGCGTCCTCGGCGTCCTCGGCGTCCTTGGCGTCCTCGGCGTCCTTGGCGTTCTCGGCGCTCTCGGCGCTCTCAGCGCTCTCGGCGCTGTCGGCGCTCTCGGCGCTCTCGGCGCTGTCGGCGCTCTCGGCGCTGTCGGCGCTCGGGCCGCCTCCGGCGCCCTCCGCGGGTCCCCGGGGCCCCGTGGCCTCCTGGGGGACCTCGCACCGCTCGGTGCGCAGTTCGGCGACCCGCTGCCGGAGCATGTCCAGCAGGGCGGAGATCTGCACGGGACCGGCCGAGAGCTGGAGCAGGGAGAGCAGCTGCGGTACGGCCTCGACGACCTCCGCGACCGCCGTCGGCTCGGCCGTCTCCGGGGCTGGGCAGGCCAGGGACCACGCGTCCAGGAGCGCGACCCAGCCGCGCAGCACCGCGCTGTCGTCCCGGTCCCATGCCTGCAGCCGCCAGCCGGGGCGGGTGGTGCCCGCGTGGTGCTCGATGAGGCCGATGAGGCGGGCGCGGTCCCAGTCGGTCCGCACCTCCCGCTCGCTCACCCCGAGCGCGGCGGCGGCGCGGGCGGCGGCCTCGTCGGACAGCGCGCCGGGAGCGCCGTGCTCGGCCGCGGCCCAGTGGGCGATCGCCACGGCCCCGGTGAGCCCCGCCCTGGCCTGCCGGGCCAGCTCCGCGGGGGGCGGAGTGCCCTCCGGCGGACGGGGCGCCGGTCTTGAGCCACGGTTCACCGCGGGCCGGCGGGCCGTGGCCATCGGCCGGTTGCGGACAAGTCGGAGCCGGGAGTCGCGCGGAGTACGGGACGTCACGGAAGCAGTCTCGCCGCTGACGGCCCGAAAGCCCAATCGGCACCCGTCCGGCGGTCGCCGCGAAGGGTTCACGCCATCTTACGGACGCTTCCGCCGCCGCCCCGCGCACGCTTCCCGCGCCGCCCCGCACGCGCTTTCGCGATCGCCTCACGGGCGCTACAGAAGATCGCCTCACGGGCGCTACAGAAGGCCGGGCGCGGCGGGAAATCGCCTTGCGGGCGGCACTACAGCAGCGGCACAAGAAAGCGCCGCAGCGCCTCCTCGTACGCCTTGGGGTCCGCGTTCCACATGGCCGCGTGCGGGGCCTGCCGCACCGTGTGAAGGGTCACCAGATCGCGCCGCCGCTCGACGAGTTCGCGTGAGACCTGCCAGGGCGCGAGGGTGTCGTCGGGGCCGTGGACGACGAGCGTGGGCACGGACAGCCGCTCCGGATCGGCCACCTCCGGGAGCCTGCTGTCGTGGAGTCCGGTGCGCCCCTCGGTGGCGCGCAGGGCGAGCGGGAGCAGCGGCGCGGGGATGCCGCGGGCCGCGGCGAGGGCGCGCAGGGTGGCCTGCCAGTCAAGCACCGGGGAGTCCAGGACGAGGCCGAGGACGCGGTGCCGCAGCGCGGAGTTCGCGGCGGCGTGGAGGGCCATCGAGGCGCCGACGGACCAGCCGTGCAGCACGACCCCGGTCGCCCCGTACTCGACCGCGTAGCGGATGGCCGCGTCCAGGTCGCGCCACTCGGTGTCGCCGAGGTGGGATATGCCGTCCTCGGAGGGCGGGGCGCCGGGGTCCCCACGGTAGGCGAGGTCGAGCACCGGCACCCGCAGCTGCCGCAGGAAGGGCATGACGACCATAGGGTGCTCACGGGTGGTGCCGAGACCGTGGGTGGTGATCACCCATGTGGAGCGTTCGCCGGGGACGAACCAGGCGGGCAGCGGACCGAGTTCACCGGGCACGTCCACGTCGGCGTGGTCGATGCCGAGGGCGTCCCGCGGATTGCCGATGTGCACCTGGGGGGTCAGCCGCACCCGGGTGCCGGGGGTGAGGTCGCCGTGGGTGACCCGCTCCAGGCGGCGCACGACGCAGTCGGCGGGGTGCGGGGCGTCCTCGACGACGGGGCCGACGACGGCGTGGCAGGAGCGGCCGGTGAGGCCGTAGGTGCCGGGACGCAGCGACGCGAGCGAGCGGGTCAGGGTGATCTGCCCGGCCGCGGTCGCGTGGACGGTCAGCGGCGCCTCGTTCGGCAGCGGGCGGTTGGGGGCCGGTTTCAGCGCAGCGCTGGTGGCGTACCGTCCGGCCGCCACCGCGGCCACGCCGACACTCAGCAGGGTGGTGGCGGCCGCGACCGCCGTTGTTCGCAGACGCATCCCCCCCAGTGTGGTCGGGAAGGAGGTCCCCGGCCAGCGGGCGTGCCCGGCCGGGTGACCGCCCGGCCGGGGCCCGGGGCGTGCCGGGGCCCGGGGCGTGCCGGGGCCCGGGGCGTGCCGGGCGGGCTCAGCCCGGCTGGCCGTAGCCGCTCAGCTTCTCCGCCGCGCGCCGCATCTCGTCCGGCGGGATCAGGGAGGGGGTACGACCGGGGACGGAGACCGCGGTGAGCCAGACCCGGCACATCCATTCGAGCTGGGCGGTGCGGTCGTACGCCTGGTCCAGGGTGGCGCCGTGGACGACGGTGCCGTGGTTGCGCAGCAGACAGCCGCTGCGGTCGCGCAGCGCCTCGAGCATGGCGTCGGCCAGTTCGTCCGTGCCGTAGAGCGCGTAGGGCGCGACGCGGACCGGGCCGCCGAGGGCGGCGGTCATGTAGTGGATCGCGGGGAGCTCGTCGACGAGCGTGGAGACGGCCGTGGCGTGGACGGCGTGGGTGTGGACCACGGCCTCGGCGTCGGTCTCCCGGTAGACCGCGAGGTGCATGGGCAGCTCGCTGGTGGGCTTCAGCGTGCCGAGGACCTGCTGTCCGTCCAGGTCGACGGCGACGGCGTCCCGTGGGCCGAGCCGGTCGTAGGGGACACCGCTCGGGGTCACCAGGACGGTGTCGCCGACCCGGGCCGAGACATTGCCCGAGGTGCCGACGACCAGGCCGTCGGCGGTGGTCCTGCGGGCCGTACTCACCACCTGCTCCCAAGCCTGCCGCAGGGGATGGGTCAGCCGCGGCTGCGGCTGCCGCGTGGATCGCGACTGGGTCACCTGCCCTCACCTCCGGGCCCCGATCCTTCCAGGCGGCCGCGGACCGCGCGGCGGCGGGACCGGAACGGGCCCGGCGGGCGACTACGACCGCCCTTCGTGGGCAGCCGGCTCCGGGCGGGTGAACGCGGGTGGACGGCGGGCGGCCGTGGGACCGGCCCCGGGACCCGCTCCGGCGGCCCTCGACCGCGGCTCAACTCCGGTGCGCCATGGGAACGTAGGCTTGAATTCACGAGGGATTGATGGTCCCGCAACCATGTCACCCCAACGCCCTGCTCAGTTCATCTCCTGTTCACCCTGTTTCCTTACGTTCACCGTGCCACTAACGACCTTCGAACTGATTGACCGGGTGTATGGAACACATCACGCTTCTCATCGGGATCGTGATCGTCACGGCCTTGGTGTTCGACTTCACGAACGGCTTTCACGACACGGCTAACGCCATGGCCACCACCATCTCCACGGGAGCACTCGGTCCCCGGGCGGCGGTGGCGATGTCGGCCGTCCTCAATCTCGTCGGCGCGTTCCTGTCCGTGGAGGTGGCCAAGACCATCTCCGGCGGGATCATCGACGAGGGCTCCGGTATCCAGCCAGAAGTGATCTTCGCGGGACTCGTCGGCGCGATCCTGTGGAATCTGGTGACGTGGCTCGCCGGACTCCCCTCCAGCTCCTCGCACGCCCTGTTCGGCGGCCTGATCGGCGCCACCGTGGTCTCCGTCGGCCTGGACGGGGTCAACGGCGACGCGATCGTCATGAAGGTCCTGATCCCCGCCGTCGCCGCGCCGGTCGTGGCCGGCATCGCCACGCTGGCCGCCACCCGGCTCACCTACCGGCTCGGCCGCGACCGCTCCCCGGAGGACACCGCGAAGGGCTACCGCGCGGGGCAGATCGCCTCGGCCGCCCTGGTCTCCCTGGCCCACGGCACCAACGACGCCCAGAAGACGATGGGCGTGATCACCCTGGCGCTGGTCACCGGGAACGTGGTGGCGCCCGACGCCGACCCGCCGCTGTGGGTCATCGTCTCGGCGGGGCTGGCCATCGCGCTCGGCACCTACCTGGGCGGCTGGCGCATCATCCGCACCATGGGCAAGGGCATCACCGACATCCAGCCGCCGCAGGGCTTCGCCGCCCAGACCGGCGCCGCGACCGTCATCCTCGCCTCCTCCCACATCGGCTTCGCGCTGTCCACCACCCAGGTCTGCTCCGGCGCCGTGATGGGCGCGGGTGTCGGCCGTAAGGGCGCCGTGGTCCGCTGGTCGACCGCGGGCCGCATGGTGGTCGCCTGGGTGCTGACCCTGCCGGCCGCGGGTCTGGTGGCGGGCACCGCCGCGCTCCTGGCCGACCAGGGGAACGCGGGGATCACGGCGGTGGCCGTGCTCGCCGTCCTGGCCTGCGGGGCGATCTGGATGCTGTCGCGCCGCAAGCCCGTGGACCACACGAACGTCAACGAGGTCGCCCCCCAGGAGCCGGTGGGCGCCGTCACGGCCGCCCTGCGGTCCGTGGCCCCGCCGCCCGCCGGTGCGGCCAGCACCGTCCCCGAGGACGGCACCTCCGAGAGCACACCCGAGCAGACCCCCACCCCCGCCGCCGCGAGCAGCACCACCCGCTAAGGAGCCAGGAAACATGAGCATCGACTGGGCGGCACTCGGCCAGGTCTTCGGCGTCAGCCTCGCGGTGACGGTCGGCATGGTGGGCGTCTTCACCCTGGGCATCGTCGGCACCTCCCGTAAGGCGGCGCCGGAACAGGGCGGCACGGCCGCCGCCGTGCCCGGTGGCGCGGTGGGCGCCTCCGCGCTCGCGCGCACCGGCGCGTACGCCTGCTTCGCGGTGTGCGCCGCGGTCGTGGCGTACGGCATCTATCTGATCGTCGCCTGAGGACCCCGCCTCCTCATACGACCCACCGGCCGCCGGATGGTGGCGCTGACCAGCGCCGACCGTCCGGCGGCCGTCCCGTGAGCGGCCGTCGTCTGTGGGGCTCGGCACACTCGGGCGTCATGGGTCATATGCGAGTTGACGGCCATTCGCGGCCCATGGTGGACTTCCCGAGCCAAACGGCGGCAGGAGAGGAAGCCGGTGAGAATCCGGCGCGGTCCCGCCACTGTCACCGGGGAGCACCTTCCCATCGCCTGTATGGGGTCACGGCTCGTCCGTACGGTTCGTTCCGTACGCGGGGCTGGAAGACCGGGAGGGCCGCGGATCCGGGAGCCAGGAGACTCTCACCGCCGGTCGCGTCGAACCAGGGCGAGGACCCTGAGTGAGGACATACCGCCATGCCCGGCACCGCCACGCCGCCAGCCCGCCCTGTCCGCTCCGGCTCTTCCGGACCGTCCGGCCCGTCTGTTTCCGTGGTCCCGCGCCGAGGCGTGACGGCGGCCTGAGGGATGCGTGCCGACCACGCCTCGTTCGCGTGCGGCGCGGCCCTCGGCTTCCTCGGCGACCTCGCCGCGGGTGATCCGCGCCGCGGCCACCCGGTGGCCGCGTTCGGGCGCGCCGCGGCGGCCGCCGAGCGCCGGCTGTGGCGCGACCACCGGGGCTACGGGGCCCTGCACACCGCGCTGTGCGCGGGCGGCGCGGCCGCCGGTGCCGCGCTGCTGACCCGCGCCGTACGGGCCCTCGGCGGCGGCCGTGGCGCGGAGGTGGCGCTGACCGCCGCCGCCACGTGGGCCGTGCTGGGCGGCACGAGCCTGGGCCGTGAGGCGCGGGCCGTCGGCGGGGCGCTGGCCGCCGGGGACCTCGAGGCCGCCCGGGAGCGGCTGCCGCATCTGTGCGGCCGCGATCCGCAGGCGCTGGACGGGCCCCGGATCGCCCGCGCGGTGGTCGAATCGGTCGCCGAGAACACCTCCGACGCGGTCGTGGGCGCGCTGGTGTGGGGCGCCGTGGGCGGCGTGCCGGGGCTCGTCGGCTTCCGCGCCGTCAACACGCTGGACGCCATGGTGGGCCACAAGTCGCCGCGCCACCGGCGGTTCGGCTGGGCGGCGGCCCGGCTGGACGATGTGGCCGGCTGGCCCGGTGCGCGCCTTACGGCGGCCCTGGCGACGCTCGCGGGCCCCGATCCGCGCGGTGCGTGGCGCGCCTGGCGGCGCGACGGCAGACGCCATCCGAGCCCCAACGCGGGCCCCGTGGAGGCGTCCTTCGCGGGCGCGCTCGGCGTCCGATTGGGCGGCACCCTCACGTACGGCGGCCGGGTCGAGCACCGGCCGGTGCTCAACTCCGGCGGGCGGCCGGTGGAGTCGGCCGACATCGAGCGGGCGATACGGCTGTCGCGGCGCGTCGGCGTCCTGGCGCTCGGCGTGTCCATGGCGGCCCGGCCGGTCCTGAGGGCGTTGACGGGGCGGCCCCGGGCCTTGGGAAGGGACGGCGGATGAGCGGGATGCGCGGTAAGGGCGGCATGGACGGCTCCGTGGCGCGCGGCGGGGGGCTGCTCGTCGCGGGCACGACCTCCGACGCGGGCAAGAGCGTGGTGACGGCCGGGATCTGCCGGTGGCTGGCCCGTAAGGGTGTCAGCGTGGCGCCCTTCAAGGCGCAGAACATGTCGCTCAACTCCTACGTCACGCGGGAGGGGGCGGAGATCGGGCGGGCGCAGGCCATGCAGGCCGCCGCCGCGCGCGTCGAGCCCAGCGCGCTGATGAACCCGGTCCTGCTGAAGCCGGGCAGCGACCGCAGCAGCCAAGTGGTGCTGCTGGGCAAGCCGGTGGGCGAGCTGAGCGCGCGCGGGTACTTCGGCGGGCCCGGAGCCCCCTCGCCCGGCGATAAGCCCTACACGGGGCGCAGGGAGGCGCTGCTGGGCACCGTCACGGAGTGCCTGGAAGAGCTGCGGCGCACCCATGACGCGGTGATCTGCGAGGGCGCGGGCAGCCCGGCCGAGATCAATCTGCGCCGTACCGACATCGTCAACATGGGCCTGGCGCGCGCCGCCGGGCTTCCGGCCGTGGTGGTCGGGGACATCGACCGCGGTGGCGTCTTCGCGTCCTTCTTCGGCACGACCGCGCTGCTGTCCGCGGCGGACCAACGGCATGTGGCCGCCTATCTGGTGAACAAGTTCCGCGGCGATGTGAGCCTTCTGGAGCCCGGTCTGGAGATGCTCCGCGACCTCACCGGACGCCCGACCGTCGGGGTCCTCCCGTTCGCCCACGGGCTGGGCATCGACGAGGAGGACGGGCTGCGGGTATCGCTGCGCGGCGCGGTGCGGGAGAGCGCCGTGGCGCCCCCTTACGGCGCCGACGTCCTGCGGATCGCGGTGGCCGCCGTGCCGCTGATGTCCAACTTCACGGACGTGGACGCGCTGGCGGCCGAGCCGGGGGTGATCGTGCGGTTCGTGGACCGGCCCGAGGAGCTGGCCGACGCCGATCTGGTGGTGCTGCCGGGCACCCGGGGCACCGTAAGGGCGCTGGAGTGGCTGCGCGAGCGCGGGCTCGCCGACGCCATCGCCCGGCGGGCCGCCGAGGGCCGTCCGGTGCTGGGCGTCTGCGGCGGCTTCCAGGCGCTCGGGGAGCGCATCGAGGACGAGGTCGAGTCGAGGGCCGGGACGGTCGCCGGGCTCGGACTGCTGCCGGTGCGGGTGCGGTT
Organism: Streptomyces sabulosicollis; assembly: GCF_016103465.1. Classification (GTDB taxonomy): domain Bacteria; phylum Actinomycetota; class Actinomycetes; order Streptomycetales; family Streptomycetaceae; genus Streptomyces; species Streptomyces sabulosicollis. The sequence continues at coordinate 10,148 of NZ_JAEEAP010000143.1, forward strand.
CGCGGCCGAGAAGACCCTGGCCCGGCCGGTGGGCGAGGCGCTCGGCGAGCGGGTGGAGGGCTACGAGATCCACCACGGGGTCGCCGAGCTGCTCGACGGGGCCGAGGAGCCCTTCCTGGACGGCTGCCGGGTGGGCTCGGTGTGGGGCACCCACTGGCACGGCTCGCTGGAGAGCGACGGCTTCCGGCGGGCGTTCCTGCGGCGGGTGGCCGCCGCGGCGGGCCGGGCGTTCGTCCCGGCGCCGGACACCCGGTTCGGCGAGCTGCGCGAGGAGCAGCTCGACCGCCTCGGCGACCTGATCGAGGAGCACGCCGACACGGACGCGCTGCTGCGGCTCATCGAGGAGGGCGTCCCGGAGGGTCTGCCGTTCGTCCCTCCGGGGGTGCCGGGGGCGACGGCGCGATGAACACCGACACCCCCACGGCCGACACCGGACCGCGACGCCCATGCAATCCAGGAGGTACCGCCGCGTGACCACCACCTACCCCTTCAGCGCGATCGTCGGCATGGACGGCCTGCGGCTCGCCCTGCTCCTCAACGCCGTCTCCCCCGCCGTGGGCGGCGTCCTGGTGCGCGGCGAGAAGGGCACGGCCAAGAGCACCGCCGTAAGAGCGATCGCCGCGCTGCTGCCCGAGGTGGACGTGGTGGCCGGGTGCCGGTTCTCCTGCGACCCGGCCGCGCCCGACCCGTCCTGCCCGGACGGGCCCCATGAGCCGGGCACCGGCGAGGCGCGCCCGGCGCGGATGGTCGAACTGCCCGTCGGCGCCTCCGAGGACCGGCTGGTGGGCGCGCTCGACATCGAGCGGGCCCTGTCGGACGGCGTGAAGGCGTTCGAGCCCGGGCTGCTCGCGGACGCCCACCGCGGGGTGCTCTACGTCGACGAGGTCAATCTGCTGCACGACCATCTGATCGACCTGCTGCTCGACGCGGCCGCCATGGGCGCCTCCTACGTGGAGCGCGAGGGGGTGTCCGTACGGCACGCGGCGCGCTTCCTCCTGGTGGGCACCATGAACCCCGAGGAGGGGGAGCTGCGGCCGCAGTTGCTGGACCGCTTCGGTCTCACGGTGGAGGTCGCGGCGTCCCGGGACACCGAGGAGCGGGTCGAGGTGGTGCGGCGTCGGCTGGCGTACGACGAGGACCCGGAGGGGTTCGCGGCTCGCTGGGCGGCGGACGAGGAGGCCCTGCGGGAGCGCATCGCGGCGGCACGCGCCCTGCTGCCGCGGGTGGGTCTCGGCGACCGCGCGCTGCGGCAGATCGCGGCGGTGTGCGCCGGGTTCGAGGTGGACGGGATGCGCGCGGACATCGTGACGGCCCGTACGGCGACCGCGCTGGCCGCCTGGGCGGGGCGCACCGACGTCCGGACCGAGGACGTACGGGGGGCCGCGCTGCTGTCGCTCCCCCACCGCCGGCGGCGGGCGCCGTTCGACGCGCCGGGGCTCGACGAGGACAAACTCGACGAGATCCTGCGGCAGTTCGAGGAGGACGACCCGGAGCCGGATCCGGATCCGGGCCCCGAGGGCGGGCCGGACGGCTCCGGGCCGGACGACCCGGGCGGCCCCGAGGGCGGGCCGCGGGAGGGCGCGGGCGACGGGGCGCGGGAGCAGGCGCCGCCCGCCGAGCCCGGACCGTCCGTCCCCGACCAGCGCACGGATGAGCGCGAGACGGCCGACCGCGAGCCCGGCTCCGTCCCGGCCGACCGCGACGGTGGGCCGGACCAAGCGGACGGGGGTGCGGGCGGGGCCGGCGGTGAGCGGGCGGCCGTGGGCGCCGCCGAACCGTTCCAAACCCGGCGCCTCGACGTCCCCGGCCTGGGCGAGGGCGCGGCGGGGCGTCGCTCGCGCGCCCGCAGCGCGCACGGCCGCACCACCGGAGCGCGCCGCCCGAGGGGGACGCTCTCCGCGCTGCACCTGTCGGCCACCGTCCGGGCGGCCGCCCCGCATCAGCTGGCGCGCGGGCGGCGCGGCCCCGGGCTGCTGGTGCGCCGGGACGATCTGCGCGAGGCGGTGCGCGAGGGCCGGGAGGGCAACCTCGTGCTGTTCGTGGTGGACGCGTCGGGCTCGATGGCCGCGCGGAAGCGGATGAGCGCGATCAAGGGCGCGGTGCTGTCGCTGCTGCTGGACGCCTACCAGCGGCGGGACAAGGTCGGGCTGATCACCTTCCGGGGCGCGGACGCCGAGCTGGCGCTGCCGCCCACCTCGTCGGTGGACGCGGCCGCCGCGCGGCTGGAGCGGCTGCCGACGGGCGGCCGTACGCCGCTGGCGGCCGGGCTGCTGAAGGCCCGGGAGGTGCTGCGGGTGGAGCGGCTGCGGGACCCCGCACGCCGTCCGCTGCTGGTCGTGGTGACCGACGGGCGGGCCACGGAGGCGCGACGGTCCGGCGGTCCCGCGCCGGTCGAGCGGGCCGGGCGCGCGGCGCGGATGCTCGCGGGCGACGGGGTCGCCTCGGTGGTCGTGGACTGCGAGTCGGGGCCGGTGCGGCTGGGGCTCGCGGGCGCGCTCGCCCGCGAACTGCGGGGCACGCCGGTGACACTCGACGAGCTGCGCGCGGACAGCGTGACCGCGCTGGTGCGCGATGTACGAACCGTTTCGAACCCTCGGAGGGCCGCCTGATGCCGCAAGGACAACCGACCGTCGTGCCGGACGACGGGCTGACCACCCGCCAGCGCCGCAACCGTCCGCTGGTGCTCGTCCACACCGGTCAGGGCAAGGGCAAGTCGACCGCGGCGTTCGGGCTGGCGCTGCGGGCGTGGAACCAGAACTGGCCGGTCGGTGTATTCCAGTTTGTAAAGTCCGCGAAATGGCGGGTCGGTGAGGAGCGTGCGCTGCGCGTCCTCGGCGACTCGGGCGAAGGGGGGACCGTCGCATGGCACAAGATGGGCGAGGGCTGGTCGTGGGTCCAGCGCGACATGGCTTCCAGCGAGGAGGCCGCACGCGAGGGCTGGGAGCAGGTCAAGCGCGATCTCGCGGCGGAGACATACCGGCTGTATGTGCTGGACGAGTTCGCGTATCCGATGCACTGGGGCTGGGTGGACCCCGACGAGGTGGTGGCGGTGCTGCGGGACCGGCCCGGGACGCAGCACGTCGTCATCACGGGGCGTAACGCGCCGGCGCAGCTGCTGGACTTCGCCGACCTGGTCACCGACATGTCCAAGGTCAAGCATCCGATGGACGCCGGTCAGAAGGGCCAGCGGGGCATCGAGTGGTGAGCGTCCCGCGCCTGGTGATCGCGGCGCCCGCCTCCGGCAGCGGGAAGACGACGGTCACCGCGGGGCTGATGGCCGCCTTCGCGGAGCGCGGTCTGGATGTGTCCCCGCACAAGGTCGGCCCGGACTACATCGACCCTGGCTATCACGCGCTCGCGATCTCCTCGGCCGCCTCTTCGGGCGCCTCGGGGGCCGGCCGGTCGCGGGCCGGGGGCGCGCGACCGGGTCGGAACCTGGACGCCTATCTGTGCGGCCCGGAGCGGATCGCCCCGCTGTTCCTGCACGGGGCGGCGGGCTGCGATCTGGCCCTGGTCGAGGGGGTGATGGGCCTGTTCGACGGTGCGGCCGGGCAGGGCGAGCTGGCCTCGACGGCGCATGTGGCCAAGCTGCTGCGGGCACCGGTGGTGCTGGTGGTGGACGCGTCGTCGCAGTCGCGGTCGGTGGCCGCGCTGGTGCATGGCTTCGCGTCCTGGGACCCCGAGGTGCGGGTCGCGGGCGTGATCCTGAACAAGGTCGGCTCGGACCGTCACGAGGCGATGCTGCGCGAGGCGCTGGAGGGGTGCGGGGTGCCGGTGTTCGGCGCGCTGCGCCGGACGCGGGCGGTGCGGGCCCCGAGCCGCCATCTGGGTCTGGTGCCGGTGGCCGAGCGCCATGCGGAGGCGGTCGATTCGGCGGCCGCGCTGGCCGCCCGGGTGCGGGAGGGCTGCGATCTCGACGGGCTGCTGGCGCTGGCGCGCAGCGCACCGCCGCTGTCCGGGCGGGCCTGGGATCCGCAGGAGGAGATACACCGGGCGGTGGCCACCGTCCCCGGTGCCGGGGTCCGGGGCGGCCGGCCGGTGGTCGCCGTGGCGGGCGGGGCCGCGTTCACCTTCTCGTACGCGGAGCACGCCGAGCTGCTCACGGCGGCCGGGGCGCGGGTCGTCCCCTTCGATCCGCTGCGGGACGAGCGCCTCCCGGAGGGCACCGGCGGTCTGGTGATCGGCGGCGGGTTCCCGGAGGTCTACGCCCCCGAGCTGTCCGCGAACGAGCCGCTGCGCGCCGCCGTCGCCGGGCTCGCCGCGTCCGGCGCGCCCATCGCCGCCGAATGTGCCGGGCTGCTGTATCTGGCGCATTCGCTGGACGGGGAGCCGATGTGCGGGGTGCTGGCCGCGAAGGCACGGATGTCGGAACGTCTGACGCTGGGCTACCGTGAGGCCGTGGCCGTCTCCGACACCTCACTCGCCGCCGCGGGGACACGGGTGCGCGGCCATGAGTTCCACCGCACCACCGTCGCGCCCGGAGCGGGGCCGGAGCCCGCCTGGGGGCTCGTCCACCCGGAGCGTCGCACCGAAGGGTTCGCGCAGGGAGATGTGCATGCCTCCTATCTGCATGTGCACTGGGCCTCGGTCCCGGGGGCGGCGGCCCGGTTCGTCGGCAGATGTGCGCCCCCTGCCGGTTGAGCCGAGGCGGTGAGCTGACATGGAGGTCGTCGGCCGCAGTCCGGCCTCTCCCCCGCCCGGGGCACCGCTTGTCGTCGGCATCGGCGCCGGCCGGGGGGTGTCCGTCGGCGAGGTGCTCGGGCTGGTCGAGGCCACCCTGGCGGAGGCGGGCCTTTCACCGCGCGGTGTGGCGGAGTTGGCCACGGTGGAGGCCAAGTCCGGGGAGGCCGGGCTGCTGGCGGCGGCCGAACGGCTGGGCGTGCCGCTGTGCGGATACCCGGCGGAGGCGCTGGCCACGGTGGAGGTGCCGAACCCGTCCGCGGCGCCGCTCGCCGCCGTGGGCACGGCCGGGGTCGCCGAGGCGGCCGCGCTGCTGGCCGCCGGTCCGGGGGGCGAACTGCTCGTCGCCAAGCGGAAGTCCACGCCGCACGGTCACCCGGGGAAGGCCACCTGCGCCGTCGCTCGCCGCCCGGCGGCGGTCAAATCCGGGCAGGACGGGCAGCGAAGACCTGCCGTCGACCGCCCCGACGCAGGTCAGTAACGTCTCGGGGCGGAACAGCCCGCCCCCCGCTGACCGTGACACCCGCACCACCAGCACCAAGGAGACCTCGTGACGACCCCGCCCGCCCTGCTCATCGCAGGCATCGGCACCCGAGACGAAAGGCATGCCGCCGCCTTCCAGGCATTCGTCAGGGAGTTGGCCGCACGCCACCCGCATCTGCCCGTGGCGGGTGGCCTCACCGGACCGGGCGGCCACCCGCTGTCCGACGCGGTCACCCGGCTCGTCGGGGAGGGGGTGACCCGCTTCGCGGTCGTCCCGATGACGCTGATCCCGGCGGCTCCCCCCAGAGACGGCATCGCCGCCGCGCTGGCCCAGGAGGCGGAGCGGCACGCCGATGCCTCGTTCGCCTCCGCCCGGCCGCTCGGCCCGCACCGCACGCTGCTGAGCCTGCTGGAGCGGCGGCTCGACGAGGCGCTGGGCAATCGGCCCCGGCTGCCCTCGGACCGCGCGGAGACGACCGTGCTGCTGGTGGGCGACGGTTCGCCTCTCCCCGAGGCCAACGCCGAGGTGCACCGCGCGGCCCGGCTGCTGTGGGAGGGCCGCGGCTTCGCGGGCGTCGAGGTCGCCTTCGCCTCGCTCGCCGCACCGGATGTGGCCTCCGGCCTGGACCGCTGCGCCAAGCTGGGGGCGCGGCGGGTCGTGGTGCTGCCGTACGTCCTGTTCGAGGGTGACGCCCTGGAGCGGGTGCGGCAGCAGGCGGAGGGCTGGGGGCTCGCCCACCCCGAGGTCGAGGTGGTCTCGGCCGATGTCATCGGTCCGGCGCGGGAGTTGGCCGACCTCGTCATGGAGCGCTATGAGGAGGTGGCCGACACCAGCGGGCGCGCCGGGTTCGCCGATGAGGCCCATGCCTTCGCGCATCCCGATGCCCACGCCGATGTCCGCTGAGCCCACGCCGATGTCCGCTGAGCCCTCGCCGATGTCCGCTGAGGCATCGCCGATGTCCGCTGAGGCATCGGTGGGCCCGGCCGCGGGCGGGTCCGCCGGGTTCGATCTGCGGCATCACGGGGACGCGGAGGTGCGGGGTGCCGACGTCGCCCTGACCGACCTCGCGGTCAATGTCCGGGCCGGTACGCCTCCGGGCTGGCTCAAGTCCCGTATCGCCGCGTCCCTCGACGGGCTGGCCGCCTATCCGGACGGGCGGGCGGCACGGGAGGCGGTCGCTGCCCGCCATGGGCTCCCGGTCGGCCGGGTGCTGCTGACGGCGGGCGCCGCGGAGGCGTTCGTCCTGCTCGCCCGTGCCATACCGGCCCGACGGCCAGTGGTGGTGCATCCGCAGTTCACCGAGCCGGAGGCGGCGCTGCGGGACGCGGGACACACGGTGGAGCGCGTGGTCCTCGATGAGCGGGACGGCTTCCGGCTGGCCCCGGCGGCAGTGCCGGAGGACGCCGATCTGGTGGTGATCGGCAACCCCACCAACCCCACGTCCGTGCTGCACCCGGCCGACGCTCTGGCCCGGCTCGCCCGGCCGGGCCGGACGCTGGTGGTGGACGAGGCGTTCATGGACGCCGTCCCGGGTGAGTCGGAGTCGCTGGCGGCCCGCACCGATGTGCCGGGGCTGGTGGTGCTGCGCAGCCTCACCAAGACCTGGGGCCTGGCGGGGCTGCGGATCGGCTACGTACTGGCGGAGCCGGACACCGTCACGGCGCTGGAGCGGGTCCAGCCGCTGTGGCCGGTGTCCAGCCCGGCCCTGGCGGCGGCCGAGGCGTGCTGCACCCCGTCCGCCCTCGCCGAGGCGGAACGGGCCGCCGACCGTACCGCCGCCGACCGGGCCCATCTGGCCGGCCAACTGGCCGAGTTGGCGGGGGTACGGGTGTGCGGTCCGGCGGCCGGGCCGTTTCTGCTGATCCGTGTGGCGGGCGCGGCGGCGATCCGCACCCGGCTGCGGGAGCTGGGCTTCGCCGTCCGCCGTGGTGACACCTTCCCGGGCCTCGGCCCGGAGTGGCTCCGGCTCGCCGTCCGGGACCGCACCACGACGGACCGATTCGTCATCGCCTTGGCGAAGGCGATAGCGGACACCGCCGCCTGACCGCCCCCCGTCCGACCGCGCGGAGAGCGGTCGACCAGGACTCGCCCGTGCCCCCTTGGCCGGTCCCGGTGCCCGCGCCGGGTGGCGCGGGCACCGGACCCGACGGGCCGGACGTCAGACGGCCCGGCCCAGGCGTCAGGCGGCGTCGCCGCGGGTGGTGGCGGCCCGGCGGCGGCGGGCCAGGACGACGGCGCCGCCGCCCACGGCGAGCAGGAGGGCGCCACCGGCCACCAGGTACGGCGTGGCCGAGCTGCCGCCGGTCTCGGCCAGGTGCTCCGGCTTGGGCTCGGGCTTGGTCTGGGAGCCCACGCTCGGGCTGGGTTCGACCGCCGCGGCCACGGGTGCCTCACAGGTCGCGCGGGCGAGCGTGACCTGCCCCTCGACCTCGGAGACGTTCAGCTTGAGCGGGTTCACGGAGACCTTCAGGTTGAGGGCCGTGGCCGCCGCCGTGCGCGAGGTGGTGGCCGTCCGCGACAGGTCGAGCCGGACCTGGCCGAGCGACGGCACATCGACGGTGGTGGTACCGCTCGTGCGCAGGGTGACCTTCTGCCCGAGCACGCTGACGCCGCCGAGCAGGTTGGAGTGGGCGGTCGGCCGCTTGCCGACGGCACACACCGCCTTCGAGGTCACCTGCTCGACCGTGATCAGCGGCACCGCCGCCAGGCCCGGGACATGGACCTGGGCGTTGACGAGGTTGGAGTACCCCTCGGCGCGCTGCTTGTCCGCGGCGGCCCGGGCGGTGGCCACATCCGCCCGCAGGACACTGAACGGCCGGCCCCCGTCCACGCCGTCCAAGGTCGCGCTGAGCGCCGTCTTGCTGGCGGTCGCCGGCGCGTGCACATCGTTCAGCGCGACCGAGAGCGGAGCCCTGACGGTCTTGTTGAGCAGGGAGACATCGAGATCGGTGCGGAGCACGACCGCACCCGCCTTACCGGTGGTCGCACCGGTGTCGGCCTGCGCGGTCGCCGCGGGCAGCAGGCCCAGGACGGAGACCGCGGCAGCGGCAGTGGCGGCCGCCAGGCGGCGGGTGGGCATGCCGAAGGAGGTGTTACTGGAACAGGACACGTGAGTTGACCCCCACAGGAGACATGGAGCCGCCGGCGCCTGCCGCGGGGGACTCCACGGGCGCCGACGGCCTCGACCACGCCATATTTGCGCACCGAGGGTAAACAGGCAGACACATGATGTCCGTTCATCCCAAAGGGTGTGGTTCGCCGCCCAGTTCGAACCGCGTTCCCTTCAGAAACCC
>NZ_JAEEAP010000144.1 GCF_016103465.1 Streptomyces sabulosicollis
CGTCCCGCCGCCCGTGCCCCGCCGGGCTCCCCAGCCCTAGACCCAGGACGCTGTCACGATGGATCTCGAGACCTTCCGCAAGCTGGCGGCCGACCGCCGCGTCATCCCCGTCAGCCGCAAGCTGCTCGCGGACGGCGACACCCCTGTGGGCCTCTACCGCAAGCTGGCCGCAGAGCGCCCCGGCACCTTCCTCCTCGAATCCGCCGAGAACGGCCGCTCCTGGTCCCGCTACTCCTTCATCGGCGTCCGCAGCGCCGCCACCCTCACCGAACGCGACGGCCGCACCCACTGGCTGGGCACCCCGCCGGTCGGCGTCCCCACCGACGGCGACCCCCTCCAGGCGCTGCGCGCCACCGTCGAGACCCTGCACACCCCCCGGGACCTCGGCGGGCTGGTCCAGCTGCCGCCGTTCACCGGCGGTATGGTCGGCTACCTCGGCTACGACGTCGTCCGCCGCCTGGAGAAGGTCGGCGAGCACGGCCGGGACGATCTGCGCCTGCCCGAGCTGACCATGCTGCTCACCTCTGACCTCGCGGTGCTCGACCACTGGGACGGCACCGTGCTGCTGATCGCCAACGCGATCAACCACAACGACCTCGACACGGGCGTGGACGAGGCGTACGCGGACGCCGTGGCCCGGCTCGACGCGATGGCCGCCGACCTGGTCCGCCCCGTCGCGACCGACCCCGCCGCGCTGCCCGACTCCGAGCTGCCCGAGTACACCGCGCTGTGGGGCGGCGCGGACTTCATGGAGGCGGTGGACGACATCAAGGAGCGCATCCGCGCGGGCGAGGCGTTCCAGGTCGTCCCCTCACAGCGGTTCGAGACGCCGTGCTCGGCCAGCGCCCTCGACGTCTACCGGGTGCTGCGCGCCACCAACCCGAGCCCTTATATGTACCTCTTCCGGTTCGAGGGCTTCGATGTGGTGGGCTCCAGCCCGGAGGCCCTGGTCAAGGTCGAGGACGGCCGGGCGGTGCTGCACCCCATCGCCGGTACCCGTCACCGGGGCGCCACCCCGCAGGAGGACGCCGCCCTCGCCGAGGAGCTGCTCGCCGACCCCAAGGAACGGGCCGAGCACCTGATGCTCGTCGACCTCGGGCGCAATGACCTCGGGCGGGTCTGCGAGCCCGGCAGCGTGGAGGTCGTCGACTTCATGTCGATCGAGCGCTACAGCCATGTCATGCACATCGTCTCCACCGTCACGGGCAGCCTCGCCGAGGGCCGAACGGCCTTCGACGTGCTCACCGCCTGCTTCCCCGCGGGCACCCTCTCCGGCGCCCCCAAGCCGCGGGCGCTGCAGATCATCGAGGAACTGGAGCCGAGCCGCCGCGGGCTGTACGGCGGCTGTGTCGGCTATCTCGACTTCGCGGGCGACTCCGACACCGCGATCGCCATCCGCACCGCGCTGCTGCGCGAGGGCACGGCGTATGTCCAGGCGGGCGCCGGGATCGTCGCCGACTCCGATCCGGTGGCCGAGGACGCGGAGTGCCGCAACAAGGCGGCGGCGGTGCTGCGGGCGGTGCACGCGGCGGGCCGGCTGGGACGGTAGTCCCCGGTGGCCGGTGGGTCCCGGTAGGTCCCATATCCCCCACCCGCGGACGGTCCCGTACCCGGGTGGGGGATAGTGGTAGGCGTGACTGCAGCAGCCGTACCCCAGCCCAGGGCCGAGCACGAGCCCTCCGCCCCCGCCGCGCGCGGCCGCCGAAGCAGCCTTGCCATCGCCCTGCTCGCCGGTGCGCTCGGCGCCGCCCTCGTCCTCCTGGCCACCAGCCGCAAGTGGGCCGAGGGCACCGCCTCCGTCGCCCAGGGATCCCTCTCGCAGAGCGCCAACGGCGATGACATCACCGGGCTGCCCGGTGCGCTGGCGGTCGTCGGCCTCGCCGCGCTGGTCGCGGTCTTCGCCGTGCGCCGCCTCGGCCGTGCCGTCGTCGCGGCGCTGCTGGCCCTCAGCGGCGCGGGCATCGTGATCAGCTCGGCCCTCGGCGCGTCCGACAAGGCGGCGCTGGAGGAGAAGGCGTCCAAGGTGAGCGGGCTCACCCACAGCCCGATCCACGACGTGGCGTACACCCCCTGGCCGTGGGTCGCCGCGGCGGGCGGGGTGCTGCTGCTGCTCGCGGGCGTGCTCGCGCTGGCCTACGGCCGTCACTGGCCCGCCATGTCCGGGCGGTACGAGCGCGCGGGCACCGCGAGCCGGGTCCGCACCCGGCGCGCCGGCGCCGCCCCCGACCCGGACCGCCCCGAGGAGCTGTGGAAGGCCCTGGACCGGGGCGAGGACCCGACGGAGGCTCCGGCGACCCCCGAGGCCCCGGCGACCCCCGAGGCCCCGGCGCGGCAGGAGGCCGAGCGGGGCGCCTGAGCGCTCCTCCGGACGGCCCGGTCCGGTGGGGGACCGCCGGGGTACGGGCCACCGCCCCGTCGCGCACCGTAAGGTCCCACCCCCGCTCAAGGACGTTTCGCGCGTCGGGGACAATGGCGTGGGAGCGTTCGCCCCCCGAGCGCCCGGACCAGGCGCGTACAGCTACGAGGAGAATTCATGGCGGGTCACAACCACGGACACACCCCGGCCGCCTGGACCGGTGTCACCATCGCCTTCATCGGCTTCTGCGTCGCCGGCGCGTTCACCGTGGCGGCCAACCCGCTCGGCTTCTGGGCGGGCATGGTGATCATCGCCCTCGGCGGTGTGGTCGGCGCGGCGATGCGCGCGGCCGGGCTGGGCATGCCCAAGACGCAGCACCCGCAGCCGCAGCCCACGGCGCAGTCGCAGACGCAGACCCAGAGCTGAGCCCCGGCGCGGCCCGGGGCCGCGCCCGCCTCCACCGCATGCGGCACTCAGCCGTACGGAGGCCGGTGCACCGGCCCTGAGCTGCGCCTTCGTGGATCCCCGGGCAGACTCGGCGGTGTGACCGAACCACCGCCGACCGCCCCCGCCCCCCTGGTGCGGCGTCTCGCCGCCCCGTTCGGCGTCCTCGCGGGCGTCCTCGCCGCCTTCGGCTACGTCGGCGCTGTCGACCCCCGGGAGCCCGGCCACTACCCCGTCTGCCCGCTGCTGAGGCTCACCGGGCTGTACTGCCCCGGCTGCGGCGGGCTGCGCGGGGCCCATGACCTGGCCCACGGCGATGTGGCGGCCGCGCTGCGTGACAACGCCCTGGCCGTCGGCTGTTACGCGGCCTTCGCCGTCTGCTGGGCGGTGTGGTGCGTGCGCGGACGCTTCCCGGCGCCACGGCTGTGGCACGCCGGGGCGCTCGGCGTGGCGGCCCTGGTCTTCACCATCGTCCGGAATTTCCCGTTCGGGGGACTACTGGTGCCGTGACCGCTGTTGTGTATGTGCGTGTGGCGCGCGTCCGCGTCAACCGGATGCGGGACCTCGGCCTACCGGCGGCTACCATCGCAGTGCCAGGTGACGCGGTGGACCGCCCCACCAGGTACAGATCAGAAGCTTCATCCCCGTCACGGAAGGGGGCCGCTCGGTGAGTGTGCTCGACGAGATCATCGACGGAGTCCGTGCCGACCTCGCGGAGCGGCAGGCGCGCGTCGCGCTCGACGAGCTCAAGGAGCGGGCGGCCAAGGCCCAGCCGGCGAAGGACGGTGTCGCGGCGCTCAAGGGCGACAGCGTCAAGGTGATCTGCGAGGTCAAGCGGTCAAGCCCCTCCAAGGGAGCGCTCGCCGCGATCGCCGACCCCGCCGGGCTCGCCGCGGACTACGAGGCGGGCGGCGCGTCCGTGATCAGCGTGCTGACCGAGCAGCGGCGTTTCGGCGGATCGCTGGCCGACCTGGAAGCCGTAAGGGCCAAGGTCGACATTCCGGTGCTCCGTAAGGACTTCATCGTCACCTCCTACCAGCTGTGGGAGGCGCGGGCGCACGGCGCCGACGTCATCCTGCTGATCGTCTCCGCGCTGGAGCAGGAGGCGCTGGTCTCGCTCATCGAGCGGGCAGAGTCCATCGGGCTGACGCCCCTGGTCGAGGTGCACGACGAGGAGGAGGTCGCCCGGGCGGTCGACGCCGGGGCCCGGGTGATCGGCGTCAACGCGCGTGACCTCAAGACCCTCCAGGTGGACCGTTCGACCTTCGCCCGGGTCGCCCCCGAGATCCCGGACCACATCATCAAGATCGCCGAGTCGGGGGTGCGCGGCCCGCACGACCTGATCGCCTACGCCAACGACGGCGCGGACGCGGTGCTGGTCGGCGAGTCCCTGGTGACCGGGCGCGACCCCAAGGTCGCGGTGGCCGATCTGGTGGCGGCGGGTGCCCATCCGGCGCTGCGCCACGGCCGGGACTGACGACGGGGCGGGACCGGCGGACCATGGAGACGTACGCGCGCCTGGCACGGGGCTGTCGGCCCCGCGGCTGCCGCGCGCCCGCGAGGCGGGTGCGGGGGCGGCGCGTGCGCTACCACATCGGATGCGAGCCGGGGCAGATCAACGGGCGGCGATGGCGCCGGGCAGCGGCGCGCTGAGCGCGCACGCTCCCCCATTCCATCCCACCTGTCGCGGGGCGCTGCCCCGATCGAGGAGTACGTCGCATGTCCTCTGATTTCTTCATTCCCGACCCGGAGGGCCAGGTGCCCAGCGCCGAGGGCTACTTCGGGGCCTTCGGCGGAAAGTTCATTCCGGAGGCGCTGGTCGCCGCGGTCGACGAGGTCGCCGCCGAGTACGAGAAGGCCAAGGCGGACCCCGCCTTCGCGGCCGAACTCGAGGATCTGCTGGTCAACTACACCGGCCGGCCCAGCGCGCTGACCGAGGTGCCGCGGTTCGCCGAGCACGCCGGGGGCGCCCGGGTCTTCCTCAAGCGGGAGGACCTCAACCACACCGGCTCCCACAAGATCAACAACGTGCTGGGGCAGGCCCTGCTCACCCGGCGGATGGGCAAGTCCCGCGTCATCGCCGAGACCGGCGCCGGTCAGCACGGGGTGGCCACGGCCACCGCGTGCGCGCTGTTCGGTCTCGAGTGCACCATCTACATGGGCGAGATCGACACCCAGCGGCAGGCGCTCAACGTGGCGCGGATGCGGATGCTGGGCGCCGAGGTCATCGCCGTGAAGTCCGGCAGCCGCACCCTCAAGGACGCCATCAACGAGGCGTTCCGGGACTGGGTCGCCAATGTGGACCGCACCCACTACCTCTTCGGCACCGTGGCGGGACCCCACCCCTTCCCGGCGCTGGTGCGCGACTTCCACCGGGTGATCGGCGTGGAGGCGCGGCGGCAGATCCTGGAGCGGACCGGCCGGCTGCCGGACGCGGTCGCGGCCTGTGTCGGCGGCGGATCCAACGCGATCGGGCTGTTCCACGCCTTCCTGCCGGACGAGAGCGTGCGGATCGTCGGCTTCGAGCCCGCCGGGCACGGCGTGGCCAGCGGGGAGCACGCGGCCACGCTGAGCCAGGGCGAGCCCGGGATCCTGCACGGCTCCCGGTCCTACGTCCTCCAGGACGAGGACGGCCAGATCACCGAGCCGTACTCGATCTCGGCCGGTCTCGACTACCCCGGCGTCGGGCCGGAGCACGCCTATCTGAAGGACATCGGCCGCGCCGAGTACCGGGCGGTCACCGACGACGAGGCCATGCGGGCGCTGCGGCTGCTGTCGGAGACCGAGGGCATCATCCCGGCGATCGAGAGCGCCCACGCGCTCGCGGGCGCCCTGGACCTCGGCCGGGAGCTGGGGAGCGACGGCCTGGTGCTGGTCAATCTCTCCGGGCGCGGCGACAAGGACATGGACACGGCGGCCCGGTACTTCGGGCTCTACGACCAGCGACGCGACGAGGGGGCGAAGTGATGGCCGGGAACCTGGAGCTGCTGGGGTCCGTCCTGGCGGGCGCCAAGGACGAGGGGCGCGCCGCGCTCGTCGGCTATCTGCCCGCCGGTTTCCCCACCATCGACGGCGCGGTGGACGCGATGACCGCCATGATCGAGGGCGGCTGCGACATCGTCGAGGTCGGGCTGCCGCACAGCGATCCGGTGCTGGACGGGCCGGTGATCCAGACCGCCGACGACATCGCGCTGCGCAACGGGGTCCGGATCCGCGATGTGATCCGCACGGTGGGGGAGGTGCACGCCCGCACCGGCGCCCCGATCCTGTGCATGACGTACTGGAACCCGGTGGACCGGTACGGCGTCGAGCGGTTCGCCGCCGATCTCGCCGAGGCGGGTGGCGCGGGCTGCATCCTGCCCGATCTGCCGGTCGAGGAGTCGGAGATCTGGCGGAAGGCCGCCGAACAGCACGGTCTGGCGACCGTGTTCGTGGTCGCGCCCAGCAGCCGTGACGAGCGGCTGGCGAAGATCACGGCGGCGGGCAGCGGTTTCGTCTACGCGGCGTCCCTCATGGGGGTCACCGGAACGAGGGAATCGGTGGGACAGGAGGCGCGCGCGCTGGTGGAGCGCACCCGCTCCACCACCTCGCTCCCGGTGTGCGTGGGCCTCGGCGTCTCCAATGCCACACAGGCGGCGGAGGTCGCGGCGTTCGCCGACGGGGTCATCGTGGGCTCGGCCTTCGTCAAGCGGCTGCTGGACGCCGAGGGTGACACCGAGGCCGGTCTGGCGGGGCTGCGCGAGCTCGCGGGCGAGCTGGCGGAGGGCGTCCGCACCGCCCGTTAGAGGGTCGCTCGTTCGAGGGAACAACGGGGCGGAGGAGCTCAGCGGTGCACCTCCGCCTCGTTAGGCGAGGGCGTGAGCCAGAGAAACCGTGAGGGAAAGCGCGGCGCCCGAGAGCGCCTGCGGGAACAGCGTGAACGGGAGCGGGCGCGCGCGAAGCGCAAGCGGACGCTGGGCGTCCTGGGGGCGGTGGTGGCCGTCCTCGGCGCGGCGGTGGGGGTGGGCATGGTCGCGTCCAGGACCGGGGACGACCAGGGGAAGTCGTCCAGCGCCCTGGTGCCGCCGCGCGGGGCCGTCGGCAAGGGCCGTCTGGTGATCCCCTCGGGGCGGTCGGAGGGGTCCGGCCAGGAGGGGAAGGCGGGGAAGGCGGGCCCGGTGACCCTGACGGTCTACGAGGACTTCCGCTGCCCGGGCTGCAAGCAGTTCGAGGACGTCTTCCGCAAGACCGTCCACCAGCTCCAGGACAGCGGCCGGATGAGGGTCGAGTACCACCTGGTGACGATCATCGACGGGAATCTCGGCGGCACCGGTTCGCTCCGCGCCGCGAACGCGGCGGCCTGCGCCCAGGACAAGGGCCCCGCGAAGTTCCGGGCGTACCACGATGTGCTCTACCGCCACCAGCCCCAGGAGACCCGGGACGCGTACGCCGACAACGGCAGGCTGATCAAGCTCGCTGGCCAGGTCCCCGGGCTGGTCACGCCCGCCTTCCGGCGGTGCGTCGAGGACGGCCGGCACGACGCCTGGGTGCGCAGGTCCAACGACGTCTTCGCCCACTCCGGCTACGCCTCCACGCCGACCGTGCTGCTGGCCGGGAAGTCGGTCTACGGCGACCCCAAGAAGCCGCTGAGCCCCAACAAGCTCAAGCGCATGGTGCTCGCGGCGGCCCGCGACTGACCCTCGTTATGCAGCCGTTGTGCCGGGTGGGTTGTCGCATCTCCCGCCCGGCACGGTAGCGTCGGTCCTGTCATGGACCTCCTCGCTTACATTCCCAGCCCGTCGTCCGGCGTGATCTATCTCGGTCCGGTCCCGCTGCGCGGCTATGCGTTCTGCATCATCATCGGCGTCTTCGTCGCGGTCTGGTACGGCGGGCGGCGCTGGGTCGCCCGCGGCGGCCGGGTCGGCACCGTCGCCGACATCGCCGTCTGGGCGGTGCCCTTCGGCCTGGTCGGCGGCCGCCTCTACCACGTCATCACCGACTACGAGCTGTACTTCACCGACGGCCGTGACTGGGTGGACGCCTTCAAGATCTGGCAGGGCGGCCTGGGGATCTGGGGAGCCATCGCGCTGGGCGCGCTCGGCGCCTGGATCGGCTGCCGCCGCCGGGGGATCCCGCTCCCGGCGTACGCGGACGCCATCGCGCCCGGGATCGCCTTCGCCCAGGCGATCGGGCGCTGGGGCAACTGGTTCAACCAGGAGCTGTACGGCAAGGCCACCACGCTGCCCTGGGCGCTGAAGATCGACGGCGACGCCGACGCGGGCCGGGTGGCCGGTACGTACCACCCGACCTTCCTGTACGAGTCGCTGTGGTGCGTCGGTGTGGCCCTGCTGGTGATCTGGGCGGACCGTCGCTTCAAGCTGGGCCACGGCCGGGCGTTCGCCCTCTACGTCGCGGCGTACACCGTGGGCCGCTTCTGGATCGAGTACCTCCGGGTGGACGACGCCCACCACGTGCTGGGGCTGCGGCTCAACAACTGGACGTCCGTCGTGGTCTTCCTGGCCGCGGTGGCCTATCTGGTGGTCTCCGCGAAGCGGTCCCCGGGCCGCGAGGAGGTCGTGGAACCGGCGGCGGTCGAGGACGGCGCGGCCGAGGGCGGCGCCGGGCCGGCCCCGGCCACCGAGGCGCGCGGCGCCACCCCGGCCGGGCGCGGTGGCGCGGAGGAGGCCGGCGCGGTGGCCGCCGAGGCGGAGCCCACCAAGAACCCCTGACGCGCGCGACGTGCGTCCAGCAGGCCGCCGAACCCCCCGGGGTTCGGCGGCCTCTTTACGTTTGCGCAGGTCAGCGAGGTAAGTTCGGCCTTCCTTGCTGGCGGAGCGGGGGAATTCATGCGTACCTTCGAACCGTTGGGGTGAGGGGCGCATCGCCACACCCTTCTCGAAGGGAGCACATCTTCATATGTCCGTCATCGACAGTGCCGAGGCACCGCACATCGCCCACCGCGACAACCACACCCACCGCGATGTGAACGGCGGCTGGCTGCGCCCCGCCGTCTTCGGGGCCATGGACGGACTGGTCTCCAACCTCGCGCTGATGACCGGTGTGGCCGGTGGCGCCGTGGACCGGCAGACCATCGTGATCACCGGCCTGGCGGGTCTCGCGGCCGGTGCCTTCTCGATGGCCGCCGGTGAGTACACCTCCGTCGCCTCCCAGCGCGATCTGGTCCAGGCCGAGCTGGAGGTGGAGCGGCGCGAGCTGCGCAAGCACCCGGTGGACGAGCTGGAGGAGCTGGCCGCGCTCTACGAGTCGCGCGGGGTGGAGCCGGCCCTGGCCCGTGAGGTGGCCGAGCAGCTCTCCCGCGACCCCGAGCAGGCGCTGGAGATACACGCCCGTGAGGAGCTGGGCGTGGACCCGGACGATCTGCCGTCGCCGCTGGTGGCGTCGGTGTCCTCGTTCGGCTCGTTCGCACTGGGCGCGCTGCTGCCGGTGCTGCCGTATCTGCTGGGCGCCACGGCGCTGTGGCCGGCCGTGGTGCTGGCGCTGATCGGGCTGTTCGGCTGCGGTGCGGCGGTGGCCCGGGTGACCGCCCGGAGCTGGTGGTACAGCGGGCTGCGGCAGCTGGTGCTGGGCGGCGCGGCGGCGGGTGTGACCTATGCCCTGGGCGCTTTCTTCGGAACGGCCGTAGGATGATAGTCATACGGCGAGCCGCATGATCACGCCGTTACTCCTCGGTTTCGATCCTTTTACGGGTGGGCATAAGCCCGAAGCGCTTGGGCAGTGTCGCCCGATCCGCGCGATGGCGACAGCGGTCGCCCCGTCCCCTATGCCCGTACTGCCTGACCTCGCCCCACCTCTGGGGTGTCCGCATGATGGAACGGAATTTCCGCTTCCCGAGATTCGCCCCATCATGTAACCTGCACGAAATTCTCGCGGAGGGCCAACGTCGTCCCTCGGCACACGCAAAATGCCATGACGACGACGGGAGAGCCGATGCGTTCCGCATCCCACCCCGCCCGACAGGGGATGTACGACCCGCGCAATGAGCACGACGCCTGTGGCGTCGGCTTCGTGGCGACCCTCACCGGCGAGGCCAGCCATGAGCTCGTGGAGCAGGCTCTCACCGTGCTGAGGAACCTCGAGCACCGCGGCGCCACCGGTTCCGAGCCCGACTCCGGCGATGGCGCGGGCATCCTCGTCCAGGTTCCGGACGCCTTCCTGCGGGACAGCGTGACCGGCTTCGAGCTGCCCGAAGCCGGTGCCTACGCGGTGGGCATCGCGTTCCTCCCCGAGGGCGAGGCCGAGGGCGCGGCCGCCGCGGAGCACATCGAGCGGCTCGCCGCCGAGGAGGACCTGACCGTCCTCGGCTGGCGCGAGGTGCCCGTCGCCCCCGAACTGCTGGGCAACGGGGCCCGGGCCACCATGCCCGCCTTCCGCCAGCTCTTCGTCGCCGACGGCACCAGCACCGGCGTGGCCCTGGACCGCAAGGCGTTCGTGCTGCGCAAGCGCGCCGAGCGCGAGGCGGGGGTCTACTTCCCCTCGCTGTCCGCCCGCACCCTGGTCTACAAGGGCATGCTGACCACCGGTCAGCTGGAGCCGTTCTTCCCGGACCTCTCCGACCGCCGCTTCGCCACGGCCATCGCGCTGGTCCACTCCCGGTTCTCCACCAACACCTTCCCGAGCTGGCCGCTGGCCCACCCGTACCGCTTCGTCGCCCACAACGGTGAGATCAACACCGTCCAGGGCAACCGCAACTGGATGCGCGCCCGGGAGTCCCAGCTGGTCAGCGACCTGTTCGGGGACAAGGGCCTGGAGCGGATCTTCCCCCTCTGCACCCCGGACGCCTCCGACTCGGCGACCTTCGACGAGGTCCTGGAGCTGCTCCACCTCGGCGGCCGCTCGCTGCCGCACTCGGTGCTGATGATGGTCCCCGAGGCGTGGGAGAACCACCCCTCCATGGACCCGGCCCGGCGCGCCTTCTACCAGTACCACTCCACGATGATGGAGCCCTGGGACGGCCCGGCCTGTGTCACCTTCACCGACGGCACCCAGGTCGGCGCCGTGCTGGACCGCAACGGTCTGCGGCCCGGGCGCTACTGGGTCACCGACGACGGCCTGGTCGTGCTCTCCTCCGAGGTCGGCGTCCTGGACATCGACCCGGCCAAGGTGGTCCGCAAGGGCCGGCTCCAGCCGGGCCGGATGTTCCTGGTCGACACGGCCGAGCACCGCATCATCGAGGACGACGAGATCAAGGCCGAGCTGGCCGCCGAGCAGCCGTACGGCGAGTGGCTCGAGGCCGGTCTGATCGACCTGGCCGACCTCCCCGAGCGTGAGCACATCGTGCACACCCACGCCTCGGTCACCCGCCGTCAGCAGACCTTCGGGTACACCGAGGAGGAGCTGCGCGTCCTGCTCGCGCCGATGGCCAAGGCCGGGGCCGAGCCGATCGGCTCGATGGGCACGGACTCGCCGATCGCCGCCCTCTCCGAGCGGCCGCGGCTGCTGTTCGACTACTTCACCCAGCTGTTCGCGCAGGTCACCAACCCGCCGCTGGACGCGATCCGCGAGGAGCTGGTCACCTCGCTGATCTCCTCGCTGGGTCCGCAGGGCAATCTGCTGGAGCCGACCGCGGCCTCCTGCCGCAGCGTCACCCTGCCCTTCCCGGTGATCGACAACGACGAGCTGGCCAAGCTCATCCACATCAACGCCGACGGCGACATGCCGGGCCTCAAGGCGGCGAACCTCTCGGGCCTGTACCGGGTCGGCGGCGGCGGTCAGGCGCTCGCCGCCCGGCTGGACGAGATCTGCGCCGAGGCCGACCGCGCCATCGAGGACGGCGCCCGGCTGATCGTGCTCTCCGACCGCCACTCGGACGCCGAGCACGCCCCGATCCCCTCGCTGCTGCTCACCTCCGCGGTCCACCACCACCTCATCCGCACCAAGCAGCGCACCCAGGTGGGGCTGCTGGTCGAGGCGGGCGACGTCCGCGAGGTGCACCATGTCGCGCTGCTGATCGGCTACGGCGCCGCGGCCGTCAACCCGTATCTGGCGATGGAGTCGGTCGAGGACCTGGTCCGGGCCGGGACGTTCCTGCCCGGTGTGGAGGCCGAGACCGCGATCAAGAACCTCATCAAGGCGCTCGGCAAGGGCGTCCTGAAGGTCATGTCCAAGATGGGCATCTCGACCGTGGCCTCCTACCGGGGCGCGCAGGTCTTCGAGGCCGTCGGCCTGGACGAGTCCTTCGTGGACACCTACTTCCACGGCACCGCCACCAAGATCGGCGGCGCGGGCCTGGACGTCATCGCCAAGGAGGTGGCCGCCCGCCACGCCAAGGCGTACCCCGCCTCCGGCGTCCCCTCCGCCCACCGCACGCTGGAGATCGGCGGCGAGTACCAGTGGCGCCGCGAGGGCGAGCCGCACCTCTTCGACCCCGAGACGGTCTTCCGGCTCCAGCACTCCACCCGGTCGCGCCGCTACGACATCTTCAAGAAGTACACCGAGCGGGTGAACGAGCAGTCCGAGCGGCTGATGACGCTGCGCGGTCTGTTCTCCTTCAAGGGCGAGCGCCCCTCGATCCCGATCGAGGAGGTCGAGCCGGTCAGCGAGATCGTCAAGCGGTTCTCCACCGGCGCCATGAGCTACGGCTCCATCTCCCAGGAGGCGCACGAGACCCTCGCCATCGCCATGAACCAGCTGGGCGGGAAGTCCAACACCGGCGAGGGCGGCGAGGACTCCGACCGGCTGCACGACCCCGCCCGGCGCTCCTCGATCAAGCAGGTGGCCTCCGGCCGCTTCGGCGTGACCAGCGAGTACCTGGTCAACTCCGATGACATCCAGATCAAGATGGCCCAGGGCGCCAAGCCCGGCGAGGGCGGCCAGCTGCCCGGCCACAAGGTCTACCCGTGGGTGGCCAGGACCCGGCACTCCACGCCGGGCGTCGGCCTGATCTCCCCGCCGCCGCACCACGACATCTACTCGATCGAGGATCTCGCCCAGCTGATCCACGACCTGAAGAACGCCAACCCGCAGGCCCGGATCCACGTCAAGCTGGTCTCCGAGGTCGGCGTCGGCACGGTGGCCGCGGGTGTCTCCAAGGCACACGCCGATGTGGTGCTGATCTCCGGCCACGACGGCGGCACCGGCGCCTCACCGCTCACCTCGCTCAAGCACGCGGGCGGCCCCTGGGAGCTCGGCCTCGCCGAGACCCAGCAGACGCTGCTGCTCAACGGGTTGCGCGACCGCATCGTGGTGCAGACCGACGGCCAGCTGAAGACCGGCCGTGACGTGGTGATCGCCGCGCTGCTCGGCGCCGAGGAGTACGGCTTCGCCACCGCGCCGCTGGTGGTCTCCGGCTGCGTCATGATGCGCGTCTGCCACCTGGACACCTGCCCGGTCGGCATCGCCACCCAGAACCCGGTGCTGCGCGAGCGCTACAGCGGCAAGGCCGAGTTCGTGGTGAACTTCTTCCAGTTCATCGCCGAGGAGGTCCGCGAGATCCTCGCCGAGCTGGGCTTCCGCTCCCTGGACGAGGCCATCGGCCACGCCGAGCTGCTGGACACCACCCGAGCCGTCCAGCACTGGAAGGCGCAGGGTCTGGACCTCGCCCCGCTGCTGTACGTGCCCGAGCTGCCCGAGGGCGCCGTCCGCCACCAGGCGGTCGAGCAGGACCACGGCCTGGCCAAGGCGCTCGACAACCAGCTGATCAAGCTGGCGGCCGACGCGCTGAACGCCGAGAGCGCGGAGGCCGCCCAGCCGGTGCGCGCCCAGGTCGCGATCCGCAACATCAACCGGACCGTCGGCACCATGCTCGGTCATGAGGTGACCCGGAAGTTCGGCGGCGCGGGCCTGCCCGAGGACACCATCGACATCACCTTCACCGGCTCGGCCGGCCAGTCCTTCGGCGCGTTCCTGCCCCGCGGTGTCACCCTCCGGCTGGAGGGCGACGCCAACGACTACGTCGGCAAGGGCCTGTCCGGCGGCCGCGTGATCGTCCGCCCGGACCGGGGCGCCGACCACCTCGCCGAGTACTCGACCATCGCGGGCAACACCCTCGCGTACGGCGCGACCGGCGGTGAGATGTACCTGCGCGGCCGGGTCGGCGAGCGGTTCTGCGTCCGCAACTCCGGCGCCACGGTCGTCTCCGAGGGCGTGGGCGACCACGGCTGCGAGTACATGACCGGCGGTCACGCGGTCGTCCTCGGCCCCACCGGGCGCAACTTCGCGGCCGGTATGTCCGGTGGCATCGCGTATGTGATCGACCTCGACCCGGACAACGTCAACGTCGATCTGCGGGACGCCGTCGGCGCGCTGGACGACACCGACCAGCGGTGGCTGCACGACGCGGTGCGCCGCCACCACGAGGAGACCGGCTCCACCGTCGCGGGTGCGCTGCTCGACGACTGGGAGACCGCCCTCCCCCGCTTCAGCAAGATCATCCCCGCTACGTACCAGGCCGTGCTCGCCGCCAAGGACGCCGCCGAGCGTGCCGGGCTCTCCGAGTCCGAGACCCACGAGAAGATGATGGAGGCGGCGATCAATGGCTGACCCCAAGGGCTTCCTGAGCACCGACCGCGAGGTCGCCAAGACCCGCCCGGTGGACGAGCGCGTCAAGGACTGGAACGAGGTCTACGTCCCCGGCTCGCTGCTGCCGATCATCAGCAAGCAGGCCGGCCGGTGCATGGACTGCGGCATCCCGTTCTGCCACAACGGCTGTCCGCTCGGAAACCTCATCCCCGAGTGGAACGACTACGCCTACCGGGAGGACTGGCGCGCGGCCAGCGAGCGGCTGCACGCGACCAACAACTTCCCGGAGTTCACCGGGCGGCTGTGCCCGGCCCCGTGCGAGTCGGCCTGTGTGCTCGGCATCAACCAGCCGCCGGTGACCATCAAGAACGTCGAGGTCACCATCATCGACAAGGCGTGGGACGCGGGCGACGTCACCCCGCAGCCGCCCGAGCGGCTCAGCGGCAAGACCGTCGCCGTCATCGGCTCCGGCCCCGCGGGCCTGGCCGCCGCCCAGCAGCTGACCCGGGCCGGTCACACGGTCGCCGTCTACGAGCGGGCCGACCGCATCGGCGGGCTGCTGCGCTACGGCATCCCCGAGTTCAAGATGGAGAAGCGGCACATCAACCGCCGCATCGAGCAGATGCGTGCGGAGGGCACCAAGTTCCGCACCGAGACCGAGATCGGCCGCGACATCGACGCCGCCAAGCTGCGCAAGCGGTACGACGCCGTGGTCATCGCGGCCGGCGCCACCACCTCGCGCGACCTGCCGGTCCCGGGCCGGGAGCTGAACGGCATCCACTTCGCGATGGAGTACCTGCCGCTCGCCAACAAGGTGCAGGAGGGCGACCTCACCACGTCCCCCATCACCGCCGAGGGCAAGCACGTCGTGGTCATCGGCGGCGGTGACACCGGCGCGGACTGCGTCGGCACCGCCCACCGGCAGGGCGCCGCCTCCGTCACCCAGCTGGAGATCATGCCCCGGCCCGGCGACGAGCGGAACGCCAACCAGCCCTGGCCGACCTTCCCGATGCTCTACAAGGTCACCTCGGCGCACGAGGAGGGCGGTGAGCGGATCTACTCGGTCTCCACCACCCACTTCGAGGGCGACGAGGACGGCAACGTCCAGTGGCTGCACCTGACCGAGGTGGAGTTCAAGGACGGCAAGCTGGAGCAGAAGCCGGGCACCGAGCGGAAGATCCCGGCCCAGCTGGTCACCCTCGCCATGGGCTTCACCGGCACCGACCAGAAGAACGGCCTGGTCGAGCAGTTCGGCCTGGAGCTGGACGAGCGCGGCAACATCGCCCGCGACGCCGACTTCGCCACCAATGTGCCGGGTGTCTTCGTGGCCGGTGACGCGGGCCGCGGCCAGTCGCTGATCGTCTGGGCCATCGCCGAGGGCCGCTCCGCGGCGCGCGGGGTGGACCGCTATCTGGCCGGGGCCAGCGAGCTGCCCGCCCCGATCCGCCCCACCGACCGGGCCCTCATGGTCTGACCCGGTCTCCCGGCCTTCCCGGATCTCCGCCCGTACAACGGCGTACGGACCGGCCGCGCGGCGCCTTCCCCCTCCCGACCGGGGGAAGGCGCCGCGTGGCGTTTCGGTGGGTTCGCCCGCGTCGGTCGCCCGCGTCGGTCGCCCGCGTCGGTCGGCCGAGCCGGTTGACGAGGCCGGTTGACGGGACAGGTTGACCGAGCCGGTTGACCAGGTCGGTTGACATTCTCTCGGGCGCGCTCCACCATCATTCCACTAACTGATTAGTGAAAGGGTGGTGAGGGGGCGGATGGTCGAGTACCGCATCGACCGGCGCAGCGGCATCGCCACCTATCTGCAGATCGTCCAGCAGACCAAACAGGCGCTCCGCCTCGGACTGCTGCAGCCCGGGGACCGGCTGCCCACGGCCAAGGAGGTCGTCGCGGCCACCGCCATCAACCCCAACACCGTCCTGAAGGCGTACCGCGAGCTGGAGCGCGAAGGGCTGGTGGAGCCCCGGCCGGGTCTTGGCACCTTCGTCCGCCGGTCGCTGGCCCGGCCCGGCGCCGCCGCGGACTCACCGCTGCGCGCGGAACTCGCCGACTGGACCGACCGGGCCCGCGCCGCCGGGCTCGACCGCGAGGACGTGACGGCGCTGGTGGCCTCGGTCCTCGAGGAGCGCTTCGGCGAGAGCGCCACCCCCAGCGAGCGCGGACACGAGGAGAACGGGTGACCGACGAGATCGACGCGTCCGGCGCGCTGGAGGCGTCCGGGCTGGGCAGGAAGTACGGGCGCGGCTGGGCCCTCAGAGACGTCGCCTTCCGGCTGCCCGCCGGGCGGATCTGCGCGCTGGTGGGCCCCAACGGCTCCGGCAAGAGCACCCTGCTGTCCCTCGCCGCCGGGCTGCTGACCCCGACCACCGGCACCCTGCGGGTCTTCGGCCGGCCCTCCGCCGATCCCGGCACCCGCGAGCGCGTCGCCTTCGTCGCCCAGGACAAGCCGCTCTACCCGCGCTTCTCCGTCGCCGACACCCTGCGCCTGGGCCGGGAGCTCAACCCCCGCTGGGACCAGAAGACCGCCGAACGGGTGGTGGCGGAGGCCGAGGTGCCGCTCTCCGCCCGCGTCGGCTCGCTCTCCGGCGGCCAGCGCACCTGTGTGGCCCTCGCCCTCGCCCTCGGCAAACGCGCCGATCTGCTCCTCCTGGACGAGCCGATGGCCGATCAGGACCCGCTGTGCCGCCACCGGATGATGGGCGCTCTGATGGCCGAGGCCGCCGAGCACGGCACCGGCGTGGTCATCTCCACCCATGTGCTCGCCGAACTCGACGGCGTCTGCGACTACCTGCTGCTGATGGGCGGCGGCCGGATCCGCCTGGCGGGCGGGACGGACGCCCTCCAGGCCGCCCACCGCCTGGTCACCGGCCCGAGCGCGCCCGGCGGCGGAACACCGGACGCGCTCGCCCGCCACACCGTGGTCGAGACCCGTACCACGGGCCGTCAGCTCACCGCGCTGATACGCCCGGAGGGCACCCCGGCCGGGGACGGCTGGATCATCACCGAGCCCTCCCTCGAGGACGTCCTGCTCGGCTATCTGCGCGCCCCCGACGCCCCGCCGATGTTCACGGCCGAAGCGCGGGCGACCGTCACGGAGGTGGGGACATGAGCGCGATCGGCATACGCGCCGGGGCACCCGCCGCACGGCTCCGCGCACGCGGACTGGTGTGGCTGGTGGCGCGGCAGCACCGGGCCGCCCTCTGGGCGGGCCTGGCCGTGGTCGTGGCGATGGCCGCGTACATCGTCTGGCAGCGCGCCGAGATGGTCGGCTACCTGCGGGCGCACCACATCCAGGGCTGCGCGGACTGGAACTGGAAGGCGCTCTGCCACGGCAGGGAGATCTTCCCCCACAAGGGGGCCACCCCGACGGCCGAAGCGCTCCGCCACCTCAGCGACGTCTACCGCACGCCGCTGCTCAACACCGGGCGGCTGCTCATCGCGCTGCCCGCGCTGGTCGGCGTCTTCATCGGCGCGCCCCTGTTCGCCCGGGAGCTGGAGATGGGGACCCACCGGCTGGTGTGGGCCCAGTCCGTCGGCCGGACCCGCTGGCTCGTCGCCAAGCTCATGCTCCCCCTCGTCGCCGTCACGGCGGCCACCGCGTTCCTCGCGGGCCTCTACACCTGGTGGTGGCGGGTGGCCCGGGTCCAGTTCCAGGACATCGCCTGGGGCACCGCCGTACCGTTCGACGCGACCGGCCCGGCGGCCGTCGCCGTCGCCCCGCTGTCCTTCCTCCTCGGCGCGGCCGCGGGACTGCTGCTGCGGCGCACCCTGCCCGCGATGGTGGTCACCCTGGGGGCAGCCGCCGGTGTCCAGTACGGGCTGGGCGCCCTGCGCCCCCATCTGATGGCGCCGCGGACGGTCGTCTCCGACGCCACCGGCGACTTCGCGAGCACCCCCACGGAGGTCTTCTTCACCTCATGGCGTGGTTTCGGGGACGGCTATCTGACCCGCTCCGGGGAGAAGATCCCCGCCGACCGCTGCGCGTCCGCCGTCGGTCCGGACTCCTGGGACCGCTGTCTGCACCGGCTCGGTGCCACGCGGAGGATGTACGAGGAACTGCACCCGGCGAGTCACTACTGGCCCATGCAGTGGATGCAGGCCGGGATCTGCCTGGCCGCGGCCGCCGCGCTCGCCGCCCTCTGCCTGTGGTGGATCGGCCGCAGACGGGCCTGACCCGCGCCCCCTGCCACCCCCACGGCACCCACGGCATCACCGTGCCGCTCCGATCGG
>NZ_JAEEAP010000145.1 GCF_016103465.1 Streptomyces sabulosicollis
GGAAGGGTCGGCCGTGCCGACCGGGCGGGGGTGGCTGGCCGGGTCCTTTCCGCGCGGTCGCGGCGGGTCCCGGGCCGTGGCGCGGCGGCGGTCCTGGCCCGAACGGGGTGGGGCTCCGCCGGTACGGCGGCGGTTGGTACCGGTAGTACGGCGGCCGGGCTCGGCCCGTGCTGTCGCGGCGGGGCCTAGCCGTAGCTCTGCAGCGGTTGGCACCGGTAGTACGGTGGCGGGGTTCCGCCCGTACGGCGGCGAGTTCCGCCCGTACGGTCGTGCCGGGACAACACACCTAGCCCGTACCTCGGCGGCGGTCCGCGGCCCGCGCGGAGACGGCGGGGACCAACCGTACGGAGGGTGGGGTTCCGCCCGTACGGTCGCGGCGGGGCGCCCCCCGTACCGCAGCGGCTGGGCTCGGCCCGTACGGTCCCGGCGAACCCCAGGCCGTACCGCGGCAGCGGTCCTGGCTCCGTACGGCGGCGGGGGGCGGCCCGGTCCGTACCGCCGCACCTGGGCCCGGCCGTTCCGTGGCGGGGCTCAGCCCGTACCCTGGCCAGCCCGCCCCGTCACCCCGTCCGCAGGGTCTCCAGCACTCGGCGGGCGACCTCGCGGCCGATCGGCAGGGAGGCCGTGGCCGCGGGCGAGGGGGCGTTGAGCACATGGACGATCCGGGGCGACTGCGAGATCAGGAAGTCGTCCACCAGCGTGCCGTCCGGCAGCACCGCCTGTGCGCGCACACCCGCCGGGGCCGCTATCAGGTCGTCGGCCGTCACATCCGGCAGCAGGCGGCGCACGGCGTCGGTGAAGGCGCGCTTGGACAGGGAACGCCGCAGCTCACCCGCCCCGTACCGCCAGTGGCGGCGGGCGATCCGCCAGGAGCCCGGATACGCCAGCGTGCCGGCCAGCTCCCGCGGGCGCACCGTATGCCAGGCGTACCCCTCGCGGGCGAGGGCCGGCACCGCGTTGGGGCCGATGTGGACGCCGCCGTCGATACCGCGGGTCAGATGGACGCCGAGGAACGGGAACGCCGGGTCGGGCACCGGGTACACCAGACCGTTCACCAGCGAGGCGCGGGAGGGCACCAGCTCGTAGTACTCACCGCGGAAGGGCACGATCCGCATGCCCGGGTCGTCGCCCGCCAGCCGGGCGACGCGGTCGCAGTGCAGCCCCGCGCAGTTGACCAGGGCCCGCGCGCGCAGCACCGTGCCGTCCGCCGTGCGGACCGCGACCGCGGAGGGGCGCCGACCGATGGCGCGCACCTGCGCCCCGTACCGCACCGAGGTGCCCGCGTCCTGGGCCAGCCGGGCCAGCCGGGCCGCCACCGCGCCGAAGTCGCAGACCCCCGTCGTGCCGACATGGATCGCGGCGAGGCCGCGCACCCACGGTTCGTACTCCGCGATCTGGGCGGGGCCCAGCTCGCGCACCGGAATGCCGTTCTCCCTGCCGCGCTGGACGAGGCCGTGGAGCCTCGGCAGCTCGGAACGCTCCGTGGCGACGATGAGCTTGCCGGTGACCTCGTGCGGGATGCCGTGCTCGGCGCAGAACTTCACCATCTCCGCGGCGCCGCGCACCGCGAACCGCGCCTTGAGCGACCCCGGCCGGTAATAGATACCGCTGTGGATCACGCCGCTGTTCCGCCCGGTCTGGTGGCGGGCCGGGCCCGCCTCCTTCTCGAGCACGGTCACGCGGGTGCCGGGCGCGGCGCGCGTGATCGCATACGCCGTCGACATGCCGACGATCCCGCCCCCGATCACCAGCACGTCGCAGTCCAACGCCGTCACGCCATGTCACCTCCCCACGCGCCACACCGTCCAGTCGCCCGACCGTCGATCCCTATCATGACCTGCGCCACTGACAACGGCCCGAAACCCGTGTGAGGACTAGGGCCCGGGCTAGGTCCACCGGTCGTGTGGATCGATTCACATCGAGTCGCTCATTCCGGGCGAACCGCATCTGAGCCGATCATTCCGGTCATTCGTCCCCACGCCCCTGCCGCTCACGCCCCTGCCGCTCGCCCTCACGCCCCTGCCGCTCGTCCCCATGCCCGTGCCGCTCACGCCCGTGCCCGTGCCGCTCGCGCCCGTGCCCGTGCCGCTCACGCCCGTGCCCGTGCCGCTCGCGCCCGCATTCGTGCCGCTCACGCCGGGGCCACCAGCAGCGGCCGGGCCTGCTCGCGCAGCTCGGCGACGCGTGGCTCGTCGCGGTACGCCTCGAGGCGTCGCATCAAGTCGCGCACGTACTCCGTGGTGCGCGCGGACGAGATCCGGTTGGCGACCTCCACGGCGCGGGCGCCCGCAGCACAGGCCGCGTCCAGATTGCCGGACTCCAGTTCGGCGACGGCGGACACCACGAGCCGCAGCCCATGCGACCGTACGAACTCCTCCGTCGGCCGGGCCAGCGCCTGCTCGGTGAAGCGCCGCACCTGGCGCGGCAGCCGGAGATCGCGATAGCACTCGGCGGCGTCGGCCGCGAACCGCTCATGGCTGTAGAAGTCGAGCCAGGACGGATCGGGGTCGCCTGCCCGCGAGCGCTCCAGCCAGCCCTCCGCGGACTTCAGGGCCGCCCCGCAGGCGGGCCCGTCACCGGACTTGGCCTGGGCGCGCGCCTCCACGAGCCGGAAGAAGCTCATGGTGCGGGCGGTGGCCAGGCCGCGGTTGCGCTCCAGGGCGGCCTGGGCCAGGTCCACGCCCTCGTCGGCGAAGCCCCGGTAGGTGGCCTGCAGGCTCATCGACGCCAGCACATAGCCGCCCAGGGGGACGTCGGCCGCCGCGCGGGCCAGGCGCAGCGCCTGGATGTAGTAGCGCTGCGCCGCTTCCTGTTGGCCGGTGTCGAAGGCCATCCATCCGGCGAGCCGGGTCAGTTCGGCGGTGGCGCCGAAGAGGGAGCGGCCGACCTCGTCGCTGTACGAGCCGAGCAGCAGGGGCGCCGCGTCCACCCGGAGGCACTCGGGAACCATGGAGGAACGCCAGTCGCCGCCGCCGTACTTGGAGTCCCAGCGGCGCGCGTCCTCGGCGGCCTCACGCAGCTTGGTGACGTCACTGTGGCCGACGCGCTGCGGCGGTAAGGCGTCCGCCGCCGCGCCCGTGGTGCTCGCGGCGGTGGTTCCGTCCTCGGCGTCCTTGGGTTCGCGGGCCACGGAACTGTCGGCGGGGGATATGAGCCAGCGCGAGGCCGGAGTGGCGTACGCGCTTACTGAGAAAGATCCGGCCAGGCTCTGCCAGATGCCGACGCCGCCGCGCCGACCCGCGAGATCCAGCCGGTAGAGCTCGGTCGCGGAGCGGACGGCCTGGCCGATGTCGCGCGGGAAGGCAAGACCGACCTCGGGGGCCGGATCGGCATCGGCCAGGCCGATCTCGTGCAGGGGGACGGGACGGCCGAGTTTGCTCCCGATCGCAGCCGCAATGAGGTGGGGCGCGGCGCCCTGGGGCACCATGCCCTTGGACACCCAGCGCGCGACGGACGTCTTGTCGTAGCGAAGCGTCAGGCCACGCTGGGCGCCGAGGTCGTTGACTCTGCGCGCGAGCCCGGCATTGCTGATCCCAGCGAGGGCGAGAACGGTGCCGAGCTTTTCGTTCGGCCCGCGTGGCTCCCTGGACATGCGCACCCCTCGACAGCACCGACGGCCGCCCCTGCATAAGCGCGGGGCATTCGTAAACCCAGCGTAGTTCGCCGCATCCCGACCGTTAAGAGGTGGTGTCCCGGATGGCGAGATTCTTGTACGAACGGGCGTGCGGGGCGTGACGTGTGCTCCCGGTGTGTGTGGCTGTGCGCCCGTGTGTGCGCTCTGTCTCCGTCGCGGCGGGGACGTTTCGATGGGTCCTGCGTGGGTCGGCCCGCTGTACTGGATCCAGTGGGCTGGGGGACGCCGCCGCCTCATTCCCCGCGGGCGGCGGAACGGTCCGGGAGGCGAATGCCGCCTCCCGGACTGTCGTGTCGGGAGGCGCGAGAGGCGGAAGTTGAGTCCTTACAGGTCGTCCGCAAGACCAACGAGCGCGCCACGGCAATTTGGCTGAATATCGCCCCTCACGGCCGGGCTCCCGCGTCGGGCCGGGGAGGGGGAGGCCCGACGCGGGAAGCCCTCTTCCGCGTGGATCGCGCCCGGATTCGGCTGAGATTCCGCGCAGTTCTCCCCCGGAGCGGTGAGCGGCGTAGCACATGCCGCGGATGTCACCGCACGCGGTGGCCGACGCGGCGCGAATCGGTAAGCCCCCTGTGTGATCCGCGAGTTGACTCTCGGTTGGCGCCCTTTTCGTGCGCCCCTTCGTGCGCCTCTTGTGCGTCGCTCCGCACACTCGTCGAGGCCCTTGCGCTCTTGTGCGCCCCAGTCATGGCAGCATGGGCCACGGCGGAACGGTGGGTCGCTACCGGCGGTGGTCCCCTCGGCGGGCTCCTTATGGATGCCTCTCTGAGAGGCGCCACCCCCTGGGATCAACTCTGCGATTCCTGCGGTCATCTGTGGTCACAGGACATCCAGGAGATCCATGTTGTTGTCCGGTTCGATGCCGAAACCGTCAACATGCTGTGCATGATGGCACCTACTTCTTGGTTGCCCTGGATGCCCACAGCCTGTGGAGGCGGCGATGCGGTGGTTGGTGGGGTGGAGCAGTACCGCATCCGGCCCGGTCTCCCCGGAGGGCCGTGCGATCCAGCCGGTCGGCGCCCAACTCCTGTGGTCCGACCCCGATCCGCTGTGGGCGGTCGGTGACTGGCGGCCCGATGAGGTACGCGTCGTCCAGACCGACCCCTTCACCCGCCTCGCCGTCTTCGGCTGCTGCGGCGCCTCCGACGAGGAACTGCGGGTGGGCCTGTTCGCCGCCCGCGGCGGCGCCCTGCGCCATCTGACCGCCTGGCCCGGCAGCTACACCGCCGTCGCCCAGGTCGGGCGCCGCATCACCGTCGTCGGCGACCTCGCGGGCGCCCGGCCCGTCTTCCACACCGACTGGGCCGGCGGCACCGCCTACGCCACGGCCGCGCTCCCGCTCGCCGACCTCATCGAGGCCCAGCTCGACGTCGGCCACCTCGGCGCGCTCCTCGCCTGCCCCGACTCCCCGGAGGCCATGGGCGACGGCACGCCCTATATGGGCGTCAGACGCGTCCCTCCGGGCCACGCGCTGATCCTCCGCGACGGCGCCCGCGACATCACCGGCTACGAGCCCACCGCGTCCCTCGCCGTCGCCGCGCCCCCACTCGACCAGGACAAGGCCGTGGACGCGGTCCGGGACGCGCTCGTGGAGGCCGTACGGGCCCGGCTCACCGCCCCGCGCCACGCCCCCGAGACCGACGACCTCGACCCCGGCCCGGTGCCCGGCATGGGCCCCGCCGAGCGGCGGGCCGCCCGCGGCGCCCCGGCCCCCGGGATCGGCGCCGATCTGTCCGGAGGCAGCGCCTCCGCCACGCTCGCCCTGCTCGCCGCGGGGCTCCCCGGGATGCCCGGCACCCTCTTCGGGCACGGCACCGAGGCGGGCGAGCGGCTCCTGGCCGTCACCTTCAACGACCTCGCCACGGCGGGCGGCGCCCGCACTCGCGAGGCCGAACTCGAACGGGCCGGTGCCATCGCCGCCAATCCGCGGCTGCACCACGTGGTCGTCGCCGCGGGCGAGGAGGCCCTGCCGTACGCGGGGCTCGACACCGGCGCCCTTACCGACGAGCCCGGCCCCTCCCTCGTCATCGCCGAACGCCACCGGCGCCGGCTCGCCGCGGGCAGCGCGGACCACTTCATCGGACACGGCGCCCGCCAGGTGCTCGACGCCCACCCCGCGCGCCTCGCGGACCTGCTGCTCGACCGCCGCAGACGCCACCTGCTGCGCCCCGCAACCGCGCTCGCCAAGGCCGACGGCCCCTCCGCGCAGTCCTTCTTCGTGCCGTTCACGGTCTACCGGGCCGCGCGACGGCTGGCCCGCACGTCGTACCGCGACGGCGTCCAGGAGGCCGCGGCGCGCCTCATGGAGCGCCACTTCGCCGACGAGCAGGCGCTGCGCGGCCCCG
This sequence comes from Streptomyces sabulosicollis, assembly GCF_016103465.1. GTDB lineage: Bacteria > Actinomycetota > Actinomycetes > Streptomycetales > Streptomycetaceae > Streptomyces > Streptomyces sabulosicollis. The sequence continues at coordinate 5,980 of NZ_JAEEAP010000145.1, forward strand.
GTGCCGTATCCGCCTCCCTCGCCGCCCTGACGTGGTGCCGCCCCGGGCCCGCCGCCCGCTGGCTCACCGGGGAGACGCTCGCCGAGGTGTCCGTCCGGCTGGAGGAGGCGGCCGTGCGCCCCGTACTGCTGCGCCGCCCCGGTGAGCGCCGCGCCGACGCCGCCCTGGCCCGCTACGCGGCGGACCACCGCGTCTTCGAGCAGGCCGCCGAGATCCGCAGCCAGCGCCTGCACGCCCCCTTCCTCGACAACCAGGTCGTACGGGCCTGCCGCGCGCTCCCCGAAGCGCTTCGGGTGCAACCGGGGGCGCGCGCCGCGGTGCTGCGGTCGGTCCTCGCCGGAGCGGGCATCCGGGAGCTTCCCCCCGGCTGGGGAGCCACCTCCCACGCCGCCCACACCGCCGCCGTACGGACCGGCATGCGCACCTGGACCGGCGAGCTGATGACCCTCTTCGACGCGCCGCTGCTGGCCGACGCGGGCCTGATCGAGGCCCGTGTCGTCCGTAAGGCGCTGCGCGCCGCGGCACAAGGGGAGCGGCTGCCCCTGGACGGCCTGGCCGAGCTCGTCTCCACCGAAGTCTGGCTGCGGCGCCTGCTGGCCCGCCGGGGCACCTGCTGGACCGGCACGGCGGCGCCGCGGCAGCGGGCGGTGGCGGGCGGAGTGGTGCCGCGGCCGAGCCTGTGACGGCTTCCGCCGGGGCGGCATAAGGCCGCCTTGTGACGTCCGGCCCCGGGGAGCCCCGCAGGGACTGGCCCTTTGCGCTCAGGGAGCCGGGGTGCTTGCCGCGCGCCGGAACTCGGTCTTCTTACGGCGGCCGAGAAGCCATACGTTCTGCAGCCATCCGTTGTGCAGCCATCCGTTCCGGAGCCATCCGTTCTTATGGGGGCCGAGAAGCCATGCGTCCTTACGGCGGCCGCGGAGTCGGCGTCCTTACGGCGGACGAAAACGAATGGACCCCTACGCCGCCGCTCCGCACCATCTCCCCAGCGGCAATCCGCGACCTAGGAGAATGGCCCCTGTGCGGTATCTGATCCTCGGCACCACCGAAGCGCGCGACGACCACGGCAACCCGCTCCCCCTCGGCGGCCCCCGGATCCGCGCGCTGCTGGCCGCGCTCGCTGTAAGGGCCGCACGCTCCGTCCCGGCCTCCGTCGACGTCCTAATCGACGAGGTGTGGGCCGACGACCCTCCGCAGGACGCGCCCGCCGCGCTCCAGGCGCTCGTCGGCCGGTTGCGCCGGGCCATCGGCAGGGACGCCGTCCTCTCCTCACCCGGCGGGTACCGCCTCGCGACCGCCGCGCCCCAGGACGACGTCGACCTGCTGCGCTTCGAGCGGCTGACGCACGAGGGCATACGCGCCCTGGATGCCGACGACCCCGAGACGGCCGCCGCCACGCTCCGTAAGGCGCTCGCCCTCTGGCGCGGCCCGGCCCTCGCCGACCTGCCGGACCGGGAGGCGGCCGCCGCCCGCCCCGAGGCGCTCCGGCTGACCGCGCTGCACCGCCGGATCGACGCGGACCTCGCGCTCGACCGCCCCACGGACGTCATACCGGAGCTGCGCGAGCTCGTCGCGGACCATCCGCTCGACGAAACGTTCCACGCCCAGCTGATCCGCGCGCTGCGGTCGGCCGGTCACTCCGCGGACGCCCTCGCGGCGTACGAGGATGTCCGCCGGATCCTCGCCGACCGCCTCGGCACCGACCCGGGAGCGGAGCTCAAGGAGCTCCATAGACGGCTGCTGACGACGGACGCCGGGCCGCCCCTCCAGGAGCCGGACGCCCCGCGCGGCGGCGGGCCCACCGCGCGGGGCGTGGTGTCGAGGGCCGACGGCCATGAGGGGAGCGGCGGCGGAGCCCGGGCGGACGGCACGGCCTTCGACGGCCGCGGCGCGGCCGGGGGCGCGTTCGACGGCCGGGCCGGGGGCGGAGGAACCGACGGCCGGATCGGAGGCGGCGTCGACGGCCGGGAGGCGGGCCCGCGCACGGCCGCCGTGCCGTCCCTGCCACACGGCAACCTCAGGGCCCGCCTCACCAGCTTCGTCGGCCGCCAAAAGGAGATCGGCGACATCCTCCGGGACCTGGAGGGCGCCCGGCTGGTCACCCTCACCGGCCCCGGCGGCTCCGGTAAGACCCGGCTCTCCGAGGAGGCCGCCGCGACCCTGACGGACGGCTACCCGGACGGCGTCTGGATCGCCGAACTCGCCCGGCTCGACCAGCCCTCGGCCGTCCCCGGCGCCGTCCTGAGCGCTGTGGGCCGCCGCGAGACCGTGCTGCTCGCCTCCGGGCTCGAGAGCCGCACCACGGGCGCGGACGGCGGGGATCCGACGAGTCGGCTCGTCGAGTACTGCGCCGACCGCCGGCTGCTGCTCCTGCTCGACAACTGCGAACACGTCATCGACACCGCGGCCCGGCTCACCGAGACCCTGCTCGCGCACTGCCCGGGGGTGACCGTGCTCGCCACCAGCCGGGAGCCGCTGGGGGTGCCCGGCGAGACCGTAAGGCCGGTGGAGCCGCTGCCGCCTGCCCCGGCCCACCAGCTGTTCGCCGAGCGCGCCGCCACCGTACGGCCCGGCTTCGACCCGGCGGCGGACCCGGACACGGCGGCCGCGGTCAGTGAGATCTGCCGCCGTCTGGACGGTCTGCCGCTGGCGATCGAGCTGGCCGCGGCGCGGCTGCGGCTGCTGACGCCACGCCAGATCGCGGACCGGCTGGACGACCGCTTCCGCCTGCTGACCAGCGGCAGCAGAACCGCCCTGCCCCGCCAGCAGACCCTGCGGGCCGTCGTCGAGTGGTCCTGGGACCTCCTCGACGAGCGCGAGCGCACCGTGCTGCGCCGTGCGTCGGTCTTCGCGGGTGGGTGGACCCTGTCCGCGGCCGAGGCGGTCTGCGCGGACGCCGATGGCGGCATTGAGGATGGCGCCGACATGCGGGGCGTCCTTACGGACGCCATGGCGGGCAGGCCAGGGCCGGGTGACACGGGTGTGTGCGCCGAGACGCGCGCCCCCATGCGCTCTCGTACGCGCCCGCACGCCGGGATCGCGCCGACCGAGGTGCTGGAGCTGCTCGGGGCGCTGGTCGACAAGTCGCTGCTGATCGTCGATCACCCGTCGCACGGTTCGGTCTCGGAGCCCTCCGGTTCGGTCTCGGAGCCCTCCGGTCCGGTGGCGGGGTCCTCCGGTCCGGTGGGCGGCGAGCCCCGGTACCGGATGCTGGAGACGATCCACGAGTACGTCGTCGAGCGCGCCACCGAGAACCCCGGGGCCCGCGCCGACCACAAGGCCGCCGTGGCGCGTCACACCGCCCACTTCCGGGACTTCGTCCACACCGCCGAGCCCCGTCTGCGCTCCGCCGAACAACTGCCCTGGCTGCGCCTCGTCGAGACCGACCTCGACAACATCCGGGCAGTGCTGCACCGCTCCCTGACCACCGCGGACGAGGACACCGTCTTCGCGATCATCCGCGACTTGGCGTGGTTCTGGTGGCTGCGCAACTACCGGGACGAGGGCGCCGCCTGGGTCAGCCGTGCCCTGGCTCTGGAGAGCCGGCCCCACGGCATGGACGGGGAGGTGAACGGGGGACCGGGAGGCAGCCATTCCCTCGACCAGTTCCCGCTCATCCCGGCCCGGGTTCCGGACGGCGAAGACGGCGTCGATGAGGAAGCCACCCGGTACTGGCATTTCATGGACCTGCGACTGCTGCTCTTCTTCCTGCTCGCCGAGCAGGGCACCGGTCCGGACCTGAGCGATCCCGGGACCCGGGACGCCGCGATACGCATGCGCGACGCCTACGCGGGCCATTCAGGGCCCCGCAGCGCGTGTTTCCCCGGTCTGCTGTGGCCCTTCACGGCCTTCGTCATCGAGGGCTTCGGCGAGATGCTGCCGCTCATGGACCGGACCGTGGCCGACTGCCGGGCCCACGGCGACGACTGGGCGCTCGGCGTCTCGCTGATGTACCGCACCCACCTCGCCATCGACATGCCGGGCGGCGTCGAGAGCGCCGCCGAAGACCTGGCCGAGCTGCGCGAGCTGGCCGTCCGCGTCGGCGACCGCTGGGTGCTCGTCCAGATGGAGAGCGCACGTGGCGAGATCGCCACCCACCGCGGCCGGTTCGCGGAGGCGAGGGCCGCCTACGAGAGGGCGACGCGGCTCGCACAGGAGCTCGGCGCCCATACCGAGGTGCCGTTCCTCTACACCCGTCTCGCCGACCTCGCCGTCCACGAGAGGGACGTGGAGGGCGCGCTGAAGCTGGTGGAGCGCTCCGAGGAGGAGGCGGAGCGCTGCGGCACCCGGGACGTGCTGGCCTTCAACCACATCGTGAGCAGCGAGGCCGAGCTGGTGCGCGGTGATCTGGCCCGGGCCAGGACGTATTGCGACGCCGCGCGACACCGTGCGCGGCGCGGCACCTCGCCGCCGCAGTTCTGGGTCGTGGCCAACGGACTGGACGCCCGTATCACCGGCCTGGAGGGCGACCTCGTCGGCGGACTGCGCAAGCTGCGGAACACCTTGTGCGACGGACTCGCGGTGAACTCCATGGAGCTGCTGCTGGCCCATCAGGCCGAGTCGGCGGCCGAGCTCCTGGTGGGATGCGGCCAGGAGCGGCTTGCCGCGCGGCTGCTGGGCGCCGCCGACGGCTGGCGCGCTCGACTGCCGCGCTCACCGCTGGTGGCCGGGGACGTCGGCGCGACCGCGGCGCGCGCGAGCGAGGCGCTGGGCCGGGACGCGGTGGAGAGGCTGCGCACCGAGAGCACGACCCTGACCCCCGAGCAGGCCGTCCGCCTGCTTGACGAGGTGCTGAGCTCTCTCGGCGCCGCGGATGCCTCGGGTGCCGCCGTTGCCTCCGGCGCCACCAGCACCCAGGCCGAGGGCGCCGACCGGGCCGAAACCGCCGACCGGGGCGCCGCACCGCCGCCCGCCCGCTGACGCGGGGCACGAGCGGGTGCGACGCCCCGGCCGACCGTCACCTGCCGTCACTCATACGGAGGAGGCGAGACGCGTCCCGCATCCCCTGAATCGACGCGCGAAGACGAGAACGTGTGCCGAGAACGTGTCTCGCTCCCGGGGCCGACGGCATCACCCCACGGGGCGCGACCGCAGCCCGTCCAGCAGGATGTCCAGCAGCCGGGCCGAGGCTGCCGCCTGCTGTGCCGCGTCCGGCAGCGAGGGCGCCGCCGTGGCGATCACCAGCAGCACATCGGCGACCGTCACATCCGGGCGCAGCTCGCCCGCCGCCCGTGCCCGCTCCACCAGTTGCCCGACGACCTCCAGCAGCGCCGCGGCGCCCGCGTCGTCCGGCTCGTCCTCAGCGGCCATCGGCCGCTCGACCAGCCGGAGCTCCGGCTGAGCCGGTGCGGCTAACGCCGCCTGCCGCTGCTGCGGCAGCCGGATCTCGGTCTCCACGTCGACCCCGACCCGCAGCACCTGCGGCGGCAGCAGCCGGCCCGCGCCGGACGCCACCGATGTGCGCAGGAACCGGGCCAGCGCCGACCACGGCTCGTTCTCCTGACCCAGCGCCGCACGGGCCTGATCGGTCAGCCTTGCCGTCTCCTCCTCGGCTATCCGGCGCACCAGCACGTCCTTGCTGGGGAACCGCCGATAGACGGTGCCCACCCCGACCCGCGCCCGGCGCGCCACGTCCTCCATCGGAGCCCCGTACCCCAGCTCACCGAAGACTTCGCGGGCCGCCCGCAGGACATGCTCCAGATTGCGCTGCGCGTCCACGCGCAGCGGTGTGTTCCGTCCGCCGTTTCCGTCCGACGACGCGACGGCTGCGGACCATGACGAACCCTGAAGGTGCATAAGTGATCCCCCGGTAATGATGTCTCCCCCCGGAGACTCCCCGCCCAGACTGTCGAGGCAGTCACAACCCCGACGAAGTACGAACATAGTTGAGCGCAGGTCAAGAAAGAAGAGGGTAGCTCGGGACAGAACGCCCCCCGATCAGAGCAGCAGACCGCCTCTTTCCGACTATCCGCCCGCTTGCCCCCACCCATCCCGGTGCTGACCTGCGGACATTTCGTACGTGTAACCGATTCCGCAACTCGGGGCGGACCGAGCCGTCCGGTCACACAATTCGCCGGGCCTGTGGACAAACCGCGGTCGCGCGTGCCTCATGGGAGGGTGAAGGAACCAGCGCGCATTCTCGTTGTCGGTGGTGGCTACGTCGGGATGTACGCCGCGCTGCGCCTCCAGCGCAAGCTGAAGCGAGAGCTGAGGCACGGCGGCGTGCAGGTCATCGTGGTCGACCCCGAGCCGTATATGACCTACCAGCCGTTCCTGCCCGAGGCGGCGGCCGGATCGATCTCGCCCCGCCATGTGGTGGTGCCGTTGCGGCGGGTCCTGCCCGACTGCACGGTCGTCATCGGCGAGGCCACCGCGATCCACCACGGCAAACGCACCGCGACCGTCAGAACCCTCGCCACGGAGGAAGAGGGCACCGGCACGGTCGACATCCACTACGACGAGCTGGTGCTGGCCCCCGGATCCGTGTCCCGCGCCCTCCCGGTCCCCGGCCTCGCCGAGTTCGGCATCGGCTTCAAGACCGTCGAGGAGGCCATCGGCCTGCGCAACCACGTCCTCGAACAGCTGGACATCGCCTCCTCGACCCGGGACCCCGACGTCCGCGACGCGGCGCTGACCTTCGTCTTCGTCGGCGGCGGATACGCGGGTGTCGAGGCGCTCGGCGAGCTGGAGGACATGGCCCGGTTCGCCGTCCGCTACTACCACAACATCGCCCCCGAAGACCTGAAGTGGATCCTCGTCGAGGCCACCGGCCGGATCCTTCCGGAGGTCGGGGAGGAGATGGGCAAGTACGCCGTCCGGGAGCTGCGCGGCCGCAATATCGACGTCCGGCTGGAGACCCGCCTGGACTCCTGCGTCGACCGGATCGCCGCACTGAGTGACGGCTCGCGCTTCCCCACCCGCACGCTCGTGTGGACCGCGGGCGTCAAACCGCACCCGATCCTCGCCGCCACCGATCTGCCGCTGAACGAGCGCGGTCGGCTCAAATGCACCGCGGCGCTCCAGGTCGAGGGCGTGGAGCACGCCTGGTCGGCCGGGGACGCCGCGTCGGTGCCCGACCTGACGGCCGACCGGCCCGGTGCGGAGTGCGCCCCCAACGCACAGCACGCCGTGCGCCAGGCCAAGGTCCTCGCCGAGAACGTCGCCGCCGCGCTCGCGGGCCGGCCGCTCACGGACTACGCGCACAAGTACGCGGGCTCCGTGGCCTCCCTGGGGCTCCACAGAGGCGTCGCACACGTCTACGGGCGCAAGTTGAAGGGCTACCCGGCGTGGTTCATGCACCGCGTCTACCACCTCAGCCGGGTGCCGACGTTCAACCGTAAGGCGCGCGTGCTGGCCGAGTGGATTCTGTCCGGGCTGTTCAAACGGGAGATCGTCTCGCTGGGGTCGCTGGAGAACCCGCGCGCCGAGTTCAAGCTCGCCGCGGACACCGGTCGCCATCCCGAGGCCAGTTGAGCCGATCGGGGCGGAGCCGGGAACTCCCCTCCCACGATCGGCGTCTCACGGATGTCAGTCCGGTCGGCCACACTGGTCGTGTGACCATGGGTGGGCTCGTATCTGCAAAGAGTGACAATCGCGAGGATTCGGAAGTTTGCTGCATTCCCCTGGGGGCCGTCCCCCGTACCCGCACCCATCTCCCCGATCCCGCGCCGGCGCGCCGCTCAGCCACCACCCCACGAGGTAATCCGCAGTGAACTTCACGCGCTGGAGCGCCCGGCTCCCCCGAACCCAGCGACGCCTCGCCGCCCGGGCAGACCGCGGTGCACGGCGACCGAAGCCCGCGGCCGCCTCGGGCGGCGGCTCCGTCCCGGCGGCCCGGGGCGAGCGCGCCGACCCCTCGGAGCGCGGCGAGCCGTCCGCCGCCCCCTCCGACGCCGCGCCGCCCGCCGCCGTCCCGACCCTTGACGGGCTGTCCGCCCATGACCTCCTCGGCCAGGTGCCGGCGCTGGTCGCGGTGGTCTACGGCCCCGAGCACCGCATCGCCTACCTCAACGACACCTATGTCGAGCTCTTCGGCTCCCGGGCCCCCGGCAGACCCGCCGGCCAGGCGCTGCCCGAGCTGAGGGAGCTGGGGCTGCTGCCGCTCATGGACCAGGTCCTGCGCAGCGGCAAGCCCCGTACGGTCAAGTCCCGGCGGGTGCCCGCGGGCGGCCCGGCGACCACGCCCGGGCCACGGCAGGAGGGCGCGGCCCCCGGCCCCGGCCGGTCCCGCCACGGCTACTACACCTTCACCTGCTCCCCGATCGAGATGGCCGCGCCGAGGGTCGTCGCCCCCGCGCAGCCGGTGGACCAACGGGCGGGGGAGGGTGCCATGGACGGTGCGCCGGTGGACGGAGCGCCGGTGGACGGTGCGACCCGGGAAGCCGCCGTCCGTAAGGCCGTCGCCATGCCGGAGGCGGTCGCCACCGAGACCGTCGCCACCGACACCGGTACGGCCACCGAACCGGTTCGTGGCGTGCTCGTCTTCGGCGCCGACGTCACCGACCAGGTGGAATCCGCCGAGCGGCTGCGCGCCAGCGAGCGCCTCCAGCGCGAGGCCGCCGTCACCCTCCAGCGCAGCCTCCTCCCCCAGGGTCTGGAGCAGCCCGACGATCTGCGGGTCGCCGCCACCTATCAGCCCGGCGGCACGGACGCGGCGGTGGGCGGCGACTGGTACGACGTCATCACCCTGGGCGCCGGCCGCACCGCCCTCGTCATCGGCGACGTCATGGGCCGCGGTGTGCGGGCGGCCGCCGTCATGGGCCAGCTGCGCACCGCCGTCCGCGCGTACGCCCGGCTCGACCTCCCGCCGCACGAGGTCCTGCAGCTCCTCGACGGCCTGGCCGCCGAGATCGACCCCCACCAGATCGCCACGTGCGTCTACGCCGTCCACGACCCCAATGAGAACCGCCTCGTCTACGCCTCCGCGGGCCATCTGCCGATCCTGGTCCGCGACCCGGACGGCACCGTGCGCCGCGCCTCGGAGCCCACCGGGCCGCCCCTCGGCACCGGCGGCTGGCTGCACACCACCGGCTCGGTCCCGCTCGGCCCCGGGGCCAGCGCGGTCCTCTACACCGATGGCCTGGTGGAGCGACGGGACAAGGACATCTACGACGGAGTGGCCGCGCTCGAGCGCGTCTTCGCGGGCGCGACCGGCTCGCCCCAGGTGATGTGCGACCGCCTCATCAGGGCCCTGGGCATCACCGCGGAGCACGACGACGATGTGGCGGTGCTGGTCCTCCAGCACCCGGCCCGTACCGGGCATGACGCGGAACTCTTCCACAACGCCGCGCTGGAGCTCCTTGGCGGGGTGGAAGCCGCACCGCGCGCCCGGGCCTTCGCCTCCGGGGTCCTCGCCAGCTGGCGCTTCCCCATGGAGCTGCGCGATCTGGGCGTGCTCGCCGCCAGCGAACTCGTCGCCAACTCCCTCCAGCACGGCACTCCGCCCATGCGGCTGCGGCTGCGCCGCACCGACCGCCGTCTGATCATCGAGGTGACGGACGGCGATGAGCATCTGCCGCGCCGCCGCCGGGCCGAACCGGTGGACGAGGCCGGACGCGGCATCTCGATCGTCGCGACCATCGCCTCGTCCTGGGGCTCACGCCGCACACCGGGCGGTGGTAAGGCGGTGTGGTGCGAATTCGCCCTGCCGGCGGGCTAGCTCCCCGGGCCCCGGGAGAACGGGCCTGAGGGGAGGCCGGACCCCGACAGAACGATCGCCCTGGCACGGCGGAGCCGACTGGCTCCTCCGCCGCGCCAGGGCGATGGCCGCATGGCCGGACGGCTCAGGCCGCGGTGATCACCTCGTCCGACGAGGCAGCCCGCGGCGCGGGCACCGCGGCCCCGGCGACCGCCCGCAGCGGATTGTCCTGCTCGGCCGTGAGCCGCCTGCCGAGCATCAGCGCCAGCGCGGTGATGCCGAGCGAGCAGACGATCAGCGTCACGATGTACGCCCCGTACAGCCCGGCTCCCGCCATCAGCCCGCCGACCGCCGGGCCCACCGCCAGGGCCAGCTGCTTGACCAGCGCAAACGCCGAGTTGTATTGACCGAGTGCCGACGACGGCGCCAGATCGGCGACCAGCGGCGCGACCGTCGGCGACAGCATGGCCTCACCGAGCCCGAAGAGCGCGTACGCCGAGATGATCGCGGTGATGCCGACGGCCTGGCTCCCGGGTATCAGCCCGGCGGTCCCGGCGGCGCACCACGCCACCGTCCAGACCAGCCCGACCAGCGCCATCACCCGGCTGCGCCGCCGCCGCTCGACCAGCTTGAGCACCACGAACTGGGCCAGCACGATCGCCGCCGTGTTCGCGGCCAGGGCGATGCCCAGCATCGACGGCGATATCCGGGCGACATCCACCGCGAACGCCGACAGCCCGGACTCGAACTGGCCGTAGCAGGCGAAGAACATGACGAAGCCCAGCGCGCACAGCTGCACCATGGCGCGGTGGCCGAGCAGGGCCCGCCAGCCGCCGGGGCTGCCGAGCTGCTCATCGACGGTCGGCACCGGGTCGTCGAACACCGGCGTCCGCTCCAGCCTTACGGTCGCCACCGCCGCGCCGAGCACCAGGAACATCACCGCGTCGATCGCGAAGAGCCGCACAAAGCTGGAGGCGGCGGAGGTGTCCACCAGCAGCCCACCGAGCAGCCCGCCGACGCCGAGGCCCAGATTGCCGAGGAAGAACTGGGTGGCGAAGGCGCGCGACCGGGTGACCGGCGTCGAGCACCAGACGATCAGCGTGGCCAGCGCCGGCTGTATGGCCGCGATGCCCGCGCCCAGCACTCCGGCCGCGGCGATGACCAGCGGCTCGCTCGCCGCCAGGCCGAGCCCTATCGATCCGACAGCGGCGGCGACCGCGCCCGCGACGGCAACGGACTGCGGCCCTCGCCGGTCGATCACCCGACCGATGAAGGGCAGCACGGCAAGCGCGGCCACGGCGAACGTCGCGAGCACGATGCCCGCGGTATTCGCACCGAGGTCCCGCACCTGCGCCACATAGACGAAGAGGAACGGGACCGTGAAGCCGTTGCCGAACGCGCTCAGCGCGTTGCCCAGCTGGATACGGCGCAGCGCTGCGCCCATCGCGGTGGTCACACTCACCTACCTAGGTCGAGGAGGGGCAAAGGAGAACGGGCCTGACCTGCGGGTCAGGCCGGAGGATCGATGTCTGAAGACTTCGAAGCTAAACTTCAATGCTTAAGAGTACAGAGCGAAGGACCTCAGCGCCAATGAGTTTCGTGTCATGCTCTTCACATGGCGGAGACCCCCGACCCGGACGACCTGCTCAGCCTTGAGGAGCAGATCGCGGCCTATCAGCGTGAGTTCCAGGACCTGGACCCCCAGGTGGAGCAGGTCGTCAGCGCGCTCAGCCGGCTCACCCGGCGCATGAACGTCGCATACGGCCGCCAGTCGGCCACGCTGGGCATCAGCAACTCCGAGTGGGAGGTCCTCAAGGTGCTCGTCCTGTCCGGGGCGCCCTACCGCCTGGGCCCCGGAGACCTGGCCAAGCGGCTGGGTCTCACTCCCGCCGCCATGACCCACCGCATCGATCGCATGGTGAACGAGGGGCTGGTCACCCGTGAGCGTGATGCGGACAACCGCGTTCGCGTCATTGTCGAGCTGACCCCGGATGGCCGGGAGAAGTGGGTCGAGGCGATGCGTCAGGCCACGGTCTGGGAGGCGGACCTTCTTCAGGACCTCTCCAGCGAGGAGCGAGGAGCCCTCGGCGAGATGCTCACCCGCGTGCTGCGCAGGGTGGAGGAGGCCCAGCCCGACGCCGAGGGACGGCTGAGCGACCTCGACTGAGGCATTCGGCCCAAGCGGGGTTGACACGGTCGTGGGCGATCCGTAATGTACTCCGAGCTGCCACGGAGCCGTAACGGTTCCCCGGCCAGCACTCGAGCCGCACCGGCGGCAAACCACTTCTGCACGGCCCCTCATCGGGATGGATTTCGGCTTGCCCGGAATTCGGACCGGGGAACTCGATTATGAGCATCCGGGGGAATCCGCTAAAGTGGTGGACACGCCGGAAGGCGCGAAAGACCCCGCTCCAGCAGGGGGCCGGAAACGGAATTCGGATCGGAAACGGACCGGAAATCGGATCTGGTAAGGTTGGAAACACCGAAGGGAAGCGCCCGGAGAGACCGGTGAAACGGTTTCGAAGGAAGCGTCCGTTCCTTGAGAACTCAACAGCGTGCCAAAAGTCAACGCCAGATATGTTGATACCCCGTCCATCTCGGAC
>NZ_JAEEAP010000146.1 GCF_016103465.1 Streptomyces sabulosicollis
CTTTTCTTCTTTTTGTTCAAGCATAAGACGGTATACGAGATGAGCTCTTTTTTGTTCAAGCAGAAGCCGGCGTACGAGATTAGCGAGTGTCTCGTGGGCTCGGAGAAGTGTATAAGAGACAGCCTCACCCCAGGCCCCAACCCGGCGGCCTATGTCCACAACCCCCACACCTGGACCGATCCCCTGGGCCTCGCCCCCTGCCGCGAGTTCCACACGGTGCAAGGCCCTGAAGACGCCGTGCGGCTACGACGTGATGGCACCCCGTGGCCTACAGACGCGAACCGGGGCCAATATGGAGAAGGTGTCTACTCGTGGGGGAGCAGGGCGGATGCCGAGCGCTATCTGGAACGTCGACAGAGCCGTGGGTATGACGTAGAGATACTGACCTTCAAAGTCTCCGAACGCGACTTTGCAACTCTACGCAAGGCCGATATGCTCGAAATGAGCCCCAGGGAAGCGGAATTGTTCATGGATCGCCATAGCCGACTGTACGGAGATGGAATTCCACACAATTACGACTACATACGAGGCAGAACCGGAATGGGCGAAGAACACTTCTTCAGCAAGTCCGTATTTCATCTGCTGAAATTCTTGGAATAGCCATGACAGCCACTCGAACCTTCAAATTCCGCAAGCGCTTCCCGAATGGTGGCCTCGCCGCCGATCTGTCCGCCGAGAGCGTCGCGATCGACAGGCCAAACGAACAGCATATCCAAGTCCACCGAAAGATCTACCTGTCCCCTCCCCCTGGCATCCATTGGAAAGATCTGGCGTGGCTCTGCGTCGGCACTTCACTTCACTCGGAGAACCTTTCCGCACTCCATCCCGAGGGCATAGAGATCGCAGTCCATCGACTCACGTTTCCGCTCAGCGACTACCGTTCGGAAGTCGCTGCCCTCGCTATCGACGGATGGCTGCGAGAGGAATTTGATCTTCCCGACATGGGAGCGCGCGTAGATTATTCCCCCGAAACGGGCTCACACGTATTCCATTGGGGGGATACACAAGATCCGTTCGCGGATAACTTTTGAGCGCCCACCGACCGAGCATCGCCACCTGGCCGCGCGGAGCTGCACCTCAGATGGCCGGGAACGCTCCGCTGCGCACGGCGCTCGTGAACGAAGTCCATGCCTCCACGGGGAAGACGAGGGCGGGGCCTGCCGGGTGCTTGCTGTCCCGGACTGGGACGACACCGGCGGTGGTGGCTATGTCTGGTGCGAATTCCACACACTGACCCCCATTGCCGTTGCTGTAGCTGGACTTGATCCATTCAGCACGGGACAGGTCGAGAGTGTTCCTCATCGAGCGTATTCCTCCATCACTTTACGGATCATGGACAATGATTGATCAGGGTGCAGAGCGGCAGCCCGCAGCCGGTCATAGGTTGCGGTCGCACTCGCCACCGCCTCTGCCGAATCGATCAGATGGCCCGCAATCGCCGTGTCTACGTAGGCGACGTTCGGCCCTTCATCGAACGTCAGGAGGGTGAAACTTTCTGGCGCCGGGGGTGCCCCCACCGCGAACGGTAGTACCTGAAGGGTGATGTGCGGAGACGCAGCCTCCTCCAGGAGGTGGGCGAGCTGTGCGGCCATGACCCCCGGGCCACCCACCGCAGTCCGTAAGCATGCCTCGTTCAGGACGCACCAGAGCAGCGGAGGCGTGTCCTTCTCCATCACCTCCCGCCTCCGCAGGCGCCCATCCACCAGCTCATCGATCTTGCTTGTGCCCTTCCGGGGATGCACGGCCTGGAAGACCTCCCGCGCGTACTCGGCCGTCTGCACCATGCCCATGATGAGCGTCGCCGAGTAGTCCAGGATGCTGACCGCCTGCCGCTCCAACTGCACGTACGGCACGAACCAGTCCGGATAGCCATGCTGACTGGCCCGCTCCCGAAGCCGCCCGAACGTGCCCGGTGTCCCGAAGACCCGATCGCACGCATCGGCGAACTCGGGGCTGGCCAGGCGCTCCCCCGCCTCCACCTTGGCCACATATTGCTGTCCGTAGTTGGCCTTCAACCCCAACTCCCGCTGGCTCAGCTCCGCCCGCATTCGCCAGGTCCGTACCTCGGCTCCGAGGAACGCCGCTCCGCTGGGCGGTTCCTGGCCCTCCTTGGCCTCGCCCACCTGTGGTTCTCCCTTCACCCCAAGCCGCTTGGTGTGCCCCGATCCCTGTTGCGCGCGGCCCCGCAGGGCAACGCTGGGAGTACACAGAGTGATTAAAGCTCGCAAGGCACATCCAGGTCAGGAAGAACCCCCCATGGTGTTTCCCTCCGAACACATCACCGAATCCACCCGACATCGCGTCGCGGACCGGGTCACCCGCGAGATGCGGGAAGTGGCGCGGCGACGTGGCTGGAGTTCGGCGGGCCCGACCGAGCCGTCGGTGCGAGGGACTCCGGGTGTCCTCTTCTGCGGGGCGCTCCCCGAAGACCTCGCACGGCGCCACCAGCCGCCCACACCCTCACCGGAGAGTGACCGTTGAACGACGTCTGCCCCACCTGCCGCCACTACGCGGCACTGCGCGACCGTCCACATCCCACGGCAGCCCGAAGGACGAGCCCTGTGAACCACATGCACCACAACCATCAAGTGCCCGCCCCCGGCCAGGTGGCGTACGACCCGGTCAGTGGGCGTACCGGCGTGGTGCAGGCGGTGCACGGCGTCGCCGAATTGCTCTTCGACCACCGGATGACCAGCGACCGCGTCGCGTCCCTCCGGCCGGAGCGAGGCGGGGTCGAGTGGACGGCCGATGCTGCCGCCCTGCGTTTCCCATCGGGCGGGAAGGGAGCTACCTGATGCCGCCGAGGCGCTCGCGGAGCACCTCGGCGTTCCTCAGGAGCAGTAGCCCTCACGCAGCAGCGCGTTGATTCGCTTGCCGTTGGACACGGTCACCTTGTGGTGGGCGCTGCTGAAGCGACGGGCCGCTTTCTCGTCGGGGTTCGCTGCCTTCCGGCGCAGGTCGTAGCACTGTTCGCCGGCCTTGTTGATGTCTTCGGCGGCGCCGAGTGCCGGGTCGATGTCGCGCAGAGCACTTTGGAGTTCAAGTGCGCGGAGGCCCAGCAAGTCCTCCTTGGCCTGGTCGCTCGCGTCCGATGGGACCTGCACCGGAAGCCTGTGGTCGGTGGGTGGGGCCGAAGAGGTGGCCGGGCTCGTAGGAGCAGTAGGGGCCTTGGAGCTCGGGGTTGCCGACGTCATGGCCGGGCTCGGCTTGTCCGAGGACGCCCCGGGGCGCTCGTCATCGGTACCGCATCCCGTAAGCAGCAGCACGGCGGCCGCACCCAGGGCTGCGGAGGCGGCACGTGTGTCGCGTCGTCGGGTGGAGGGTGTCCCGCGCATGGCTCGGCTCCCGTGGGTCGACCTGAGGGCCTTCCTCAGCGGGATCACGCTGGCACGGCCCGTGCGGGACCGGTCCCGGGGCGCGTCGACGTGAACCGGGCACAGGAGATCATCGACAACCTGGACGGTCTACGTTCCGTGATCGACTTCACTGTCGCACCTCCGGTGCCCGGAAGCCGCCGATCCGCTGCTCGAGCAGTTCGGCCAGCCGCAGCGGGGTGCGATCCTCGAACATCGGGCCGATGAGCTGCACTCCCACCGGCAGGCCCTCGGGGGACCGGCTCGCCGGTATGGCGGTGGCGGGCAGGCCGGGCATGGTGGCCACCCCGGCCCAGACGAGTTGGTCCAAGTACGGGTACGCGACACCGTCGATGTCGATCCGGCGTTCCCTCAGGTCGGGGTTGTGGTCGTGCGGGAAGGCGGGAGTGGGGGTGATGGGGCACACCACGGCGTCGAACTCGGTGAAGAGCCGCCGCCAGCCGTGGCGGTGGAGCTCGCGGCGGTTGTTCGCCTCGATCCAGTCGCGGTGGCTGAACACCGTGCCGCGCAGCAGCGCCGCGTCGAGGCTCTGGTCGTCCGCGCTCAGTCCGGCGGCGCTGGTCCGCAGCCGCTCGTACATCTCGGCGGGGAAACGCGCGCTGAACCCCGAGAACAGCAACTGCGTGTAGAGCACCCCGGCTTCGGTCAGATCGGGCAGCAGCGGGCTGTGCCGTTCGACGCGGGCGCCGCCGTCGACCAGCGCGTCGGCCACCCGGTTCACGCCCGCCCGCACAGCGGACCCGGTCGGAATGAGCGGATGCTCGTCGAGGACCAACACCCGGAAGTCGCGGAGCCGCTCGTGGCGCGCGGGCGGCAGCGTCACGTCATGTGCCACGCCGAACGTCAGTGGGTCCGGTCCGGCCATGACGTCGAGCAGCAGTGTGAGGTCGCGGGCCGTGCGCGCCATCGGGCCGACGACGGCGAGGTCGGGTTCGACCGGCAGTGCCGGCGCGGGCGGCGGGGCCATGCCGCGGCTCGCCGCCAGACCGAGTGTCGGCTTGTGTGCGTAGATACCGCAGAAGTGTGCGGGGGTGCGCAACGAACCGGCGATGTCGGAGCCGATGGACAGCGCGCCGAATCCGGACGCCAGGGCCGCCGCCGATCCGCCGGAGGACCCACCCGGTGTGCGACCGTGATCCCACGGGTTGTTGGTGGTGCCGTAGATCTCGTTGAAGGACTGCACGTCTTGCAGTCCCAAGGGCACGTTGGTCTTACCGAGCACCACCGCGCCCGCGGCCTTGAGCCGCGACACCTGCACCGCGTCCTCGGCCGGTATGTGGTTCCGGTGTGGCGGCATGCCCCACGTCGTGGGCAGCCCCGCGATGTCGTAGGACTCTTTGACCGTCACCGGAACGCCGAGCAGCGGCCGGTCCTCACCGCGGGCGCGCGCCTGGTCGGCGTCGCGCGCGGCGGCCCGTGCACGGTCGAAGCCCGGCACACAGATCGCGTTGATCGCCTTGTCGTCCCGCTCGATACGGGCGATCGCCTCGTCGGTCAGTTCCGCCGAGGTCACTTCACCGGCGCGCAAGGCAGCCGTGAGTTCTTCGGCCGTCGGAAGGTTCCACTCCATGAAACGGACCGTAACGGGCCCCGGGGCAGGCCACGAAATACCCTTTCACGCAACGGGTTGACGGCTCCTCGTCCGCAGGCTGCCGACCCTGGACGCCGCCGCGTCGTGGTCGCTCAACCCGTCGACGGACTGCTGGAAGCGTCTCCCCCGGTGTGGCGCCGAAAGGCTGCGAATCGAGATCCCGTCCCAGTAGGGTCCTGCGTACGAGAGGGGGAATAACACCCGTGTTCACCCGTTCTTGACCCGAGGTAGGCGCCATGCTGCACGGCATCGACGTGAGTTCGCACCAGTCCACGTTCGACCCGGACGGACTGGCCTTCGTCTTCATCAAGGCCACCGAAGGACGGTCGTACATCAACCCGAAGCAGACCTCGCAGGCGTCCCGGGCGCGCAAGGCGGGATGCGTCGTCGGCTTCTACCACTTCCTGTGGCCGGGCAACATCTCGGCACAGGCGCGCTACTTCGTCGAGAAGTGCGCGTCCCAGAAGCACGATCTGCTCGCCGTGGACTGGGAGACCACCGGTTCCGGCACCCGCGCCAGCAACGCGGAGAAGGACCGGTTCATCCGCGAGGTCAAGAAGCTGCGGCCCACGCACCGGGTGATGCTCTACTGCAACCGGAACTTCTGGCTCAACTACGACACCACGTCGTACGCCGGCGACGGCCTGTGGATAGCGGACTACGTGACGGCGGGCAAGCCGCGCATCAAGGCGAAGTGGCGGATCCACCAGTACACCGACCGCCCGCTGGACAAGGACGTGGCGAACTTCTCCAGCAAGTCCGCGCTGCAGGCATGGGCCGACCCCAGCCGGGCGGCGCTCACCGCCGACGAGGAGGCGGAGGACGTGGAGAACAACGCCCACGCGGCGGAGGACGCGGAAGAGGGGGCCTGACCGGGCCCCGGGTCCCCCGGGGCGTTGTCGGTGGGGGCGCCTACGCTGCCCGGTATGAGTTACGCAGACCTGCGCGAACTCCGCAGCGCGCTCACCACCGCGTCGGACATCGCCTTCTCGCTGGACGCCGCACCCTCCGGGCCGGAGACCGAGCTGCTCACCGACGCCCTGCGCCGGGCCCTGGCGGCGGCGGGATCGCTGACCGCCGAGCACGGTTCCACGGGCTGCCCCGAGCATCCGCGCGGGGCCGTCGATCCGCTGTACGGGGATCCGGAAGACCCGCTTCCGCCCGGCTACGGCCGCTGTCTGCTGTGCAATGACCGCAGACGGCGGGCGAGCGCACAGCGGCGCGGCTGGCGCTGACGCGCCGGCCGCGCCGGTGTCCGTACGGCCCGTTCAGCCGGTCTTCGGCCTGCTCAGCGGGTCCGCTCGCGGCCTGTTTCAGCCGGTCTTCTCGCCGTCCTTGTTCTGGGCCGCCCAGAACTCGTCGAAGGTGAGCAGCCCGTCACCGTTGGCGTCGTGGGCGTTGATGACGGCCTGGGCGACGGGCTCCGTGACATACGGGTCCCCCAGCTGCGCCATCACGCTCTTGTACTCGGCCGCGGTGATCTGGCCGTCACCGTTGAGGTCATACCGCTCGAACGCCTTGCGCGCCGCCTCGATGTCCGCCACCTGTTCCGCCCCTTCCGTGCGTTTCCTGACCCGCACAGATTAGCGGCCGGCGGTGGCCGGATCGTCTCGGCCGTGTCACGACGCACACGGCGTTCGGTTCACGGCCTCAGACTCCGCGGCGTGCCCGGCTCGCTCCGTTGACCAGGTCCAGGTAGCGGTCCCAGTCCCACAGCGGGCCGGGGTCGGTGTGGTCGGTTCCGGGGACCTCCACATGGCCGATGATGTGGTCGCGGGTCTTGGGGATGCCGTAGCGGTCGCAGACGGCCGCGGTCAGGGCGGCGGACGAGGCGTACATCTCGTCCGTGAACCACTTGGGGTCGTCCACCCAGCCCTCGTGCTCGATGCCGATGCTGCGGTTGTTGTAGTCCTTGTTGCCCGCGTGCCAGGCGACGTCCTTCTCCCGGACGAACTGCCCGATGTAGCCGTCGGCCGAGGCGACCATGTAGTGCGCGGAGACCTGCTTGGCCGGGTCCTGGAAGATCTTCATCGCGTCCTGGAAGGTCTCCTGCGTCACATGGATGACGACGAAGTCGATCGGATACGAGGTCGGGCGGCTGGAGACGCGGTAGTTGGAGGTGGAGGCCGGGATCCAGTGGGTGGGGGGATAGGCGACCGCGCGGCGGCCGCGTCTGTCGTCGGCGTGGGCGGTGGTGGTCGTGGCGGCGGTGACGCCGAGTCCGGTGGCGGCGGTGGCGAGGTAGGCGCCCGAGCGGAGCAGGGTGCGCCGGGTGGGGGTGCGGCCGTGCGCTTCCATGGGGGTCTCCCGAATGCCGTAGCGGGGACAAAGGGGGTGACGCGTGGGGGTGTGACGCGCGTAGCGCGGTTCCATGGTGAGTCCTCGACAGGGCCATGCCAAGAACCGCCGGGCAAAGAAAGATTTCGTGTCACGGTCTGGACCACTGGAGTTTCGAAAGAAGCAGGTCGACAACGAAGGAAATTTGCCGCTCTACCCGCCGTTAACAAGGCAAGTGTTACACCTCACCTTGGATTGGCTTGGAGGTGCTCTACCGTCTCTGCGATAGTCGGGGCCGCGGCCCCCCTTGACCCGAGCGAGGTCGCTTCCCCCGAATGCCCTGGCGAACACCCCTTTCGCGCCATGGCCGGGGACGGAAGGGGCCCCCGTACCGTCGGCGCACGACGGCACGGGGGCCTCTTTCAGGCTCTGCGCCAAGGTCCGCACCGGCGCTCATACGGTCAGTTTTCGGCCACTCGCATTTCGAACCAGGTCGTCTTGCCGCACGGCAGCAGATCGACCCCCCACCGCTGGGACAGCTGGTCGACCAGCATCAGCCCGCGCCCGCTGGTGTCGAGCTCCGCCACCGGCATCAGACACGGCAGCCCCCGGGAGGGGTCGCGGACCTCGACCCGGATCCAGCCGCGCCGCCGCAGCATCCGCAGCCCGAAGGTGCGGGCGCCGGTGTGCCGAACGGCGTTGCCGACGAGCTCGGAGACCAGCAGCATCGTGTGCTCGGCGAGCTGAAGGCCCAGCCCCCAGTCCCGCGCCACCACAAATTCGGCCATCCGGCGGGCGGTCCCCGCGGACTCGGGACGCGAGGGCAGCCGCACCTCCTCGGCCGCGGGGTTCCCGAAGAGGTCAAGCGCCCTGAGGGCCAGGTCGTCCTCGACGGACGGCGCCCCCCGCACCGCAGCCGTACCAGTGCGCTGCTGCGGCTGCTCCATTCCCTCCAAGCCCGCCATGCCCCCCATCATGGCCGCCCAAAAGGCCATCCGGGGCGGAACCGTGGGATTCCGAACACCGGAGCCCTAGGCTCCATAAACCCGATCCGACATATGCCAAGGGCAGTTGGGGTACCGCAACACCCCATCTGACCAGCGATGTCACCGCGCGTACGCGTGATCACCCAGCGTACCGGAACGGGTCGGCCGGGGGCCGACCGTTGGCGAAGAAAATTCGCTCGCACGGGGCATACGTGACTCCGCAACCCCGCGCGAGGCGGCTCCGAGACCTGGATCGAGACGCCTCCGAGACCACGGTCGAGGCGGCTCCGAGACCTCGGTCGAGGCGGCTCCTCCGGCCGGGACGACGCCATGAGCCCCGGCCGAGGCGATCGGAACCGGTCGGGTGTCAGCGGAACGTGGCCTTGCCCGGCCCGTCCTCGACAAAGCTGCGCATCCCGATCTCCCGGTCCTCGGTCGCGAACAGCCCGGCGAACCAGTTCCGTTCGATGGCGAGGCCGCTGTCGAGGTCCGTCTCCAGCCCCCGGTCCACCGATTCCTTGGCCGCGCGCAGCGCGATCGCCGGGCCCTTGGCCAGCCGCGCCGCCCAGGCGTGGGCCTGCTCATAGACCTCCTCGGCCGGTACGACCCGGTCCACCAGGCCGATGGCGAGCGCCTCGTCGGCCTTGACCTGACGGCCCGTGAAGATGAGGTCCTTGGCCTTGGCCGGGCCGACCAGCCGGGCCAGCCGCTGGGTGCCGCCCGCGCCCGGGATCAGGCCGAGCAGGATCTCGGGCTGGCCCAGCTTGGCGTTCTCCGCGGCGATCCGGAAGTCGGCGCACAGCGCCAGCTCGCAGCCGCCGCCGAGGGCGTAGCCGGTGACGGCCGCGACCACGGGCTTGGGGATCCGGGCCACGGCGGTGAAGGACTCCTGCAGATCACCGGAGCGGGACACCATCGCGGCGTGGTCCATCTCCCGCATCTCCTTGATGTCCGCGCCGGCCGCGAACACCTTCTCACCGCCCCAGATGACCACCGCGCGCACGTCGTCGCGGCGGGTCACCTCGGCCGCGAGCTCCCGCAGCCGGTCCTGGGTGGCGATGTCGAGCGCGTTCATCGGGGGGCGGTCAAGGCGGAAAGTGGCAACGCCGTCGGCAACCTCGAGGTTCACAGTCATGAGCGCAGGTTAGCGCCCGCTAACACGGCAGCGGAGGGCCGGGGGCGGTGCCTGGGCGCCCCCGACAGGGCGCCCGGACACCGGCCGGGGTCACGCCTTCCACTTCTCCCAGGACATGTTCCAGCCGTTGAGCCCGTTGTCCGGCTGGATGGTCTTGTCATGGGAGTTCTTCACGATGACCACATCGCCGATGATCGACTTCCGGAAGAACCAGGACGCCGGGGTGGCGGAGTCCCCTCCCCCGCGCTGGTCGAACAGGCCCACACAGCCGTGGCTGACATTGGACGAACCGAACGTGGCCCGGCCCGCCCAGTAGTTGCCGTGGATGAAGGTGCCGGAGGTCGACAGGCGCATCGCGTGCGGCACGTCCTTGATGTCGTACTCCCCGTCGAAGCCGACCGTGGCGCCGTCCATCCGGGTCACCGGATGCTTCTCGCTGATCACCATCTTGCCGTTGTAGGTCTCGTGGCCGGGCGCGCCGGAGGTGATGGGGATGGTCTTGAGGGTCTTGCCGTCCCGCTTGACCGTCATCTTCTTGGACTTGGCGTCGACGACCGAGATCTGACTGCGGCCGATGGTGAACGTCACGGACTTCCGCTGCTCGCCGTAGACCCCCGGCCTGCCCTCGACCCCGTCCAGATCCATACGGAGCGTCACCTTGGTGCCGGGCTTCCAGTACTCCTCCGGCCGGAAGTCCAGGCGGTCGTTGCCGAACCAGTGACCCTCGATCGGCACCGACGGCGAGGCGCTGACCTTTATCCCCTTCTCCACGTCGGCCGGGTGGGTGATGCCGCGGGTGAAGTGCAGCGAGACGGGCATGCCGACGCCGACCGTCGAGCCGTCCTCCGGGGTGTAGATGCCCAGGAAGGTGTTCTTGGGGCGGAGGGTGGTGAAGGTCGCG
The DNA here is from genome assembly GCF_016103465.1 of Streptomyces sabulosicollis. Taxonomy (GTDB): domain Bacteria; phylum Actinomycetota; class Actinomycetes; order Streptomycetales; family Streptomycetaceae; genus Streptomyces; species Streptomyces sabulosicollis. The sequence continues at coordinate 10,265 of NZ_JAEEAP010000146.1, forward strand.
TGCCTGGTCGTGGTCAGGCCGTGGGCGTCCTTGGCGACCGCGTCCACGGTGTAGGTGGTGTCCGAGCGCAGATGGGCGTCGGGCCGCCAGCTCATGCCGTCCCGGGCGATCTTCCCCTCGACCGCGGTGCCCTTCCCGTCCTCGACCTTGACCGAGGACAGGGTGCCCTTCGCCGAGGTGACCTTCAGCGCGCCGCTGGTGTCCACATCCTTGGCGCCGTCCTTGGGCGCGATGGTCACCACGGCACGCGAGGTCCTGGGCCGGTCGCCCTTGCCGTCCTGGCCCTTCTTGCCGTCGTCGGAGCCACCGCCGCCGCACGCGGCCACCGCCATCAGCAACGCCCCGAGCAGCAGCGCGAGAAGCCCCCTGCGGCCGCCCCGCACCGCGCCCGTTATCCGCCGCACCGTCACAACAGCTCTCCCCTCCCCAGGGCCGCGCCCCCGCGGCAACCCCGATCGCGCGCAGGCGCGCCTGGCGATAGGTAATCACACGCCGCCGACAGTGGACTCCCCCCGATGGTCACGTTTCAGTCCCAGGCCGGAGGGCCGCGCGGTGATCGGCCGGTGGCGGCAACGGCCGGGCGACATAGCGCCCCGGGTTCTGAGGTCTTCCGGCGAGTGAGCCGAAGGGGCGCGTCGCTGTCGTAAGGGAGTCGCGCGCAGGGAGCGAGGTACGAGCGACCGAGCACGTCGACCGTCGACAGCGGCTTATGCGCCCCGGAGGCGAACCGAGCCTTATAGAAAGGGGATTACGGGCAGAACAGGTGGGAGGGCGCGGGCCGGGCCGTGCGGTACGGGACACCGCGGGCCCACCGGCCCGCCATGAGGTGCTGCCCGCCTCCCTCCGGCCGAGCGGAGGCGGTTGGCCGCGAGCCGCGGAGGCCGATGTGTCCAGTGCAGCCGAGCAGGAGACGCGCGCAGCGCAGCAGGGGACGCGCGACGGCGTCCCCGGACGCCCCTCGGCGACGGCGGTGGGGCACCCCGTCGGCCGCCGCCCCACGGCCGTCGCGCCGCGCCGCGACCGGTCCACCACCCCCGCGGCGGGCCCCGCCGTGCTGCCGGGCAGCCCGGAGCCGCTCGGCGCCCGCCCCCGCCGGGGGCCGGACGGGGCGTGGGGGACCAACTTCGCGCTGTGGGCGGGCGGTGCGGAGGCCGTCGAGCTGTGTCTGTTCGACGACGACGGCCATGAGCTCCGCTGTCCGCTCACCGAGCTCACCCATGAGGTCTGGCACGGCTTCGTCCCCGGAGTGCTGCCCGGCCGCCGGTACGGCTACCGCGTGCACGGCCGCTGGGACCCCTGGACCGGCGCCCGCTGGAATCCGGCGAAGCTGCTGCTGGATCCGTACGCCCGGGCCGTGGACGGGGAGTTCGCACTGCCCGCGGAGGTCTACGGACATGTGCGGGACTGGCCGCAGCAGCATGTGGCGGACACCGTCCGGGACGATCGCGACTCCGCCCCGTACGTCCCCAAGGGCGTGGTCGTCGGCGACGACGCGGCGGACGGCGCGCCCGACGAGTGGACCGACGACCGGCGGCCCAAGACGCCCTGGGCCGAGTCGGTGATCTACGAGCTCCATGTGCGCGGCTTCACCATGCGCCACCCCGAGGTGCCGCCCGAGCTGCGCGGCACCTACGCGGGGCTGGCGCATCCGGCGGCGGTCGAGCACCTGACCCGGCTCGGGGTCACGGCGGTGGAGCTGCTGCCGGTGCATCAGTTCGCCCATGAGGACCACCTGCTGCGGCGCGGCTTGCGCAACTACTGGGGCTACAACTCCATCGGCTACTTCGCCCCGCACGCCGGATACGCGGCCGGCGGCACCCGGGGCCAGCAGGTCGGGGAGTTCCGGCGGATGGTGCGGGCCCTGCACGCCGCCGGGATCGAGGTGATCCTCGACGTGGTCTACAACCACACCGCCGAGGCCAATGAGCTGGGCCCCACCCTCTCGCTGCGCGGTGTGGACAACCGCGGCTACTACCGGCTGCAGCAGGACCCCCGCCGCTACGCCGACTTCACCGGCTGCGGCAACACCCTGAACGTCCTGCAGCCCCAGGTGCTGCGGCTGATCACCGATTCGCTGCGCTACTGGGTCACCGAGATGGGCGTGGACGGCTTCCGCTTCGACCTGGCCAGCGCGCTCGCCCGCGCCGCGCACGGCGTGGACATGCTCTCCCCCTTCCTGGCCGTGATCGCGCAGGATCCCGTGCTGCGCCGGGTCAAGCTGATCGCGGAGCCGTGGGACGTGGGCTCCGGCGGCTACCAGGTGGGCGCCTTCCCGCCGCTGTGGGCGGAGTGGAACGACCGCTACCGCGACGCGGTGCGGGACTTCTGGCGCGGGGCGCTGCCCGACGCCCGCGACCTGGGCTACCGGCTCTCCGGCTCCAGCGATCTGTACGAGCGCGGCGGCCGCCGCCCGTACGCCTCGGTCAACTTCATCACCGCGCACGACGGTTTCACCCTGCGCGACCTGGTCTCGTACGAGCGCAAGCACAACGAGGCCAACGGGGAGGGCAATCGCGACGGCTCCCCCGACAACCGCTCCTGGAACTGCGGCGCCGAGGGCGGGACCGACGACCCCGGCATACGCGCGCTGCGCCGCCGCCAGCTGCGCAATCTGCTGGCCACCCTGCTGCTGTCCACCGGGGTGCCGATGCTGGTGGCGGGTGATGAGCTGGGCCGCACCCAGGGCGGCAACAACAACGCGTACTGCCAGGACAACGAGACCGGCTGGCTGGACTGGTCGCTGCTGGAGGACCCCGGCTGGCGGGCCCTGACCGAGCTGACCGCCCGGCTGATACGGCTGCGCCGGGCCCATCCGGTGCTGCGCCGCCCGGCCTTCTTCTCCGGTCTGGCCCGCCCCCCGGAGGGGCTGCGCGACCTGGCGTGGTTCACCCCGCACGGCACCGAGATGACCGAAGCCGACTGGTACGCGCCGACGACCGCCCTCGGGGCCTATCTGTCGGGCCGCGATCTGCCCCAGCGCGATCCGCACGGCGCCCCGGTCACCGACGACAGCTTCCTGGCGCTGCTGCACGCGGGCCCGCGGCCGGTCTCCTTCACCCTGCCCGGACGGCCCTGGGCCCGGGGGTACGAGCTCCTGCTGGACACCGCCCGCGAGGAGCAGGGCGCGCCCCCGGGCACACTCCTCGCGGCGGGCGCGCCCATCGAGCTCCCTGAACGCTCGGTCCTGCTGCTGCGCGCCCTCACCTCCGCGGACCTACGCCAAAAAACCGAGTGAGCACTGTCAGTGGCGGACCGTAGTCTCCCCACTGATGGCTGTGACGAGTGAACCCCGCGCCCAGGAAGGCGGTGCCGCCCCGCGGCACCGCTCCGCCACGCGTTCGCTCCTGCGGCTGTGGCCATATGTCCGCCCGGTGCGGGTGCGGCTGTTCGGCGCGGCCGGGGTGGCGGTCGTCGCCTCCTGTCTGGGGCTGGTCATCCCGCTGGTCCTCAAGTGGATGGTGGACGGGCCGGTGGCCCACCGGGACCCGGGCGGGGTCTGGCTGGGCGGTGCGCTGCTGCTCGCCCTCGGCACGGCCGAGGCCGCGCTGTTCGGGCTGCGGCGCTGGCTGGTGGGGCGGCCGCTGGCCTCCGTCGAGGCCGCGATGCGCGCCGATCTCTACCGCCATCTGCAGCGGCTGCCCGTCTCCTTCCACGACCGCTGGGCCTCCGGGCAGCTGCTGTCGCGGGCCACGACCGATCTGATGCTGCTGCGGATGTTCCTGGCCTTCCCGCTCACCTTCCTCGTGGTCAACGGGGTCACCATCCTGGCCGGGTTCGCCATCCTGCTGTCCCAGGAGTGGACGCTGGGCCTGGTCCTGGTGGTCCCGGCGGTGCCGCTGGTGATCCTGTGCTCGCTGTTCGAGACGCGGTACGCGACGGTGGCCCGCACCGTGCAGGACCAGACCGGCGATCTGACGACGGTCGTGGAGGAGGGCGTGCTGGGCGTCCGGATCGTCAAGGGCTTCGGCCGCCACCGCAGCCAGGCCCGCGCCTTCCGCGCCCTGTCCGAGCAGGTCCGCTCCACCGAGCTGCACAAGGCGCGGCTGCTGGCCACGCTCTGGGCGCTGATCATGACCCTGCCCGAGCTGGCGATCGGCGCGGCGCTGGTGCTCGGCACCGTGCGGGTGGCCGACGGGGACCTGTCGGCGGGCACGCTGGTCGCCTTCCTCTCCACCGCCCTGACGCTGCGCTGGCCGGTGGAGTCCCTGGGCTTCCTCCTCGCCATGAGCCAGGACGCGGCCACGGCCACCGACCGCTATTTCGACGTCATGGACGCGGAACCGGCCACGGCCGCCGACCGGCCCCGGCCCGCGCCCGCGCGGGAGGGCGGCGAACACGGGGAACACGGCGAGGGCGGTCAAGAGGGCGCGGAAAGCCAGGACGGCCAGGACGGTGTGGGCGGGCTGCGGTTCGCGGGGGTGGAGTTCGTCTACGCGGACGCGCCGCCCGAGGAGCCCCCCGTGCTGCGCGGGATCGACCTCCACATCCGGCCCGGCGAGACGATGGCGCTGGTCGGGGCCACCGGCTCCGGCAAGACCACCCTCACCGCCCTCGTCCCCCGGCTCCACGAGGTCACGCGCGGGCGGATCACCCTCGACGGCCGGGACATCACCGCACTCCCCCGGGATGAGCTGCGCGCCCTGGTGGCCGTGGCGTTCGAGGAGCCCACGCTGTTCTCCGCCACCGCCGGGGAGAACGTCCTCATGGGCGCCGCCGGCGCGGGGAGGGAGGAGCTGCTGCGGGCCCTGAAGGTGGCGCAGGCCGACTTCGTGCACGCCCTGCCCGAGGGCATCGACACCGAGGTCGGCGAGCAGGGGCTGAGCCTGTCCGGGGGTCAGCGGCAGCGGCTCGCGCTGGCGCGGGCCGTCGTGGGCGGCCCGCGATTCCTGGTGCTCGACGATCCGCTGTCCGCCCTCGACGTACACACCGAAGCGCTGGTGGAGGCGGCGCTGCGGCGGGTGCTGGCGTCCACGACCGCGCTGGTCGTCGCCCACCGGCCGTCCACCGTGCTGCTCGCCGACCGGGTCGCGCTGCTGTCGGAGGGGCGGATCGCCGCCGTCGGCACCCATCAGCGGCTGCTGCGGGAGAGCGCGGAGTACCGCTCGCTGATGTCCGGGCAGGAAGCCGAGGAGGGGGAGAGAAGCCCATGACCACGGTCGAGGAGGAGCGGGAGAGCACGGACGACTGGGCCGACAAGGACGGGGACGGGGGCCGGGCGGCGGCGTCCGACGACCCGTTCGACCGCGATGTCCTGCCCGTGCCCAAGGGCGCGTCACTCGCCCTGCTGCGTTCGCTGCTCTCCCCGCGCCGGCGGCGGGTGTGGCTGGCGACCGTTCTGCTGCTGCTCCAGCAGGCCGCCGTCCAGGCGGGTCCGCTGCTCGTGGCGTACGCCATCGACCGTGCCGTGCCCGCCCTCCGCGACGGCGGCCACGGCCCGCTGATCGCCGTCGGCGCGGGCTATCTGGGCTGTGCGCTCGCCTCCGGGGCGCTGCAGTACGCGTTCATCCGCGCCTCCGCCCGGATCAGCCAGGACGTGCTGCTGGACCTGCGCGGCCGGATTTTCCGCCATGCCCAGGCGCTGAGCGTGGACTTCCACGAGCGCTACACCTCCGGCCGGCTGATCTCGCGCGCCACGACGGACGTCGAGTCGCTGCGCGAGCTGCTCACCGAGGGCCTGGAGGAGCTGCTCGGGGTCGCGCTGTCGGTCGTCTACATCTCCGCCACGCTGCTGTATCTGGACTGGGGTCTCGGCGGGGCGGCCGTGCTCTCCTTCTGGCCGCTGTACCTGCTGGTCCGCTCCTTCCAGCGCCGCTCCATGCGGGTGTACCGCAAGCGGTCGACGGCCATCGCGGCGGTCATCGTGACGTTCACCGAGACCATGAACGGCATCCGTCCCGTGCAGGCGTTCCGCCGCGAGCGCGTCAACGACGCGCGCTTCGGCGAGCAGAACCACCGCCATGAGCGCGCCAACGGGGACGCGATCCTGGAGATGGCCCGCTATGTGATCAGCTCCCGGCTGGTCGCCAACGCGGCGGTGGCCGCCATCGTGCTCTGGGGCGCCTACCGGGTGGCCTCCGGTTCGCTCGCGCTCGGGGTGCTCGCGGCGGCCGCGCTGTATCTGCGCAGGCTGTACGACCCGATCGACCGACTGGGGATGTTCCTCAACTCCTACCAGTCGGCGGCCGCCTCACTGGAGAAGATCGCGGGCCTGCTGGCCCAGAGCCCCTCGGTGCCCGAGCCGGCCGACCCCAGGCCGCTGCCGCCGCGCCCGACGAAGGCCCCCGGCCGGGAGGTGGTCTTCGACGGGGTGCGCTTCGCCTATCGCACCGGCGGCGAGGTGCTGCCCCGCTTCGACCTCACGCTGCCCGCCGGGCAGACGGTCGCGGTGGTCGGGGCCACCGGCGCGGGCAAGTCCACCCTCGCCAAGCTGCTGGCCCGCTTCTACGACCCCAGCGACGGCCGGGTGCTGCTCGACGGGGTGGATCTGCGCGATCTGGCCATGCCCGAACTGCGGCGCGGTGTGGTCATGGTGACGCAGGAGGCGTTCCTGTTCTCCGGCACGATCGCCGACAACATCACCATCGGCCGCCCCGACGCCACCCGCGCCGAGATCGAGCAGGCGGCCAAGGCGATCGGCGCGCACGACTTCATCGCCGCGCTGCCCGACGGCTACGACACGGATGTGCGCAAGCGCGGCGGCCGGATCTCCGCCGGTCAGCGCCAACTGGTGGCGTTCGCCCGCGCGCTGCTCGCCGATCCGTCGGTCCTCATCCTCGACGAGGCCACCTCCTCCCTCGACATCCCGGGCGAGCGGGCGGTGCAGCGCGCCATGGACACGGTGCTGCGCGGCCGTACGGCGGTCGTCATCGCCCACCGGCTGTCGACGGTCGAGACGGCCGACCGGGTGCTGGTCATGGCCGACGGCAGGATCGTCGAGGACGGCCCGCCGGACCGGCTGATCGCGGGCGAGGGCCGGTTCGCGGCGCTGCACCAGGCGTGGCGGGACAGCTTGGTCTGAGGCGCCGGATCCGGCCCGGCGATCCTCTCCCGCCCTTACCGGCCGCTCAGTCTCCGCGTGCGTACGAGGCCAGCAGCCCGGCCGCGAGCACCGGGTCCACGACCGGGACGCCCAGCCGCCGCTCCAGCAGGGGCCGGACGCCGATGGTGTTCAGTCCCGTACAGGCGAGGAGCAGGGTGTCCGCGCCCGACGCGACGAGCCCGGCAGCGGCCTCCAGCACCGCCGTGGGTCCCTCCGGGGCCAGCAGGTCGGTGGTGCGGTGGACGCCGTGGGGGCGGGCGGAGGCGGTGAAGCGGTCGCCGAGCAGGGCGCGCACGGCGGGCGGTGCCTCGTCCCGGATGCCCAGCACCCCGACCCGGTGGCCGAGGCCCAGGGCGACGGCGGCGGCCGCCGACCCCGCGCCGATGACGGGGACGCCGACGGCCTGACGGGTCTCCTGGAGCGCCGGATCGGCGGCGCAGCTGATGATCAGCGTATGCGCCCCGGCATCGGCCAACTCCCGGGCGAGCTCGACGATCTTGGGCTCGGCGCGGGCCTCGGACTCGTCGTCATGGATGCCGTGGGGCTGGTCGGGGATGCACCGCGAGACGGTCGGCAGACCGTAGCGCTCCTCGATGGCAGCGCCATGGGTGGCGACGGCGGCGGGGTCCTCGCTGGTGAGCACGCGGATCACCCCGATGGGCCGGGCCGGGGCTTCGGACGGGGGCACGGACATGGTGGACCTCCGGAGGGTGGGGCGGCGGCTATGGGGCGG
>NZ_JAEEAP010000147.1 GCF_016103465.1 Streptomyces sabulosicollis
ATCCCTCTGTTACACATCGCGCACAATCCCGCGCCGCGGAACGGCGAGGCGCGGGCAGACGGGCCCTCCGCTGGGGCGACAGGGCCCTCCCCCGGGTCCTGCCGCAGGTCCGCCGCAGGTCCGGCCCGCAGGTCCTGCCGCGGGCTCTCAGGGCCCTCCCGCGGATCTCTCCGGGGTCTCTTCCACCAGCCCCTCCCGCGGCCTCTTCCGCGGGCGTCCTAGCCCCGGTTGACGACCGCCGCCTGGGGCCGGATCGGGAGGCGGTTGACCGGACGGCCGGTGGCCGCGCGGACCGCCGCCGCCACCGCCGCCGGGGTGGTGACCACCGGCACCGCGCTGGCCGCCTTGGCGCCGAAGGGGGCCACCACGTCCCGCTCCTCGACCAGCTTGACGATCCGGATGTCGGGGACGTCCAGGGCGGTCGGCAGGGCGTACCCGGTCAGGTCCGGATGCCGGACCACACCGCGTGAGGTGCGCAGGTTCTCGGTGAGGGCCGCGCCGATGCCCTGGGCGACGCCCGCCTCGATACGGGCCCTCAGCTGACGCGGGTTGAGGACCCGGCCCACGTCCTGGGCCACCGTCATGTCGACGACCCGTACCGCGCCGATCTCGATGTCGACGTCCACCACGGCGCGCACCGCGCAGTAGGCGAGCCCGACGAAGGCGTCACCCTGGCCGGTCTCGTCCAGCGGCTCGGTGGGGTGCGGACGGCACTGGGCGGTGGCCCACAGCTCCTTGCCCTCCAGGGCCTCCTCGACGGTGGTGCTGAGCACCCCGTCATACGAGGTGATCTTGCCGTCGGCGATGGTGAGCAGTTCGGTGGACATGCCGAAGGTGTGCGCCAGCGGCTGGAGCAGCTGGGTGCGGACCATCTTCGCGGCGCGCTCGACCGCACCGCCGGAGACCCAGGTGTGGCGGCCGCGCGAGGCGGGCCCGGCCGGGGGCTGGTCGGTGTCGATGGGCGCCACGTGGACCTCCTCGATGCCGAGGACGTCCTGGACGATCTGGCGGGCCAGGGTGGTGAAGCCCTGGCCGGTCTCGACCGCCGCGCAGATGACGGTGGCCACCGGCCCGGTGACCTTCACGGTGGCGGTGGAGACCTCGTCGGTCCCCTCGGCGCCGAGCATGTGGACCATGCCCAGGGCGTAGCCGACCCCGCGCCGCACCGCGGCCGGTTCGCCCGCGCCCTCCAGGCCGCCCGGCAGCAGCCACTCCTCCTCGGGGTCGTCCTTGGGGAGGGTGGGCAGCGGTGCGTCCCTTACGGCCTGCAGCAGCTCGGCGACCGGGGCCGGGCAGGTGACGGTCTGTCCGGTGGGCAGCAGATCGCCGGTCGCCATCACATTGCGCATCCGGATCTCGACGGGGTCGAGGCCCAGCTTGGCCGCCAGCTTGTCCATCTGGCCCTCGTACGCGGCGCACACCTGCATCGCGCCCTCGCCGCGCACATGGCCGGAGGGCGGGTTGTTGGTGCGCACCGCCCAGCCCTCGATGAAGGCGTGCGGGACGACATAGGGGCCGCAGGCGAAGGAGACGGCGGCGGCCAGCGTGTCCGAGGAGGAGTCGGCGTAGGCGCCCGCGTCCAGCAGGATCTGCGCCTCGACCTTGACCAGCTTGCCCTGGGAGTCGGCGTGGTGGCGGTAGCGCAGCAGGGTGGGGTGGCGGTGGGGGTGGCCGAGGAAGGACTCCTCACGGGTGGCGGCCAGCTTCACCGGGTGGCCGGTGCGCAGCGCCAGCAGCCCGAGCGGCAGCTGCATCCCCGGGTCCTCGCGCTCGCCCATGGCGCCGGGGACGCCGGTGACGACGACCTTCACCCGCTCCGGCTCGAGCCCGAAGCAGGCGGCGGCCAGGTCGCGGTCGGCGTGCGGGTCGGTGGAGGCGGTGTAGATCTCCACCCCGCCGTCGGGGCGCGGCACGGCCAGGCCCGCCTCGGCGCCGATGGGCGCCGGGTCCTGGCGGCCGATGCGGTACAGCCCCTCGACGATCACCTCGCCGACCACGTCCGGGTCGCCGAAGGACAGCGGGATGTGGCGGACCAGGTTGCCGTCGGGGTGCAGCGGCTCGGCGGAGAACGCCTGTTCGGGGTCGGTGACCGGCTCCAGCACCTCGTACTCGACGGCGATGGCGGCGGCCGCCAGCCGGGCCGTGTCCGGGTGGTCGGCGGCGACCGCGGCGATGGGCTCGCCGTGGTGGCGGACCAGGTCCTTGGCGAACACCGGGCGGTCGGCGACCCGGCGGCCGTGGGAGGCGTCGCCCGGCACGTCGGCGTGGGTGACCACGGCCCGTACGCCGGGCATCTCGACGGCCTGCTTGGTGTCGATGGAGAGGATGCGGGCGTGCGGGTGCGGGGAGCGCAGCACGGCCGCCCACAGCAGTCCCTCGGCCCACAAGTCGGCCGCGTACGGGAAGGTGCCCGAGGTCTTGGCGGCCGAGTCGGCGGGCGGCAGGGACACGCCGAGGCCCATGGTGGCCGGGGGCTGGACGGGCGTTCCGGCGGCTGGGGTGGCGGTGACGGCGCCCGCGCCGTCCGCGATTCCGGTCATGCCGATGCCCTTCCGCTGCCGCTTCCGTTGACGCTCCCGTTGCCGGTGATGCCGTGCGGTCCCGTCTGGTGCGGGATGCGGGCCGGGTCCTGGTGGGCGTCGTGTCCCTCGTCCGCCTCGGCCTCCGCCTCCTCGGCGGCCTCACGGCCCGCGACGACCTCGCGGACGGCGTCGAGGACCCCGCGGTAGCCGGAGCAGCGGCAGAGGTTGCCGGAGATCGCCTGGCGGGTCTCCTGGTCGGTCGGGGCGTGGTTGCCCTCCAGGAGGTCGTGCACGGTCATCGCGAGTCCGGGCACGCAGAAGCCGCACTGCACGGCCCCGCACTGGACGAGCGCGCGCTGGACGTCGGAGGGCTGTCCGCCGGTGGCGAGGCCCTCGACGGTGCGGACCTCGCTGCCCGCGGCGGTGGCGGCGGGCACCAGGCAGGAGGCGACGAGCCGCCCGTCGACCTGGACCGAGCAGGCCCCGCACTCGCCCTGGGAGCAGCCGTCCTTGGCCCCGGCGAGGCCGAGCCGCTCGCGCAGGACGTAGAGCAGCGACTCGCCGATCCAGACGTCGGTGACGGGGCGGTCGGCGCCGTTGACGTGCAGCACGTACGAGGCGAGCGGATGCTCGCTGTGGCTGGGGCCCTCGTCCACGGCCGGGGCGGCCTCGGCGAGGGCGGGGTCGCCAAGGGGCGCGACGGGGCCGTCAGCGGCCTCGGGACCGTCCGCCGGGGCTCCGGCCGGGGCGGGCGTTCCGGAGGCGTCAGAGGCGTCCGTGAACTCGTCCTCGACCGCGGCCGGTTCGGGCTCGGCCGCGGACTCGGACTCGGACTCGGCGGATTCGGGTCCGGCGTCGTCCGGCACCGCATCGGCGGGGGCCTCGGCGGCGTTCGGCGCGGCGTCGGCGGCGTCGGTGTGGCCCGCGCCGTCCTCGGGGCCGGGGTGCGGGGCGTGCCCATGGGCGTCACCCGCGATGTGGTCGTCCGCGAACCGGTCATCCGCGAACCGGTCATCCGCGAACCGGTCGTCCGGGAGCCGATTGTCCGCGAACCGGTCGTCCGCCAACTCGCCGGGCCAGCCCGCTTCCTGGGGCGCCCCGGGAGCCGGGCTGCCGTGCGGCGGGGTCTCCAGCCCGGCGTGCTGGCCGTCGACCGGGAACGCGCCGGAGTCCCCGGCGGCCGGATCGCCCGGCCGCCAGCCGGGGCCGTCGGCGGCGGGCCGCCGCTCACCGGGCGCGGGGCTTCCGTGCGGCGGCGTGCCGTGGGGCGGCGTGCCGTGCGGCGGGGTGTGCAGCCCCTGGTGGCCCTCGGTCGCGAACTCGCCCGAGTCCCCCGCGGAGGGGCCCGGCCACGCCGGGTCCGCGGCCGGGGCCGGTTCGTCGCGGTCGGGCAGGCGCAGCCGACGCCGGGCGGGCGGCGGCGTGGGCGCGGCCGAGGGGGCGGCCGGACCCGGGTGGCCCTCGACCGCGTACTCCCCGGAGTCCTCCGCGCCCTCGTCGGCGGCCGGAACCGACCACTGGCCGGAATGCCCCTGCTGCTGCCCGGGCTGCGGCTGATGCGGCTGGTGGGACTGGTGGGGCTGGTGGGGCTGATGCGGTTGCGGTTGACGGGGCTGGTGCGGCTGGTGCGGCTGCTGCCGGGGCTGCGCCGACCCGGCGAAGGGCATCCGCAACTGGGCCGTCGTCTGCGGGTCCTGGGGGCCGTCCGCGTGGCCGCCGTACGGCGGGGCGGCCGGGCCGGGGTGGTCGTCGACGCGGTACTCACCGGTCTCGTCCACGCCGTCGTCGCCCGCGACCGGGATGGTCCACTGGCTGGTGTGCACGGGCCCGCCGGTGCCGTCGTCGGACGGGGCGGGCACCGGCCAGTCGTCCACCGGCTCCTCGGCCGCCGGAGCCGGCCAGTGGCCGGTGTGCGGCGGGTGGTGGCCCTGCTGGTCCTCGGCGGGCACCGGCCACTGGCCGGAGCCGTGGTGCGGATCGTGGTGGCCGCCGTACAGGTAGCCGCCGTCGGTCCCGTCGGTGGTCCACTGCCCGGTCATGCCCTGGTCGTGCAGCGCGCCCTGGCCATGGGCGGACGGCTGCCAGTGGCCGCCATGGGACGGGTCACCGTGCCCGTTGCCCATGGGCGGGGGCGCGTAGCCCGTGCCAGGCGCCGCGAGCGGGTCCCAACGGCCGGAGGGGTCGGTCGGGTCCGGGTGGGCGTAGTCGGGCGGCAGTTGGACGAAGGCCGTCGACTCGGCGTCGTACTCCGGGCCGTGCGGCATCGGCTGCCATCCGCTGCCCGGCTCCGGCCGGTGCGGCTGCTGTTCATCACTCACGCGAGTGCCCTCCCCAGTGCTCGGCGGGCCAGAGCTGCCACGGTACGCCTCAGGTGGATCGCGGCGGGCGGCAGGGGGACCGGCTCGCTTCCGTCCTGGGGGGGCAGCGGATCGGGGATGCACGCGGCGGCGACGTACTCGCCGAAAGCGGTGGTGACCTGCGGGTCCAGATGGCCGCGGTCGCCGTCCCAGTCGATGAGCGAGGCGACCCAGCGCTCGGCCTCCAGGGGGCGCAGCGGCATCGGCGCGACCGCGCCGACCGCACAGCGCACCCCGCGCCGCGCGGGGTCCAGGACGAGGGCGACGGAGGCGGTGGCCCGGCCGGGCCCGGTGCGCCCGGTGGCCTTGAGGAAGGTCTGCGGGGCGTGCAGCAGCGGAACCCGGACGAATCCGACGAGTTCACCGGGGCGCAGCAGATCGACACCGGCGAGCAGATGACTGACCGGGATCTCGCGGCGGGACCCCTCGGGCCCGGCGATGATGACCGTGGCCTCCAGGGCGGCGAGCACCGGCAGCGCGTCGCCGGTGGGGGCGGCGGTGACGATGTTGCCGCCCAGGGTGCCGGCGTTGCGGATCTGCGGGGGCCCGGCGGCGCGCGCGGCCGCGGCCAGCGCCGGGATCAGCGCGGCGAAGTCGGGGCGGCCCATCCGGGCGTGGGTGAGTCCGGCGCCGAGGAGGGCGTGCCCGTCCAGATAGCGCCAGCCGCGGATTTCGCTGATCCGGCCGAGGCCGACGAGCGCGGCGGGCCGCAGCAGGCCGGAGTTGACCGCGGCCATCAGATCGGTACCGCCCGCCACGGGCACGGCGGCGGGCATGGCGGCCAGTGCCGCCACGGCCTCGTCGAGCGTGCCCGGCAACGTCACCGTGTGCGCCGCCTGCGGTGCGTGCGTGGTCAACCCAGCTGCCCCTTCCCCGGTGTCCCGGCTGTTGCGCCGTACGGTACGTGCTGACAGCCCGGACGTGGCAACTCTGGCACATCTTGCGAGCCCGCCGTCGCGGGGGTCCGTGATCCGTGGATCCGTCCCTGACCTGGGGGATGGTACGGGTTTCTTACGACGTCTCCGCCGGGAGTGGATTGCCACGTTTCAGGGACCCTTGTGCGATTTGGGCTTGCGCCGGTGGGACTACGCTCCCAGGGGCCGCGGAGCGCGGTGCGCACCTTACGGGCGGCTCACACGATCGGGGGCGCTCCCTCGCGCGGGCGTCCGAGAAGGCCGGGGCGCCGCTGCCACGGAAGCGGCCCGGCGGGCGGGCGGTAGCTCACCCCGAGCGCGTCCAGGCGCGCGTAATGTGCCTCCATGCGCCCCTGGAACGCCTCGAAGTCCCGTTCGGGAGACGGCGGCAGCGCCGACCAGACGACCTCGGCGAAGGCGGCGAGCCGGGGGAAGGTCTGGTAGTCCACCCGCCGGCGGTCCTCCATCACCTCGGTCCAGACGTTGGCCTGGGCGCCCAGCACCCGGTCCGCTCCTACGCCGGTGAGCTGCGGTGGAACCGGTTCGAACCGGTAGACGTCCTCCAGGGTGCGGACATAGCCGATCGGGACCGGCTCGTCCTCGCCCGGGGCCTGCCGGTGGTCGAAGTACACCTGCTGCTCGGGGCACATGACGACGTCGTGCCCGGCCCGCGCGGCGGCGATCCCGCCCGCGTAGCCGCGCCAGGAGGAGACCGCGGCGCCCTCGGGCAGCGGGGCGTCGGGCGCGCCGCCCTCGAGGATCTCGTCCCAGCCGATCAGCCGGCGGCCGCGCTCGGCGAGCCAGCGGCCGAAGTGGCGGATGAACCAGCTCTGCAGCCCGTCCTCGTCGGCGAGGCCCAGGGCGCGGATGCGCTCCTGGGCGGCCGGGGACGCCTTCCACTGGTCCTTGGGGCACTCGTCGCCGCCGATGTGGACGAAGCCGCCGGGGAACAGCTCCAGCACCTCTTCCAGCACGTGTTCGTAGAAGCGGAGCGTGTTGTCGGTGGGGGAGAGTACGTTCGGGTTGATGCCCCAGGTGGTCCAGACTCCGAGGGAGGCGGTGTCGATGACGTCGGTGTTGCCCAGCTCCGGGTACGCGGCGATGGCGGCCTGCGAGTGTCCGGGGATGTCGATCTCGGGGACGACGGTGATATGCCGCTCGGCGGCGTAGGAGACGATCTCGCGGATGTCGTCCTGGGTGTAGAAGCCGCCGTGCGGCCGCTCGTCCCACAGCGGGGACGCCCGGTGGCCGAGCTTGGTGCGCTCGCGCCAGGCGCCGGTCCCGGTCAGCTCCGGATAGCGGCGGATCTCGATGCGCCAGCCCTGGTCGTCGGTGAGATGGAAGTGGAACACGTTGAGCTTGTGGGCCGCGAGCAGGTCCAGATAGGCCAGGACGCCGTCCTTGGGCATGAAGTGGCGGGCCACGTCCAGCATCAGCCCGCGCCAGGCGAACCGCGGCGCGTCCTCGACCGTCCGCTCCGCCAGCTCCCAGCCGGTCTCCGCGTCCCTCAGCGGGGCGCGGCGGAAGGCGTCGGGGCCCAGCAGCTGACGGAGGGTCTGGGTGCCCCAGTGGACGCCCGCGGCCGTGCCGCCCGCGATCTCCACCCGGCCGTCGGCCACGGTGAGCCGGTAGCCCTCGGGCTCCAGCTCGGCGTCGATCCGCAAGCTGATGGTGTCCTCCCCGCCGGGCTCACCGTCCGGCAGGGACAGGCCGAGCGCCTGGCCGAGGGTGGTGCGCAGCAGCCGCGCCACCCCCTCGGTGCCGGGGCCCGCGGCCAGGGCGGTGCGCCGCGGGTGGATCCGCGCGCCCGCGCGGCCCGGTCGGCTCTGGTCATGGCGGGGCGCGGGGATCAGCCCCGCGGCGTCGTGAGTCATCTGCTCCCCTGTCAGCCCCTCATCGGTCCTTGCCGGTTCCTGCCGGTCCTTGTCGGTCTTCTCGGTCCTGTCCTTGTCGGTCTTCTCGGTCCTGTCCGGTCCTCGTCCTCGTCCTCGTCCTCGTCAGTCCTTCACCGCGCCGCCGAGCCCGGAGACCAGCCGGCGCTGGACGAGGACGAAGAAGATCAGTACGGGGATGGTCATGACGGTGGACGCCGCCATGATGCCTCCCCAGTCGTTGCCCTCGGCCTTGAAGAAGACCAGCAGCGCCATCGGAAGGGTCGAGTTCTCGGTCGCGCTGATGATGAAGGACTTGGCGAAGAGGAAGTCGTTCCAGGCCGAGATGAAGGAGAAGACGCTCGTCGCCACGAGTCCGGGGAAGACGAGGGGGAAGAGGATCTGCCACAGGAAGCGGGAGCGGCTGGCCCCGTCGAGGTAGGCCGCCTCCTCCAGCGCCTCGGGCACCGCCTTGACGAAACCGCGCAGCATCCAGATGGCGAACGGCAGCGAGAAGGCGATGTGCGGCAGGATCAGCGAGCCCAGGGTGTTGAGCCCCACCCCCGGCACCGACTCCCCCAGATCGCGCATCAGGAAGAACATGGGGATGGTCAGCGCCTCGATCGGCACCATCTGGGCGACCAGGAACATGATCAGCAGCGTGGTGCGGAAGCGGAACGTGAAGCGCGCGACCGCCGTGGCCGCCAGGAAGGCGATCAGCGCCGAGGCGACCACCACCACCCCGGCCACGAACAGGCTGTTGAGGAAGTAGCGCCCGAAGTCCTCCTGCTGGAAGACGCGCCGGAAGGAGTCCAGCGACGGGGCCGTCGTCCACGGCCGGGGCTCGGTGGACTGGATCTCCCCTTCGGGCTTGAAGGCCGAGAGCACCATCCAGTACAGCGGGAAGGCGACCACGGCCGCCACGATCAGGGCGGTGGCCTCGGCGGCGAAGCGCCAGGGGCGGCGGATGCGCAGCGAGACGCGCGAGTGGCTCACAGTTCTTCTCCCTGGCGTCGCAGCAGCCGCAGATAGACCAGCGTGACGGCCAGCAGGATCAGCAGCATCACCACGCCGATCGCCGAGCCCAGGCTGTACTGCGAGGAGGCGAACGCCTTCTGGTACGCGTACACGTTGAGCACCATGTTCTGGCGCGCGATCCCGCCGCCGTCGGTCATCACATAGATCTGCGTGAAGACCTTGAAGTCCCAGATGATCGACTGGATGGTCACCACGACGAGGATCGGCCGCAGCATCGGCGCCATGATCGTGCGCCAGATCCGCCAGGTGGAGGCGCCGTCGAGGGCGGCGGCCTCCAGCACCTCGGTGGGGATGGCCCGGATGCCCGCGTAGACGGTGACCATGACGAACGGGAACGAGCACCACACGACCTCGAACAGCACCAGGGCGAAGGCGCTGTAGCGGTCGTAGGTCCAGGAGTAGTTCTCGAAGCCGGAGAGCCCGAGCCACACCAGGACCTTGTTCACCGGCCCGAAGTCGGGATCGAAGAGGAAGACCCAGACCGTCGAGCCGGTGATCGCCGGGGTGGCCCAGGCGCCGAGCGCGGCCAGCATCAGCGCCAGCCGCGGAACGGCCCGTACGCGCGTGAGCAGCACCGCGAGCGCACAGCCGACCGCGAGGGTGGACACCACACAGACGGCGGCGAAGAGCAGCGTGGCCACCACGACGTTCCAGAACTCGCCGTCGCCGAACAGCTCGGCGTAGTTGGCGAACCCCTGGAAGGTGGTCGGTTCACCGCCGCTGACCTGCGCCTGGGTGTACTCCAGGAAGGAGATCAGACCGAGCTGGTAGATGGGGTAGACGAGCAGCCCGCCCAGGACGACGAGCGCCGGGGCGAGATAGAGCCAGGGGGTCCAGGTGCCGCGCCGGGGCCCCTTCCCGGACCGGCGCCCGGCCGGGACGGCGGGTCCCGGCCGGGACCGGCTGCCCTTGGCGGGGGCTCGCCGGGCGTGCTGTGCGGTGCCGGCGCTCACTGCTCGAATGCCTCGTCCATCTTCTTCGCGGCGTCCTGGGTGGCGGCCGACACGCTCTTACGGCCGCTGACGATCTCCTGGAACATGGTGGGCAGGACGAGCTGGGCGTCGATGGCCGCCCAGCCGGGCGAGGCGGGCACGAACTTGGCGCTGTCGTTGAGGGTCTTCACGAAGGGCTTGACGAAGGCGTCCTTGTGGGCGACGTCGCCGCGCACATCGGTGAAGGTGGGCAGGAAGCCCATGGCGTCGTAGAGCTCGCGCTGGGTCTGCTTCCCGGCGAGCGTCTTGAGCAGGTCGACGGCGAGGGTGCGGTGCGAGGTGCTCTTGAGCACCCCGAGGTTGTTCCCGCCCGCGAAGGCCGGTGCGATGTCGCCCTCCTTCACGCCCGGCAGCGGTACGACCTTGTACTTGCCCTTGGCCTTGCCCGCCTCGATGGCCTGGCGGTTGAAGTCGCCGCCGATCGCCATGGCCGCCTTGCCCGAGGCGAACGCCTCGACGGTATCGTTGCCGCCCCACTGGGCGCACTTGGCGGCCGGGCAGTTGTCGTCGCCGAAGAGCGAGGTGTACGCCTTCACGCCCTTCTGGGCGTTGGCGCTGTCGATGGCCGCCTCGTACTCGTTGGAGCCGAACTTGCCCTTCTCATCGGCGAGGTCGCCGCCGTTGGCCCAGATGAAGGGCATCGCGCCGTAGGTGTAGGCGCCGCCGACCGCGAGACCGTACAGATCCGGCCGCTCGGAGTGGATCTTCTTCGCGGTCGCGATCAACTCGTCCTGGGTGGCCGGCGGCTCCAGGTCGAGCTCCTTGAAGACGTCCGTCCGGTAGTACAGCGCCCGTACGCCGACGAAGAGCGGGGCGCCGTAGACCTTGCCGCCGATGGTCAGCGAGTACTTCGCGGTGGGGTCGACATTGGTCGAGTCGGTCCAGGCGCCGAACTCCTTGCTGATGTCCAGCAGTCCGCCGTCCTTGACATAGCCGGCGGTGTCGGTGTTGCCGAACTCGATGACGTCGGGAGCGCTCTTGGGGTCGTTGAAAGCCGCCTTGATCTTCTGCGCCCGGGTGTCGATGGGGATGTAGGTCACCTCGACGTCGGTTCCGTCGTGCTTCTCCTCGAAGTCGGCGACCGCCCCGTCGATCACCTTCTTCTTGGGCGCGTTGTTGACCTCCTGGAAGAGCCAGACACGCAGCTTGCCGCTCTTCTCGTCCTCCTTGGAGCTGTTGTCGGAGGTGGAGGGGGCGCATCCGGTCATGGCCAGCCCCGCCAGGGCGAGTGCCACCACGGGCACGGTGACGCGGGAGGACAGCCGGGAGGAAACAGAGAGTTGGGACGACTTCATAAGGACCCTTAAACATTTGGCGTTGCAAGTAATGCAACGCATGTTTCGCTCAGCACAATATGCGTGAGGCTAGGGAACCTTGAGCGACCCCACAAGAGGTCTGAACCACTTCGTGATAAAGCGAGCCGAGACCCTCCGCGACAAAAGGAACTTCGCGCTAGCGACGCGGCAACTCCTCGCCCGGATAGGCGGGTTCACCATACGGTACGGCCTCCACCCGCGCGCCCGCTTCCGCCAGGCGCTCGACCACCCGGTCCCAGTCGGGCCAGGTCTTCCGGAACCGCTCCAGAACGCGGTCGCTGGCCACCAGCACCACGTCGGCGCCCGGGTCGGCCGCCCACTCCAGGAGCCGGGGAAGGGTCGGCTGGGCGACCGACA
This sequence comes from Streptomyces sabulosicollis, assembly GCF_016103465.1. Lineage (GTDB taxonomy): Bacteria > Actinomycetota > Actinomycetes > Streptomycetales > Streptomycetaceae > Streptomyces > Streptomyces sabulosicollis. The sequence continues at coordinate 11,368 of NZ_JAEEAP010000147.1, forward strand.
TCACGCAGCCGCCGGCGGGCCGGTAGCCCCGCTCGGCGGCCAGCCGCCCGCACTGTTCCAGCTGGGCGTCCCAGTCCTTCTCGAACTGGCAGTAGGCGCTGGCGCCTTCCGCTTCGGGCTCGTCGACCTCCCGCGCCCCGAACACCAGATAGGCGGCCCGCGCCGCCCCGTTCTCCGTACGCCCGCTCATGGGCCGACCCTACTGGGGCCGTCCGGCGCGCGGCAGGGCGCACACGGCACGGCACGCCCGGCCCGCGACCCCGTCTTCCGGGGTCGCGGGCCGGGCGTGCCGTCTGTTCGCGCGGGGCTCGCCGTCAGGGGCGACGGCCGACGGACCGGCTACTTCTTGCCGTCGCCGTCCTTGCCCTTGTCCCCACCGGCGCCCATGCCCTCGAAGATCTCCTTGCACATGGGACAGACCGGGTACTTCTTCGGGTCACGACCCGGGACCCAGACCTTGCCGCAGAGTGCGACGACGGGAGATCCGGAGAGGGCGCTCTCCATGATCTTGTCTTTCTGTACATAGTGGGCATAGCGCTCGTGGTCGCCGTCACCGTGCGACACCTGCGGTGTCGGCTCAACGAGGGTCCCCGTGCCTGCCCCGCGCTCGGGCTCAAGAGTGCTCATACAGCCCTAGGGTACTCATGCCTAGTTGAGAGAAGGGTCGTCCGGATACGTGGCGACCATGGCCAGCTCACTGCGCTGGCGGCGCAGCACCGCCCGCCACAGCCGCTCGGGGGCGGGCGAGGACACATCGCCCGGCTCGGACTCCACCACGTACCACGCGCCCTCGGCGAGCTCGTCCTCCAGCTGACCGGGCCCCCAGCCCGCGTAACCGGCGAAGATGCGCAAGGAGCCCACCGCCGCCGCCAGCAGCTCCGGCGGCGCCTCCAGGTCCACCAGGCCGATCGCCCCGTGCACCCTGCGCCAACCGAGTGGCCCGTCCTCGCTGCGCGCCGAGGACCGGCCCGATTCGCCCGGGACGACGGCCACGCCCAGCGCGGAGTCCAGCGAGACCGGACCGCCCTGGAAAACCACCCCCGGCTCCCCGGCCAGCGAGGCCCACGACTCCAGGATGTCGCCCACCCCCACCGGGGTCGGGCGGTTCAGGACCACGCCGAGCGAGCCCTCCTCGTCGTGGTCGAGGAGGAGCACCACCGCACGGTCGAAGTTCGGGTCAGCAAGCGCCGGTGTCGCGACAAGCAGCCGTCCTGTGAGCGAGGACACCTCGGTCATGGCCACATGATCCCCCATATCCGGGCCGGAGGGGGAGTGGAAGTCGAGTCCCGTATGAGAGCAGGTCGGGGCGCAAGACAGCAGATGCGGCGCACGTGGCTGTGGGCCTTCCGATCGAAACGGAACGTGTTGCGTTGCTTACCTGGTGACGCAAAGGGTGCAAGAGCCTTACGGAGGCGGTCTCCGGGGCCATTACTCTTGCCCTTTGGCCCTTGTGCCTTTGGCCCTTGCCCGTCTCAGGAACGCGAGACCAGATGACCCGCTCGAACGATGTCCTGCTCGTCCATGGCGGCACCCCGCTCGAAGGCGAGATCCGTGTCCGCGGTGCGAAGAACCTCGTGCCGAAGGCCATGGTGGCCGCCCTGCTCGGCAGTGCGCCCAGCAGGCTGCGCAACGTCCCCGACATCCGCGACGTGCGGGTGGTGCGCGGGCTGCTGCAGCTGCACGGCGTGACGGTGCGCCCCGGTGACGAGCCCGGTGAGCTGGTGCTCGATCCCACGCACGTGGAGAGCGCCAATGTGGCCGACATCGACGCACACGCCGGTTCCTCGCGGATCCCGATCCTCTTCTGCGGCCCGCTGCTGCACCGCCTCGGCCACGCCTTCATCCCGGGCCTGGGCGGCTGTGACATCGGCGGCCGCCCGATCGACTTCCACTTCGACGTGCTGCGCCAGTTCGGGGCGACGATCGAGAAGCGGGCGGACGGCCAGTACCTGGAGGCCCCGCACCGGCTGCGCGGCACCAAGATCCGGCTGCCGTACCCGTCGGTGGGCTCCACCGAGCAGGTGCTGCTGACGGCGGTGCTCGCCGAGGGTGTGACGGAACTCTCCAACGCGGCGGTCGAGCCGGAGATCGAGGACCTCATCTGCGTGCTGCAGAAGATGGGCGCCATCATCTCCATGGACACCGACCGCACCATCCGGATCACCGGTGTCGACCAGCTCGGCGGCTACAACCACCGCGCCCTCCCGGACCGCCTGGAGGCCGCCTCCTGGGCGAGCGCGGCGCTGGCCACCGAGGGCAGCATCTATGTGCGCGGCGCCCGCCAGCGCGAGATGATGACCTTCCTGAACACCTACCGCAAGGTCGGCGGCGCCTTCGACATCGGCGACGAGGGCATACGGTTCTGGCACCCGGGCGGCAAGCTCAACGCGATCGCCCTGGAGACCGACGTCCACCCCGGCTTCCAGACCGACTGGCAGCAGCCGCTGGTGGTGGCCCTGACCCAGGCGTCTGGCCTGTCCATCGTCCACGAGACGGTCTACGAGTCGCGGCTGGGCTTCACCTCGGCGCTCAACCAGATGGGCGCGCACATCCAGCTCTACCGCGAATGCCTGGGCGGCTCCGCGTGCCGCTTCGGCCAGCGCAACTTCCTGCACTCCGCGGTCGTCTCGGGACCCACCAAGCTGCAGGGCTCCGACCTGGTCATCCCCGACCTCCGCGGCGGCTTCTCCTACCTGATCGCGGCCCTGGCCGCCCAGGGGACCTCGCGGGTCCACGGTATCGACCTGATCAACCGCGGCTATGAGAACTTCATGGAGAAGCTGGTGGAGCTCGGCGCCAAGGTGGAGCTCCCGGGCGGCGGCAACGCCGTGTAGGGCCTCGTGGGCCTTCGTAGGGCCTCGCGGGGCCTCCGTAGAGTCTCGCGGGGCCTCCGTAGAGCCTCGTGGACGGGTCTCAGGGCCCGTAGGAGCGCCAAAGGGGCGGCCACCCTCCCGGGTGGCCGCCCCTTCTGTTCGCGGGGGCTTACTTGCCCTTGGCGGCTTCCTTGAGCTTGGAGCCCGCGGAGACCTTCACGCTGTAGCCGGCCGGGATCTCGATCGGCTCACCGGTCTGCGGGTTGCGCGCGGTGCGAGCGGCACGGTGGGTGCGCTCGAAGGTCAGGAAGCCGGGGATGGTGACCTTCTCGTCGCCCTTCGCGACGACCTCACCAGTCACCTCGGCGAGGGCGGCCAGCACGGCGTCGGCGTCCTTTCGGGTCACCTCGGCGCGCTCGGACAGAGCGGCCACCAGCTCACTGCGGTTCATGTTGTACTCCCGTGTTCATCTTGCCAATGAGGCGTGAGATCGAAGCCGATGCTGCCAGGGCCCTCGGACAGTCCCCGGACCCGGGTCTGCTGTTCAGACCCTCGCGCCCGGAACGCATCCTGCCCGCACCTGTGGCGGGAAAGCCAATCCGGAGCCCTGGAGAGTCACACGAAAAGCGCCGTGGCGGTCGTTTTCCTGCCCGCCACCCTATGGCCGCTTCCGGGACCCCGGAGCGCGCGACGCGCCGTGCCCCGCCTAGACCACAGTGGTACCGGTCACAGCGCGCGCCGCGTCCCGCACGGCCCCGGCGACCGCCCCCGCGACCTTGTCGTTGAAGACGCTCGGAATGATGTAGTTGGCATTGAGCTCGTCGTCGTGGACGACGTCGGCGAGCGCACCGGCAGCAGCCAGCATCATCTCGGTGTTCACCGTACGCGACTGCGCGTCCAGCAAACCACGGAAAACGCCCGGGAACACCAGGACGTTGTTGATCTGGTTCGGGAAGTCCGAGCGTCCGGTGGCGACCACCGCGGCGGTCTGGCGGGCGATCGCCGGGTCCACCTCGGGGTCCGGATTGGCCAGTGCGAAGACGATCGCGCCGTCCGCCATGGCGGCCACGTCGCCGCCGGAGAGCACGTTCGGGGCCGAGACGCCGATGAAGACGTCCGCGCCCCGCACGGCCTCGCGCAAGGTGCCCGTGACGCCCTCCGGGTTGGTGTTGTCGGCGATCCAGCGCAGCGGGGACTCCGGGTCGGCGGAGACCAGGTCCTGGCGCCCGGCGTGCACCACACCGTGGATGTCGGCCACCACCGCGTGCCGCACGCCCGCGGCGATCAGCAGCCGCAGGATGGCCGTGCCGGCGGCGCCCGCGCCGGACATGACGACCCTCACATCCTCGATCTTCTTGTCGACCACCCGCAGCGCGTTGGTGAGGGCGGCCAGCACCACGATCGCGGTGCCGTGCTGGTCGTCGTGGAAGACCGGGATGTCCACGGCCTCGCGCAACCGCGCCTCGATCTCGAAGCAGCGGGGCGCGGAGATGTCCTCCAGGTTGATCCCCGCGAAGCCGGGGGCGATGGCCTTCACGATCGCGACGATCTCGTCGGTGTCCTGGGTGTCCAGGCAGATCGGCCACGCGTCGATGCCCGCGAACCGCTTGAAGAGGGCCGCCTTGCCCTCCATGACCGGCAGGGCGGCCTTGGGGCCGATGTTGCCGAGGCCCAGCACCGCGGAGCCGTCGGTGACGACGGCCACACTGTTGCGCTTGATGGTGAGGCGGCGGGCGTCCTCGGGGTTGTCCGCGATGGCCTGGCAGACCCGGGCCACGCCCGGGGTGTAGACCATGGAGAGGTCGTCACGGTTGCGGATGGGGTGTTTCGACGACATCTCGATCTTGCCGCCGAGGTGCATCAGGAACGTACGGTCGGAGACCTTGCCGAGCGAGACACCCTCGATGCCCCGCAGCTTCTCCACGATCTCCTGGGCGTGCGCGGTCGAGGTCGCGGCGATGGTCACGTCGATACGGAGCTTCTCGTGGCCGGACGCGGTCACATCGAGGCCCGTTACCGAGCCACCGGAGGACTCCACGGCCGTGGTCAGCTGGCTGACCGCGGTACCGCTCGCGGGCACCTCCAGCCGGACCGTCATCGAGTACGAGACGCTGGGCGCCGTTGCCATGGCCTGCTTCCTCTGCTTTCCCTTGTTCATGCTGTCCGGGCCACGGGATTGCCGGGCCACGTCCTCAGATGGTTACACCTACCTCTCGGTACGGGGTAACCCGGCCCGACTTTCGGACATATTGTTCTGACATAGCAGAGTGGGGTCAGCCGAGTGGAAACCCCCACTCCTTCGCGGGAACGCCTGGCGAGGCGGGCCGTCCGCCACAGCCGCCGCCCTAGGCTCTGGCGCGCTACAGCGTCAGAGGACGTCGAGGAAGAGACAACGAGGAGCGCGGGCATGGCTCAGGGCACCGTGAAGTGGTTCAACGCCGAGAAGGGCTACGGCTTCATCGCCCAGGAGGACGGCGGACCGGACGTCTTCGTCCACTACAGCTCGATCGACGGCAGCGGCTACCGCAGCCTGGTCGACGAGCAGCGGGTCGAATTCCAGATCGTGCAGGGCCGCAAGGGCCCCCAAGCGGAAGAGGTCCGCGTCCTGGGCGGCTGATGCCGCCGGGCGCGGACCTCTTCCGGAAGAGAGGAAAGGTGGCACCGACCCGCCATGCTCGCCTCGCGGCAAGTGGTCGCTCGAAGCGACGAAGGTTGGGCCCGGGGGCTTGGATCGAGCCGGTGCCACATCAAGGCTAACAAACAGGCCCGGGAAGGGATTCCCCTCCCGGGGGGTGGATTTTCGCGACCCTCCGGGCGCCGGGTTCCGGGGGCCTGGCGCGCACTGGGCGCCGGGGTCCTCCGGCCGGGGTGGTGGTCAGTCCCGCAGCAGGTCCGGGACGCCGCCCGCGTCCGGCTCGTCGCGGTTGCCCGAGACCACGGTCAGCCGCTGGGTGGCGCGGGTGAGCGCCACGTACAGCACCCGGAGTCCCGCCGGGGACTCGTCGGCGATCTCGGCGGGCGAGACCACGACCGTCGCGTCGTACTCCAGCCCCTTCGCCTCCAGGCTGCCCAGCGCCACCACCCGGTCACCCAGGCCCGTCAGCCACTGACGGGCCTGTTCGCGCCGGTTCATCGCGACGACGACGCCGACGGTGCCGTCCACCTCGTCCAGCAGCCGGACCGCCTCGCGGCGCGCGGCCGCGCCGAGGTCGCCGTCCACGCCCGGTGCGAAGCGCGGCGCCACGCCCGTGGAGCGCACCGCCTCGGGGGCGGGGGTGCCGGGCATGGCGAGGGTGAGGACCCTGGTGGCCAGTTCGGCGATCTCCGCCGGATTGCGGTAGTTGACGGTGAGGGTGAAGCGGCGACGCGGGCGGCTGCCCAGCGCCTCGTCCCGGGCCCGCCCCGCCTCGTCCGGATCGGACCAGGAGCTCTGGGCCGGGTCCCCGACGACCGTCCAGGTGGCGTGGCGGCCGCGCCGTCCGACCATCCGCCACTGCATCGGGGTGAGGTCCTGCGCCTCGTCGACGATCACGTGAGCGTAGTCGGCGCGCTCCCGCTCGGCCCGCTCGGCACGGGTGCGGCGGGGGCCGAAGCGGTCGGCGTAGGTGGTCAGCTCGTCCAGACCGGTCAGCTGGTCCAGCGGATCAACCTCGCGGGGGGCCGCGGGGCGGGCTG
>NZ_JAEEAP010000148.1 GCF_016103465.1 Streptomyces sabulosicollis
GCGGGCCGGGGGCGGGCAGCTGGGCGCGGGCTCCTCGGGCGGCGGGGCCTCATGGCCGTGGGAGACCATGGTCCGCTCGCCCTCGTAGGCCATGGAGACGGTCACCGGGGAGTGCCAGCCGGGGATCGTGCGGGAGAGCGAGAGGTCGATGCCCTCGCCGTGGTCCAGGGCGTCCCGGCAGTAGTCCCCGTAGTGGTCGTCCCCGAAGGCGGCGGCGAGCGAGGTGCGCAGGCCGAGCCGGGCCAGGGCGGTGGCCATATTGGCGACGCCGCCGGGGCTCGAGCCCATGCCGCGCGCCCAGGACTCGGTGCCGCGGACGGGGGCGCTGTCCAGCCCGGTGAAGATGATGTCGAGGAAGACCGTGCCGGTGAGATAGACGTCGCACTCCGCGTCGCCGGGGCGGCGCACGTCCGCGAGCGGGTCGAGCAGGTGGTAGCCCGCCGTGAGCTTGTCGCCGTCGTGTGTCGTCACCGCGCTCTCCCAGGTCTTGCCGGTCCGCCTCCGCCGTCGGACGCGGGTGCGGCCAGTGTGCACGATGGCACGGACAACGGGCCGGGACCCGGCGCCATCGGCGGCCTGGTGGCCGGTCACCCTCGGCGGCCTGGTGGCCGGTCACCCTCGGCGGTCACCGGCCCCAGCGCCCCCGCCGAGAGCGGCCACCGGCCCAGCGCCCCGCCGGAAACGGTCACCAGCCCCAGTACCCCGCCAGGAGCGGTCACCGGCCCCAGCACCCCGCCAGGAGCGGTCACCGGCCCCGCCGCCCCGCGAGGAGCGGTCACCGGCCCCAGCGCCCCGCAGGGCGCCCTTCAGCGCCGCTTGGGCAGCGCCACCGCCATCAGGTCCTGGGCGACCGTGAGCTCCCCGTCGAACCCGGCGTCCCGCGCCTGGCGCTCGAATTCGGAGGGGTCGCCGTAGCGCTGCGAGAAGTGCGTCAGCACCAGGTGCCGCACCCCCGCTCCGGCCGCGAGCCGGGCCGCCTGCCCGGCGGTCAGATGCCCGTACTCGACGGCAAGGGCCTCGTCCTCGTCCAGGAAGGTCGACTCGATGACCAGCAGATCGCACCCCCGTGCCAGGGCTTCGGCGCCGTCGCACATCCGGGTGTCCATGATGAACGCGAAGCGCTGCCCCCTGCGCACCTCGCTGACCTCCTCGAGCGCCACCGTGCGCCCCTCGGCCTCCAGCACCCGCTCCCGCTGCAACCGGCCGATGTCCGGGCCCCGGACGCCGAGCGCGGCGAGCCGCTCGGGCAGCATCCTGCGGCCGTCCGGTTCGATCAGGCGGTAGCCGTAGGACTCGACGGGGTGCGAGAGCCGGGCCGCCTCCAGGGTGTACGCGGGGGTGCGGGCCAGCACCCCGCCGTCACCGGCGACCGGCTCCTCGGTCAGCGCCACCGTCTCGCGGTAGGCGGTCGCGTAGCGCAGCCGCTCGAAGAACCGCTGCCCGCTCGCCGGGTAGTGGGCGGTCACCCGGTGCGGCACCCGGTCGAGGTTGATCCGCTGGATCACCCCGGCCAGGCCCAGGGAGTGGTCCCCGTGGAAGTGCGTGACGCAGATCCGGTCGATGTCATGGGCGGCGACCCCGGCCCTCAGCATCTGGCGCTGGGTGCCCTCGCCGGGGTCGAACAGCAGGCCCTCGCCGTCCCAGCGCAGCAGATAGCCGTTGTGGTTGCGGTGCCGGGTCGGCACCTGGCTGGCGGTGCCGAGGACAATCAGTTCCCGTGCGGACAAGGGTTATCCGGGGGGCCAGTTGAGACCGCGGCCGCCCAGGACGTGGGCATGTGCGTGGAAGACCGTCTGACCGGCGCCGGAGCCGGTGTTGAACACCACGCGGTAGCCCGTCTCGTCGATCTTCTCATCGGCGGCGACCGCGCCCGCCTCGCGCAGTACGTCCGCGGTGATCCGCGGTTCGGCCGCCGCGAGGGAGGCCGCGTCCGGGTAGTGCGCCTTGGGGATCACCAGGACGTGCGTGGGCGCCTGGGGGTTTATGTCGCGGAAGGCGACGGTGGTGTCCGTCGCGCGGACGACGGTGGCCGGCACCTCCCCCGACACAATCTTGCAGAACAGGCAGTCGGCCTGCGGTTCTCCCGCCACCGGTGGCTCCTCACGGATCGTCGGCACGTACGGTCCGGATGGTACCGGGAGGCCCCGCCGGCGGGAGCGATCGCGGCCTATTGGCCCCGGGACGGCTCGGGGGCCTCCGTGGTCCGGTGCTCCCAAGGGGGACTACGCGTCGGCTCGGGGGCCTCGGTCGTGCGGTGCTCCCACGGCGGGCTTCGCGTCGGCTCGGGGGCCTCGGTCGTCCGGTGCTCCCACGGGGGACTACGCGTCGGCTCAGGGGCCTCCGTCGTCCGGTGCTCCCAGGGGTGGCTGCGGGTCGGCCGGGGGCTCTCGGCGGCCCGGCCGCCGCCCTGGCACTCCCCGATCACATTCGCCTCGAAAACCTTCCGGCCGTCCACCTGGCCGGTCAGGTCGCCCCGGACACAGTGGTCCTCCCGGACGTAGCTGACCCGGCCCCTGATCCTGATGTCCTTGTCGTTGTCGGTCCTGCCGTGGCAGTCCACCCGCGCGTCGGTCTCCCCGGCCCGCTCGCTCCTCGAGGGCGAAGCGGGGCCCGCCGTACGGCCGTGTTTGAACTCGGCGTTGCAGCTCATCCAGCGGACGCCGACACCACCCCGCTCCAGCGCCTCGGTGGCGACCCTGTCCGTGGTGATCGCGACCGTCACGGAGCTGATGCCACCGCCCGTGGGCTCACATGCCGTCACCGCGACCGCCGCCGCGCCGACCGCCGCGACGGCCAAGAGCACCCGTCCCCGTCTCGCCCGCCCTGCCCGCTTTGCCTGTCGTGCCTGCTTTGGCTGTCGCGCCTGCTTTACCTGGCTCAATACCCCCATAGGGGACAGGTTCCCATCGGCCGACGCGAACCGGAAGGCCGTCCTCGGCCAGGTGCAGGCGTGCCCGACGAGGGCCCGGAGGGGTGCCCCTCACCCCCAGCGGCCGGTGCGGCCGAGCAGCAGCGCGGCGGCCGCCGTTCCGGCCGTGGAGGTGCGCAGCACGCTCGGGCCCAGCCGGTACGGTCGCGCGCCCGCCTCGGCGAAGACGGCCAACTCCTCCGGGGACACGCCACCTTCGGGCCCGACGACCAACACGATCTCGCCAGTGGTGGGCAGTTGGGCCGTAGCGAGCGGCTCGGCGCCCTCCTCGTGGAGCACGGCCGCGAAGGCGGCTTCGGCGAGAAGCCGGGCGACCTGCCGGGTCGTCATCGCGTCCGTGACCTCGGGGAAGGTCAGCCGACGGGACTGCTTGCCCGCCTCGCGGGCGGTCGACCGCCACTTGCCGAGCGCCTTGAGGCCGCGCTCGCCCTTCCACTGGGTGATGCAGCGGGCGGCCGACCACGGCACGACGGCGTCCACGCCGGTCTCCGTCATGGTCTCCACCGCCAGCTCGCCCCGGTCGCCCTTGGGCAGCGCCTGGACGACGGTGATCCTCGGGTCGGGGGCGGCCTCCCGGCGCACCTCGTCCACCGCGACCTGGAGCCGGTCCTTGCCCTCGACGGCCGCCACGGTGCCCTGGACGCCCGTACCGTGACCGTCCGTCAGCACCACGGGCTCACCGACGCGCAACCGCCTCACGGACACCGCGTGGCGCCCCTCCGGGCCCTCCAGCCAGACCCGGGCCCCCGCGGCCACCCCCGCCAGGGAGTCGGCCACGAACACCGGGGCGGTCACGACACCGCACCCCGCCGGGGCTGAAAGCCCAACGCGGCCCGCGCCGCGTCGAGTTCCACCGCGAGCGTCTCCACCAGCCGTGCGGCGGGCAGCTCACGCGCCAGCCGGTGCCCCTGCCCGGCCCACAGCGCCATCCCCTGGGGATCGCCCGCCTTGGCGGCCGCCTTACGGAGGCCGGAGGTCATGTGGTGCAGCTGGGGGTAGGCGGCGGGCGCGTACGGGCCGTGCTCGCGCATGAAACGGTTGACCAGGCCCCGGGCCGGGCGGCCGGAGAAGGCTCGGGTCAGCTCGGTGCGGCCGAACAGCGGATCCGTCATCGCCTGCTTGTGCAGGGCGTTCGCCCCGGACTCGGGGCACACCAGGAACGCGGTCCCCAGCTGGGCCGCGACCGCGCCCGCGGCCAGCGCGGCGGCGATCTGCGAACCGCGCATCATCCCGCCCGCCGCGATGATCGGAATCTGCACGTACTCACGGACCAGCGTGATCAGCGACAGCAGCCCCAGCCCGACGCCCATCCCGTCGGCGCCCGGGTCATTGCTGTACGTGCCCTGGTGGCCACCCGCCTCCACGCCCTGCACACAGACGGCGTCGGCCCCCGCCCACTGGGCGGTCTGCGCCTCGACGGGCGAGGTCACGGTCACGACCGTACGGGTGCCGACCTTGGCGAGGGCATCGAGGACGGCGCGGGTCGGGCAGCCGAAGGTGAACGAGACGACCGGAACGGGGTTGTCGAGGAGCACGGCGAGCTTGGCGTCGTACGCGTCGTCCGAGCCCGACTCCGGGTCGCCCAGCGAGGTCTCGTACCAGGCCGCCTCGCCCGCGAGCCGCTCGCCGTAGGCGGCGACGGCGGCCGGGTCGGGATGGGGCGGCTGCGGCATGAACAGATTGATGCCGAAGGGCCGGTCGGTGAGCCCTCGCAGCTGTTTGATCTCCTCATACATCGCCTCCGGCGTCTTGTAGCCGGCGGCGAGGAAACCGAGGCCACCGGCCTCGGAGACAGTGGCGGCGAGCTGCGGGCAGGAGGCTCCACCCGCCATCGGCGCCTGCACGATCGGGTACCGGTAAAGATCGGTCAGCGCGGAGGACATGGCCACATCGTGTCATGCCCCCCGCACCGGCTCACCATCGGATCAGGGGCGCCCCGGAGATCAGCGGCTCCGCCGCGAGCCGTATCCCGCCGCGCCGCGCCTACCGTCCGTTGAACGCATCCTTCAGCCGCGAGAACAGCCCCTGCTGCCCCGGCTTGCCGCACTCCCCCGGGGGCAACCCCCGAACCCCCGGCCGAAGCGCCTACCGTCCGTTGAACGCATCCTTCAGCCGCGAGAACAGCCCCTGCTGCCCCGGCTTGAACTCGCCGGTCGGGCGCTCCTCGCCGCGCAGCTTGGACAGCCGCCGCAGCAGTTCCTCCTGCTCCGGGTCCAGCTTGGTCGGGGTGGTCACCTCGACGTGCACGATCAGGTCGCCCCGGCCGCCGCCCCGCAGATGGGTGACGCCTCGCTGGTGCAGCGGGATCGACTGGCCGGACTGGGTGCCGGGCCGGATGTCGACCTCCTCCAGGCCGTCCAGCGTCTCCAGCGGCACCTTGGTGCCCAGCGCCGCCGCCGTCATCGGGATGGTCACCGTGCAGTGCATGTCGTCGCCGCGCCGCTGGAAGACCGGGTGCGGGAGCTCATGGATCTCCACGTACAGGTCGCCCGCCGGGCCGCCGCCCGGTCCGACCTCGCCCTCACCGGCCAGCTGGATCCTGGTGCCGTTGTCCACACCGGCGGGGATCTTGACCGTAAGGGTGCGCCGCGAGCGGATCCGGCCGTCGCCCGCGCACTCCGGGCACGGGGTCGGCACCACGGTGCCGAAGCCCTGGCACTGGGGGCACGGCCGCGAGGTCATGACCTGGCCCAGGAAGGACCGCGTCACCTGGGAGACCTCACCGCGGCCACGGCACATGTCACAGGTCTGCGCCGAGGTGCCCGGCGCCGCGCCCTCGCCGCTGCACGTCGTGCAGACGACCGCGGTGTCGACCTGGATGTCCTTGGTGGTGCCGAACGCGGCCTCGCTGAGCTCCACGTCCAGGCGGATCATCGCGTCCTGACCGCGCCGGGTCCTGGAGCGCGGACCGCGCTGCGAGGCGGTGCCGAAGAACGCGTCCATGATGTCGGAGAAGTTGCCGAAACCCGCGCCGAAGCCGCCGGCGCCACCGCCGCCCGGCCCGGAATTCGGGTCCCCGCCCAGGTCGTAGACCTGCTTCTTCTGCGGGTCCGACAGGACCTCGTAAGCGGCGTTGATCTCCTTGAACCGCTCCTGGGTCTTCGGATCCGGGTTCACGTCCGGATGCAGCTCGCGGGCGAGCCGCCGGAATGCCTTCTTGATCTGGTCCTGCGAGGCATCACGGGGCACGCCCAGGACTGCGTAGTAGTCCGTCGCCACTTACGACTCCGCCAGGATCTGTCCGACGTAACGTGCCACTGCGCGTACCGCTCCCATCGTTCCGGGGTAGTCCATGCGGGTCGGTCCGACCACGCCGAGTTTGGCGACCGCCTCGTCGCCGGAACCGTAGCCGACCGCGACGACCGAGGTGGCGTTGAGCCCCTCGTGAGCATTCTCATGCCCGATCCGCACGGTCATACCCGAGTCCTTGGCCTCGCCCAGCAGCTTGAGGAGGACGACCTGCTCCTCGAGTGCCTCCAGGACGGGGCGGATCGTCAGGGGGAAATCATGCACGAAACGCGTGAGGTTCGCGGTGCCGCCGATCATCAGCCGCTCCTCGGTCTCCTCCACGAGCGTCTCGAGCAAGGTCGACAGTACGATCGAGACGGTCCCCCGGTCCTCCTGTTCGAAGGACTCCGGAAGATCCTGCACCAACTGCGGCACATCCGCGAACCGCCGCCCCACGACCCGGCTGTTGAGCCGGGCCCGCAGATCGGCGAGCGAATCCTCGGTGACCGGGGTGGGGCAGTCCACCATGCGCTGCTCCACCCGGCCGGTGTCCGTGATCAGCACCAGCATCACCCGGGCCGGGGCCAGCGGCAGCAGCTCCACGTGGCGCACCGTCGAACGGGTCAGCGACGGATACTGCACCACCGCCACCTGCCGGGTCAGCTGCGCCAGCAGCCGGACCGTGCGCCCCACCACATCGTCGAGGTCGACCGCACCGTCCAGGAAGTTCTGAATGGCCCGCCGCTCCGGGCTGGACAGCGGCTTGACTCCGGCCAGCTTGTCCACGAAGAGGCGGTAGCCCTTGTCCGTGGGGATCCGCCCGGCGCTCGTATGCGGCTGGGCGATGAACCCCTCGTCCTCCAGAGCCGCCATGTCGTTACGCACCGTGGCCGGGGAGACCCCCAGCCGGTGCCGCTCGGTGAGCGCCTTGGAACCGACCGGCTCCTCCGTCCCCACATAGTCCTGGACAATGGCACGCAGCACCTCGAGTCTGCGTTCGCTGAGCACCCCGCGCACCTCCAGTCCAGCGGTCTCATCAGGTCGTCCGTCTGGCACTCACCGGGCACGAGTGCCAGAACCCCTCCGCCAGTGTACGGCGGGGTGCGGTGGCATGGGCAAGAGCCGCCGCTGGCAGCAACTCTCCTCCACCCCCGTTGAGCTAGCGTCGCGGTATGGAGACGTGTTGGGAAGAGGCGGGCTGGGAGCGGCTCGCGCCCGGTGTGGCCCGCCGTCGGATGCCGGAGTGGGACGAGACGGTCGGCGTGGTCGTCGGCCGGACCGAGATCCTCGTCGTGGACACCGGCGCGACCCTGCGCGCCGGGGCCGAGCTGCGCTCCGCGATCACCCGGCTGACCGGCCGCCGCCCCACCCGGATCGCGCTCACCCATCCGCACTTCGACCACGTCCTGGGCTCGGCCGCCTTCGCGGGCTGCGAGGTCTACGGGGCCACGGGCCTGGACGAGCTGCTGCGCCGTGAGCGGGAGACGCTGCGCGAGGACGCGATCCGCCACGGGGTGGACCGGGACGCCGCCACCGAAGCCGTGGACCATCTGGCCGGCCCGCACCACCTGGTCTGCGGGGAGCTCACCCTCGACCTGGGCGGCCGTACGGTGCTGCTGGCCAATGTGGGGCCCGGCCACACCGCCCATGACCTGGCCGTTCTGGTGCCCGGGCGGCCCGAGGTGGTCTTCTGTGGCGATCTGGTGGAGGAGTCGGGCACGCCCCAGGCCGGGCCCGACGCGATCCCCGGCCACTGGCCCGCCGCCCTCGACCGGCTGCTCGCACTCGGCGGCGCGGACGCGCTGTACGTCCCGGGGCACGGCTCCGTGGTGGACGCCGCGTTCGTACGGGCCCAACGCGACGAACTGGCCGCCCGCTTCGGCGTGTCCGGCTAGCCGTCGCTCCAGTCGTTCGTCTGGACGTCCGCCTGGTCGTGCACCTGCCGAGCGGTGGGCCGCCGCGCGCTATCGTCATCCGGATGCGACAGTACGACCCGGACCTGACCCCGCCCTGGAAGCGGCAGCGGCCCGCCCCCGAGGTCCCCGCCGAACCGGACCTCGTCGTGGAGGAGGTCACCACCGGCTTCTGTGGTGCCGTGATCCGCTGCGAGAAGACCGCCCAGGGCCCGACGGTCACTCTGGAGGACCGCTTCGGCAAACATCGCGTCTTCCCCATGGAGCCGCGCGGTTTTCTGGTCGAGGGGCGTGTCGTCACCCTCGTACGCCCGCGTGCGGCGGCCCCCGGCGCGCCCCGGCGCACGGCCTCGGGGTCGATCGCCGTGCCGGGAGCGCGTGCGCGGGTCGCCCGCGCGGGGCGCATCTACGTCGAGGGGCGCCATGACGCGGAGCTGGTCGAGCGGGTCTGGGGCGACGACCTGCGCATCGAGGGCGTCGTCGTGGAATACCTGGAGGGCGTCGACGACCTGCCCGCCATCGTCGACGACTTCTCCCCCGGCCCGGACGCCCGGCTCGGCGTCCTCGTCGACCATCTGGTGACGGGCTCCAAGGAGTCCCGTATCGCCGCGCGGGTCACCGACGAGCACGTGCTGGTCCTCGGCCACCCCTACATCGACATCTGGGAGGCCGTGAAGCCGTCCTCCGTCGGCATTCCGGCGTGGCCGGCGGTGCCGCACGGCCAGGACTGGAAGAAGGGCGTCTGCCGCGCCCTGGGCTGGCCGGAGAACACCGGGGCCGCCTGGCAGCGGATCCTGTCCTCGGTCCGCTCCTACAAGGACCTCCAGCCGGAGCTCCTGGGGAAGGTCGAGGAATTGATCGACTTCGTGACGGCCCCACCGGGCTGACGGCCCCCATGCGCCCGTACCGGCCCTCTGACGCCCCCCTCAGTCCACCAGGTCCCGCACCACCGCGTCCGCCAGCAGCCGCCCCCGCAGCGTGAGCACGGCCCGCCCGCGCCCGTACGGCTCCGGCTCCAGCAGGCCGTCCTCCAGCGCCCGTGCCGCGGCCGCCGCCCCGGCCGGGCGCAGCAGCTCCAGCGGGCAGCCCTCGACCAGCCGCAGCTCCAGCAGGATCCGCTCCACCCGGCGCTCCTCGGCGGACAGCAGCTCCCGGCCCGCGCCGGGCGACCGGCCGTCGCCCAGGGCCTGTGCGTACGCTCCGGGGTGCTTCACGTTCCACCACCGCACGCCGCCCACGTGGCTGTGCGCGCCGGGACCGGCGCCCCACCAGTCGGCGCCGCGCCAGTACAGCTCGTTGTGGCGGCAGCGCCCGGCGGGCGAGGTGGCCCAGTTGGAGACCTCGTACCAGGCGAACCCGGCGGCCGTAAGGGTCTCCTCGGCGATCAGATAGCGGTCGGCGTGCACATCGTCGTCGGTCATCGGGACCTCACCGCGCCGGATCCGCCGCGCCAGCTGGGTGCCCTCCTCCACGATCAGCGCGTACGCGGACACATGGTCCGGCCCCGCCCCGAGCGCCGCCTCCAGGGAGGCTTGCCAGTCCGCGTCGCTCTCGCCGGGCGTCCCGTAGATCAGGTCCAGGTTCACATGGTCGAATCCGGCCGCCCGCGCCTCGGCCACGCACGCCTCGGGGCGCCCCGGGGTGTGGGTGCGGTCCAGCACCTCCAGGACGTGCCGGCGGGCGCTCTGCATGCCGAAGGAAATCCGGTTGAAGCCTGCCTCCCGCAGCTCCTCCAGATACCGCGGATCGACCGACTCCGGATTGGCCTCGGTCGTGACCTCGACCCCCTCGGCCAGTCCGAACTCGTCCCGGATCGCCCCGAGCATCCGCCCGAGGTCCGCCGCGGCGAGCAGGGTGGGTGTGCCGCCGCCGACGAACACGGTCTCCACGGTCCGCGGGTCGTCCCCCAGCACCTTCCGCGCCAGCCTTACCTCCTCGACGACCTGCTCGGCGTAGTTGTCCCGCGAGGCGAGCACACCGCCGGAGCCGCGCAGCTCACCGGCGGTGTAGGTGTTGAAGTCGCAGTAGCCGCAGCGGGTGGCGCAGTACGGCACGTGCAGATAGAACCCCAGCGGCCGCCGCTCCGCCCCCGCCAAAGCGGTCGCGGGCAGTGCGCCGTCCTCGGGCATGGGCTCACCATCAGGCAGTACGGAAGGCATGCCCCCATTGTCCGGCACGACCGGAGCCACCCGGGACGGCCCGGCCCGCACCGGCCGGGGCCGTGAGACGAAGGGCACCTCGGCACCGGCCCGTCCGGCGGACCGGACTAGAGCACCTTCAGGACCAGCATCGCCAGGTCGTCGTCCGGCGGCTCCGCCGCGAACTCGTCCACCGCCCGGCGCACCCGCTCCGCGACCTGCCGCGCGCTCAGCCCCGCGCACAGCGCGAACGCCGCCGCCAGGCCGTCCTCGTCGTCGAACTGCCGGTCGCCCGATCGGTGCTCCGTCACCCCGTCCGTCACACAGAGCAGCGTTTCCCCGGGCGTCAGATCGAACGATTCACTCTCGTACGACACTTCGTCCACGACGCCCAGCAATATCTGCGGCGCCGCGACCGTCCGCACCTCGCCGTCGGGCCGCAGCACCAGCGGCAGCGGGTGCCCCGCGCTGGCCAGCGTGCAGCGCACGCCCTGGCCGTCGCCCAGCGGCTCCAGCTCCCCGTACAGCAGCGACAGGAACCGCGCGACCCCGCCCGTCGGCAGCCCCGCGCCTCCGACCATGCCGCCGTCCACCAGCTCCACCACCCCGGCGGGGCCTCCCACGGCCTCCACACCGGCTACCACGGCCTCCGCGGCGCCCTCGACGGCCTGCTCCACGGCCTCCTCGCCCAGCAGCTGGTTGAGCCGGTCCAGGACCTCTCCCACGCCGTACCCCTCGCGGGCGAGCAGCCGCAGCCAGGGCCGGACGAGGCCGGTCACCACGGCCGCCTCCGGGCCGTTTCCGCAGACGTCGCCCAGGACGAAGCACCAGCGGCCGTCACCGGCCGGGAAGACGTCGTAGAAGTCGCCCCCGGCCGAGATCTCGCCGGTCGGCTCGTACACGACCGCCGACTCGACCCCGGGGATCCGCGGGATCACGGACGGCAGCAGCCCGCGCTGCAGCACCCGGCTGATGGTCGCCTGCCGGGTGTAGCGGCGGGCTGAGGCGAGCGCCAGGGCGACGCGGCGGGCGAAGTCCTCGATCAGCCCCACCACTTCGGCCGGCATCCGCACCAGCCCGGCCCGCCCCAGCAGCAGCGTGCCGAGCGCGCGGCCGCCCGCCACCAGTCGGCAGGCCAGCGCCGCGCCGCCCGGCCCGTACGCGGCGGGGTCGGTCGGCCAGGGCCACTTCACGGCGCTGCCGCGGGCGGCGGTGGGCACCTGGGGCGGCTCCTTCTCCAGCACCTGCCGCAGCCCCTCGATGCGCCCCTCGCTGGCGTGCCAGACCCGGGCCAGCCGCGGCTGGCCGCTCGTGGAGTCGAGCCAGATCGCGCACCAGTCGGCGAGCCGGGGCACCAGCAGCTGTCCGGCGAGCGAGGTGACCATGTCCTCGTCGAACTGCCCGGCCAGCAGATCGGACGCCTCGGCCAGGAAGGAGAGCGCGCCGCGCTGGATCCACTCGGGGTCGCGGCGGACGGGGACGAGGCCCGGCGCGGGCGCGACGATCTCGACGGCCTCCTTACGGCCTTCACCGTCGGACCCCGGGCCCTCGGGGACGGGTTCCAGGCCGTCGGGGACGGCGCCAAAGCCCTCGGCGACGGCGCCCAGGCCCTCGGAGACGGGTCCAAGGCCCCCAAGGGCGGTCCCCGACCCGAATCCGCCGTCCGGCCCGGCCACGGTGACGCCCGCCGCGTCCACGGCGTCCACGGCGGCCGCGGCGTCCATGAAGGCCGAGCCCATGGCGCCCGCGCCCGCGGCGGCCGGTCCGGTGGGCGCTACCGCCATCTGGAACCACACCGACTTGCTCGCCCGCCGGTAGGTCGTCCCCCACGACTCGGCGATCTCGGCCACCAGCCGCAGCCCGTGGCCCCCGGCGTACTCCGGCGGCTCGTCCGCATCCGGCGGATCACCGCGCACCACCCGGGTGGGGTGGCGGTCGGTCACCTCCACGACCAGGGACGGCGGCTCGCCCTCGCGGTCCGACACATCCAGCGCACAGCTCACCTCGACAGCGGTGCCGGCGTGCACCACCGCATTGGTGACCAGCTCGCTCACCAGCAGTACGGCCTCGTCCGCCACCTGGTCGGTGACCCGGTCGGCGGCCGGGACCTCAAGCGCGGCCCAGTCGGCGAGGGCGGCACGGACGAACCGGCGCGCGGCCGAGGCCGCGAGCGGAGTGCCGGGCAGGCTGACGCGTGCCGATGCGCTGGTACGGACGGGGCCGACCCCACCCCCGACCGGTAGAACCACCCCACCGCCCTCAACCGACCCACCAGAAGTGGCAGAAGATGACGTCCCCACTGTGCGGCTCCTGAAGAAGCTCCGTCATAACGCCGTATCCGTAACCGTATCCGGCACGGACAGAGTGACAGACGGACCGCCCTCATATGCACCGGGTTACGCAAGTGAACCGCGATAAGGGGAAAATTCATGTGTCCGGCGGGCCGGTCAACCTGAAATCCGGTGCGGGGTCGTATCCTTGCCCGTTAAACCTCCCGCGTGCCCGCGTACATGTCCTCGATCAGGTCCTTGTACTCCCGCTCGACGACCGGGCGCTTGAGCTTCAGGCTGGGGGTCAGCTCCCCGTGCTCCACGTCCAGATCGCGCGGCAGCAGCCGGAACTTCTTGATCGTCTGCCAGCGCTGCAGCCCGTCGTTGAGCCGCTGCACATAGCCCCCGATCAGCTCCCGCACCTCATCGGTGGCCACGACCTCCGCATAGGTCTTGCCGCCGAGGCCGTGGTCACCCGCCCACTTCATGATCGTGGGCTCGTCGAGGGCGATCAGCGCGGTGCAGTAGTTGCGGTCGGCGCCGTGCACCAGGATGTTGGAGACGAACGGGCACACCGCCTTGAACTGGCCCTCGACCTCCGCCGGGGCCACGTACTTGCCGCCCGAGGTCTTGATCAGGTCCTTCTTGCGGTCGGTGATCCGCAGATAGCCGTCGGGGGACAGCTCGCCGATGTCCCCGGTGTGGAACCAGCCGTCGGACTCCAGCACCTGCGCGGTCAGCTCCGGCAGCCCGTGGTAGCCCTGCATGATGCCGGGGCCGCGCAGCAGCACCTCGCCGTCCTCGGCGAACCGCACCTCCAGACCCGGGAACGCCTTGCCGACCGTGCCGGTGCGGTAGTCCGCCGGGTTGAGGAAGCTGGCGGCGCTGGACTCGGTCAGACCGTAGCCCTCCAGGATGTTGATCCCGGCGCCCGCGAAGAAGTAGCCGATGTCGGGCGCGAGCGCGGCGGAGCCGGACACCGCGGCCCGCAGCCGGCCGCCGAACGCCTCCCGCAGCTTGCCGTAGACCAGCTTGTCGGCCAGCGCGTGCTGGGCCCTGAGGCCGAAGGGGACGGAGGCGGTGCCGGTGCGGCGGAAGTTGTCCTGGGAGACCCTGGCGTAGTCCCGGGCGACCTCGGCCGCCCACTGGAAGATCTTGTACTGGGCCGCCCCGCCCTCGCGCGCCCGCTGGGCCACCCCGTTGTAGACCTTCTCGAAGATCCGCGGCACGGCACACATATAGGTCGGCCGGACCACCGGCAGATTGTCGATGATCTTGTCGACCCGGCCGTCCACCGCCGTGGTGTGGCCGACGTAGATCTGCCCCGCCGTCAGCACCTTGCCGAAGACATGCGCGAGCGGCAGCCACAGGTACTGCACATCGTCGGGGAAGAGCAGTCCGTCCTGATTGCCGATCACAATGGCCATGTAGGACCAGGAGTCATGCGCCAGGCGTACGCCCTTGGGGCGCCCGGTGGTACCGGAGGTGTAGATGAGCGTCGCCAGCTGATCGCTGCGCAGGGCGTCCATCCGCTCCCGTACGGCGTCCGGCCGGCGCTCCAGAAGGGCCGTGCCCCGCTTCTCCAGCTCGGTGAGCGAGAGCACCCAGCCCTCGGGGTCGTCCGCGGCGGGGACCGCGTCGTCGGCCTGGATCACCACCACATGGGCCAGCTCGGGGAGGTCCGCGCGCTGCGCCCGCACCTTGGCGAGCTGCGTCGCGTCCTCGGCGATCAGCACCCGGCTGCCGGAGTCGGAGAGGATGAAGGAGGTCTCGTCGGCGTTGGTGCTCGGATAGACCGTGGTGGTGGCCGCGCCCGCGCACAGCACGCCGAGGTCGGCCAGGATCCACTCGACGCGGGTGGCCGAGGCCAGCGCCACCCGCTCCTCGGGGCGGATGCCCAGATCGATCAGCCCGGCGGCGATGGCGAAGACCCGATCCGCGCTTTCGCGCCAGGTCAGCGGCCTCCACTCGTCCGGCCCATTGCCCGAGGCGGGAGGCACCGGATAGCGGTACGCCTCCTTGTCCGGTGTCGCCTCGACGCGCTGGAGGAAGTGCGTCGCCAGGGACGGCGGCCGGCTCTCGAGCAAGTTCTGTGTGTCGGTCACGGCATCCTCCGGGGCCCGCATCATTGCTTGGTGACTCGCGAGTAACCTTCGAGTAGGTGATCAGGGTAGGGGCCGAATCCTTACGGCGTAAGGGGGCCGGGTCACGTTGTTCTCACGAGATGCCCGAGAGAAGCCCCGAAAGGCGGCGGGCCCGGCGCATCCATCACGCCAGGCCCGCTGACCACACTGTCCCCGGTGGGCGGTTCCTCCTCCCCCGGTGGGCGATGTCTACTTCTTCGCCTTGGAGTCCTTACCGTCGGAGTCGGAGGACAGCACCGCGATGAACGCCTCCTGGGGCACCTCCACGCTGCCGACCATCTTCATCCGCTTCTTGCCTTCCTTCTGCTTCTCCAGCAGCTTCCGCTTACGGGAGATGTCACCGCCGTAGCACTTGGCGAGGACGTCCTTACGGATGGCACGGACCGTCTCACGGGCGATGACCCGGGAGCCGATGGCCGCCTGGATGGGCACCTCGAAGTTCTGCCGCGGGATGAGCTCGCGCAGCTTGGCGACCAGCCGGACGCCGTACGCGTACGCCTTGTCCTTGTGGGTGATCGCCGAGAACGCGTCCACCTTGTCGCCGTGCAGCAGGATGTCGACCTTGACCAGGTCGGAGGTCTGCTCACCGGTGGGCTCGTAGTCCAGCGAGGCATAGCCGCGGGTCTTGGACTTCAGCTGGTCGAAGAAGTCGAAGACGACCTCGGCGAGCGGCAGGGTGTAGCGGATCTCCACCCGGTCCTCGGAGAGGTAGTCCATGCCGAGCAGCACCCCGCGGCGGTTCTGGCACAGCTCCATGATCGCGCCGATGAACTCGCTCGGGGCGAGGATGGTGGCCCGGACGACCGGCTCGTGCACCGTGTCGATCTTGCCCACCGGGAATTCGCTGGGGTTGGTCACCGTGTGTTCGGTGCCGTCCTCCATCTCCACTCGATAGACCACATTGGGCGCGGTGGCGATCAGGTCGAGATTGAATTCGCGCTCCAGGCGCTCACGGATGACCTCCAGGTGCAGCAGCCCGAGGAAGCCGACGCGGAAGCCGAAGCCGAGGGCGGCCGAGGTCTCCGGCTCGTAGACCAGCGCGGCATCGTTGAGCTGCAGCTTGTCCAGGGCCTCGCGCAGCTCGGGGTAGTCCGAGCCGTCCAGCGGGTACAGCCCCGAGAACACCATCGGCTTGGGGTCCTTGTAACCGCCCAGCGGCTCCTGCGCACCGCCGTTGACCTGGGTGATCGTGTCACCGACCTTGGACTGGCGGACATCCTTCACACCGGTGATCAGATAGCCCACCTCGCCCACGGAGAGCCCGTCGGCGGGGGTCATCTCCGGCGAGTTGGTGCCGATCTCCAGCAGCTCATGGGCCGCGCCGGTGGACATCATCCTGATCCGCTCGCGCTTGCTGAGCGTGCCGTCGACGACCTTCACATAGGTCACGACGCCCCGATAGGCGTCATAGACGGAGTCGAAGATCATCGCGCGGGCGGGGGCGTCGTGGACGCCGACCGGGGCCGGCACCAGCTCGACGACCCGGTCCAGCAGCTCGGCCACGCCCTCACCGGTCTTGGCGGAGACCTTCAGCACGTCGGCGGGGTCGCAGCCGATGAGGTGGGCCAGCTCGGCGGCGTACTTCTCGGGCTGGGCGGCGGGCAGGTCGATCTTGTTGAGGACCGGGATGATCGTGAGGTCGTGCTCCATCGCCAGATAGAGGTTGGCGAGGGTCTGGGCCTCGATGCCCTGAGCCGCGTCGACCAGCAGGATGCACCCCTCGCACGCGGCGAGGGAGCGCGAGACCTCGTAGGTGAAGTCCACGTGGCCGGGGGTGTCGATCATGTTGAGGATATGGGTGGCCGACTCGCCGCCCTCGTCCTTCGTCGGCGCCCAGGGCAGCCGGACCGCCTGGGACTTGATCGTGATGCCGCGCTCGCGCTCGATGTCCATGCGGTCGAGGTACTGCGCGCGCATCTGCCGCTGCTCGACCACACCGGTCAGCTGGAGCATGCGGTCGGCGAGCGTCGACTTGCCGTGGTCGATGTGCGCGATGATGCAGAAGTTACGGATCAGAGCCGGGTCGGTACGGCTCGGCTCCGGCACATTGGTAGGGGTCGCGGGCACGCAGGGTCCTGTGTCTAGGCGGGACTCGGTGTTATCGGTATGGGGTCAGTCCCGTCCATGGTCCCATGAATGGCGAGCTCTTCCGGGTTTGGGACGCCATGGACCCTGCTGGTAACCTGGCCGACTGTGTCTCGTGCCCCCGCTTTCCCGGAGATTCCCATGGACATCTCCGTGAGGGTCTCCGTGGACGTCTTCACGGACGTCTCTCTGGACACGGACGCACCTCGAAGCAAGTGAAACCCAACGAACCTGCGAAGGCTTTTACGTGGCGAACATCAAGTCCCAGATCAAGCGGAACAAGACGAACGAGAAGGCGCGCCTGCGCAACAAGGCGGTCAAGTCCGAGCTGAAGACCGCCATCCGCCGCACCCGCGAGGCCGTGGCCGCCGGTGACGCCGAGAAGGCCAACGAGGCCATCCGCATCGCCGCACGCAAGCTCGACAAGGCCGTCAGCAAGGGTGTTCTGCACAAGAACAACGCCGCCAACAAGAAGTCGGCGCTCGCCCAGCAGGTCTCCAGCCTCAAGGGCTGACGCCATCCGGGGCTGACCCCTCGAAGGCCGACGCCTTCCGGGGCCGTCCTCGGGCCGGTTTGGGCACAGCGGTCCCTCTCACCCGCTCCGACCGGCAGCCGGGAGCCTCTTCAGCCCTCTCAGCGGTATCGCGCCGCACGCGGCCTGCGTTCGCCACGCGGGTGCGGCGCACATGATCGATACGAAGGCCCCGCGCCTGTCCTTTCCCCCAGGACAGCGCGGGGCTTTCGCGCTCAATTCGGGTATGTTCACGTCATGTCGACACCGGGGGAAACACCCAATCCGTACGGGCCGCCGCAGCCGCCCCAACCGCCCCAGCCGCCTCAGCAGAGCCCGGCGCAGGGGTCTCAGGGATCACCACCGCAGGGGCCGCCGCAGGGGCCGCCTCCGAACCCGGCGCCCGGCCCGCCGCAGAGCCCGGCTCCGAGCGCGCCGCAGAGCCCGGCGCCCGGCCCGTACGGGCAGGTGCCACCCCAGGGGCAGCAGCCCCAGCACAATCCGTACGCCCAGCCGACGATGCCTTCCGTGCCCCTGGGCGGCGTCCCCCTGGGCGGTGGGTACGGCCCGGTGGGCGCGCCGGGTGCGCCCCCCGGCGCACCGCCCATGGGCC
>NZ_JAEEAP010000149.1 GCF_016103465.1 Streptomyces sabulosicollis
GGGCGGCATGGGCGGGATGCTGCGCCAGGCCATGGGCACCGCCATGCAGGTGGGGCAGCGGGCGCTGGCGGGGGAGTCGCTGGCGTTCCAGTACTTCACCGCCACCGGTGGCGAGGGGACCGTCGGCTTCGCGGGGGTGCTGCCCGGCGAGATGCGGGCGCTGGAGCTGGACGGGTCGCGGGCGTGGTTCGCGGAGAAGGACGCCTTCGTGGCGGCCGAGTCCACCGTCGAGTTCGGGATCGCCTTCCAGGGCGGGAAGGCCGGGCGCAGCGGCGGCGAGGGGTTCATCCTGGAGAAGTTCACCGGGCACGGCACCGTGATCATCTGTGGCGCGGGCAACTTCATCGATCTCAACCCGGCCGATTTCGGCGGCCGGATCGAGGTCGACACGGGCTGCATCGTGGCCTTCGAGGAAGGCATCCAGTACGGCGTGCAGCGCATCGGCGGGCTCAACCGCCAGGGGCTGATGAACGCGGTCTTCGGCGGCGAGGGACTGTCGCTGGCCACGCTGGAGGGCAATGGCCGGGTGATCCTCCAGTCGCTCACCATCGAGGGCCTGGCGAACGCCCTGAAGAAGGCGCAGGGCGGCGACAAGCAGGGGCCGACGGGCGGGATGTTCTCCACCCACGCGGGGTGAAGGCGGCCGGCTCAGACCGGGAGCGGCAGACCGGCGGCGCGGAAGAGCCGGTCACGGGAGGCCGCGGCCTCGTCGAAGACGGCGTCGCCTCCCTTCAGCACACCGTTCTCCTTGCGGACGTCACCGGCCACCACGACCAGGTCGACATTGCCGGCGTGGCCGCCCGCGACGATCGTGGCCCCGATGTCCGTGGCGGGCAGCATGTTGGCGTGATCGAGGCGGATCATGATCAGGTCGGCCTCCTTGCCCGGGGTCAGGCTGCCGGTGCGGTCATCGATCCCCGCGGCCCGTGCGCCCTCGATGGTCGCGAAGGACAGCAGGTCGGTGGCGTCGAACGTGGGCAGGCCGGGAACACGGTCCATGGGCCCGGCCGCACCGGCGAGGATCAGCTGCTGGTAGGCGAGCGTCGCCCGCATGACGCCGAACATGTCACCGCTCACGATCGTCTCGGTGTCCACGCTGAGGCTCGGGCGGATACCGGCGGCCAGCAGCCGGTTGGTGGCCGGCTGGCCCAGGCCCGGCATGAAGACCTCCAGGGCGCCGGCCACGGATGCGGTGGCGCCGCGTGCGGCCAGCATTCTCAGCTCCTCGTCGGTCGATGTGCACAGATGGATGAACGTCATGTCCGAGGCGAGCAGACCGGCCTCCTCCAGCTGTCGTACGGCCTGCTGTTCCGCCCCCCACTCGCCGAGGCCCACGTGCATGCTGATGCGCAGGCCCAGTTCACGGGCGAGCCGGATGTCACGCTCGGACACATCCGGGGTGGACAGCTCCGGTCCACGGAGCATCGCGTTGAGGGTCACCCGCGCCGAGTCGTCGGAGAGCACCTCGTTGCGGATGCGCCGGATGTCGTCGGGGTGGGTGCGGTCACTGCCGAACTGCCACTGCTCGGCCTCCGTCGACGGCCAGCCGTGGTCGAAGACGGCGCGGATGCCCGACTCCCAGTGCGCGGCGATCGCCGCGTCCGAGTGCTCGGGGCTGTTGCTGATGTGCGACTCGTCCCGCACGGTGGTCACCCCGGAGTCGAGGGACATCAGGTCCGCCGCCAGGTTGCCGATGTGTACGTCCCGGGGATCGAAGTACTGTCCGAGGCCGATCTGCACCTGGCTGCGGTACTCCTGGTAGGTCCAGGCGGGGCCGAGGTTGCGCAGCGCTCCCTGCCAGTTGTGGCGGTGGGTATCGATGAAACCGGGCAGCACGGCGTTCCCCGTGCCGTAGATGACCCTGGCCCGGTCGTCGGACAGGTCCCGGCCGATCTCGAGGATCCTGCCGTGGGCGACGAGGACGTCGCCCACGAAGTTGCCGAGCTTGTCGTCCTGTGTCATCAGGTACGCACCCTTGATCAGGATGCGCTCCTTGTTCTGCGGCTGGTTCTGGGACACCAGTGGTTCCTTTCGTGCCGTGGGCGGCTCTGTGCCGTCCGTCCATCGAGGGAGGGACGGGGGGCCGGGTCCGCGTCCGGTCGGACGCGGACATGGATCACGTCGCGGTGGTGCCACGCGGGCGCCGGGAGGCAATCCAGACGGCGCCGAACGTGAGCGCCGCGCCGAGGATGGTGAGGACGGAGGGGGACCGGCCGCCCGAAGGGACGAGGAAGTCCAGCGCGATCGAACTGGCGAGCTGCCCCGCGATGGAGGCCATGCTGAGCAGCAGGACACCGATCCGGCGCACCAGGAACGCCGAGGCACCGATGAACACCACGCCGCACAGACCACCGAGGTAGACCCACAAGCTGGTGGGCAGCGGGTGCCCCGCGGTCCCCTGTACGAGTGTTCGCACTCCCCAGGCCGCGGTGAGGAACACCGCACCGACGAGGAAGTTGAGCCAGGTCGCCGCGAGCGGTGAGCCCGACGCGGCCGCCGTCGCTCCGTTCAGGGCCTGCTGCACACCGAGGAGGAAGCCGGCGGCGATGGCGGCGAGGGCCGGCAGGATGATGTTGCCCGGCGCGAGGTTGTCGGCGAAGCGGGGCAGGGCGGACACGGCCGCGGCCACCAGGATGACGGCCGCTCCCGTGAGCCGTGCGGCGCCCGGGCGTCGCCGCGGGCCGCCGCCGATGCCCCGGCTGTCCACGATCAGACCGCCGAAGGTCTGACCGGCGATGGCCGACACGGTGAACACGGCGATTCCCGTGACCAGCGCGGCGGTGGACTGGGCCAGGGCGAACGTGCCGCCGAGCACACCGGCCAGCAGGTACCGGCGGGGGAGCCGGCCGCCGCGCGCTGCGCCGGCCAGGCGGCGCAGCGCGCCGCGCAGCCCGGGGGAGAAGAGCGCGAGGAGGGACAGCAGGACGAGTCCGCCCGAGAAACTGATCGCCGCCGCGGCGATGCCGTCGTCGAGGCGATGACTCAGCTCGCCGTTCAGACGGGCCTGTACCGGTACCACCATCCCGGCCGCGATGGCCGCCACGACGGCTGGCGAGCCGCCGCGAGGCACGGACGAGCGGGACCGTTCCGCCGACCGGGGACCGGGCCCGGCAGGACGACGGCCTGACCCGGGTGGTGCGGTGGGAGTGCTCATGTCGAAGTTCCTTCAAGAAGGGTTGCGGCCGGACGGGGCCCGGTCGCCCCGGCCGCTGATGTCCGGTCGGACCCCGCCTGCGGCGGGGCCCGCAGGCCGCTCTCAGAAGTCCGTACGCGCGATGTCGTCGAGCACCGACGGTCCCGTGGGGAACCAGCCCAGGACATGCCGGGCCCTGTCGCCCGAAGCCTGCTGGTCGAGCAGCAGGGCCTCGCCGAGCAGGCCGAGCCGGTCGAGCGTCTGCACGACGGGTTCGGGCTCGACGCGTCCGGCCAGGCCGACGGAGCGGCTCACCGCTTCGGTGATCTCCCGTACGGTCGGGTTCGCGCCGCCGGCGCCGATGAAGTACGAACCGGCCGGGGCCTTCTCCAGCGCGAGCACGTAAAGCTCGGCCAGGTCGTCCACGTGCACGGTGCTCCAGTGCTGGTCACCGGGACCGATCATGGTGAGCGCCGGGGTGTTTCCGGCGGTTCGAGGACCGGCGGCGACGAGGTTCAGCAGACCGCCGCCGCGGCCGTACACCACCGCCGGTGCGATGACCGAGGTCCGGACGGACCGCGCGTCGCGCACGAGCTTGCCGAGCGGTACCCGCCAGGCGGTCAGCCGCGGGGCGTTCAAGCCGGACGACTCGGTGATCGCCGAACCGCTGCCGTGCAGCCAGACGCCGGTGGTGTACACGAACGGCCGGTCAGTGTCCCGCAGCGCGCGCAGGAAGCTGGTGACGGCCACCTCGTCGACGGTCGCGCTGGTCTCGTCGCCCGGCGACGCCACGTGGATCACGCCGTCGCTCGCAGCCGCGAGTTCCTCCAGGGCGTCGCCGTCCGCCAGGTCGGCGACCGCGGGCTCGGCGCCCTTGGTCCGCACCAGCTCGCCCTTCTCGGCGGAGCGGACCAGGGCGGTGACCCGGTGGCCGCCGGAGATGAGTCGATCGAGCACCGCGGCTCCGATGTAGCCGGTGCCGCCGGTGAGCAATACGCGCATGGTCATCCTCTTTCGCTGACGTTCCGGGCCGGGGCGGTTGGCCCGCACGACCACAGTCGCCCTGCCCGGCTATCGTGTCCAACGAATGTTTTCGAATGCTCGATCGCACTTGCCGATGAATGAGGTGGGCGTGGACCAGAAGCGGCTGGAGTACTTCATCACCGTCGCCGAGGAGCTGAACTTCACGCGGGCGGCGCAGCGGCTGCACGTGACCCAGTCCACGCTCTCGGCCGGTATCAAGGCCCTGGAACAGGAGCTCCGGACCGAACTGCTCCTCCGCTCCACACGGTCGGTCAGACTGACGGAGGCCGGCTCGGCGTTCCTCCCCGAGGCGCGGACCGCGATCGAGGTACTCGACCGGGCCCGCGCATCAGTGGAGCCGCTCTCCACGGGGCTGCGCGGTAGCCTCACCGTGGGCGTCCTCAGCGGGCTGACGGTGATCGACGTACCCGCGCTGGCCGGTGAATTCCACCGGCATCATCCCGAGGTCCGATTGCGTACCGAGACCTCCCAGCGGGGAACCACCGGGCTGATCGAACGGATCAAGGAGAGCCATGTCGACGTGGCCTTCGTGGGAGCCGACATCAAGGATGAACACCTCAGGTCGAGGGCCATCAAGAAGTACGAGGTCCAGCTGCTGGTCCCCGCCGACCACCCATTGGCCCGCCGGAAGAGCGTGCGGCTCGGCGACATCGCCGGTGAATCCTTCGTCGACATGCCCGCCGGTTTCGGGCAACGCCAGGTCGTGGACGACGCGTTCACGAAGGAGGAGTTGTCCCGGCGGGTCCTCATCGAGGTCTCGGACATCACCACGATCGCGGACTACGTGGCGCACGGCCTGGGTGTGGCGCTGTTGCCCCCGGACTTCGCCGCGGCGGTCGGGGACGCCGTTCGTACCGTCCCCCTCGCGGACGTCCGACCGACCTGGACGCTCAGCGTGGTCGCCTCCGCGACGCGTCCGCCGACGCGGGCGCTGCATGCCTTCCTCGATCTGATCCCGCACCACATCCGGCGCGACCGGGTGTTCTGAACGGACGTCCCCGGCCTCATCCGGACGAGGTGGTCGCTCCCCGGGCCACCGGCTACTTCGCGCCCGCCACGTAGAAGAGGAAGAAGAGAAAAGCGGCGATGAAGTGGACCCCCACGAGGTAGACGAAGACCCGCACCGTGAACGTCATCGGCGCCCGGTCCTCCTCGTTCGGGCCGGTGTTCGGGCCGGTCCGGGCCGGAGTCGCGGTGTTCCTCGGGGCGGGGTTCGTCGAAGCGTCGGTCGCACTCATGTCGTTCGCGTCCTTCATGGCATACCGGGCCTTCCTCGGCGAACGGCGTCGCCGAGGCACAGCTCGGCCGCGCCGCTCTGCAGCAGCGTGTGGACGAAGAGCAGATCCACGCCGCCGGGCGATGCGGCGGCGATGCGGTGCGGGGTGAGCGAGTCGAAATGGGCCGCGTCGCCCGCGGAGAGGGCGTACACGCTCTCGCCGAGCGTCAGCCGCAGCCGGCCTCCCAGCACGTAGAGCCACTCCTCGCCGGGGTGGACCCGCACCAGGTCCTCCTGGGCGGCGGAGCGCTCCGGTACGTGCAGCCGCAGCGCCTGCATGGCCCGGCCGGAGCCGCCGGCCTGCCAGTAGGTCCAGCCGCCCGCCTCCTGAGCCTCCATGCGGTCGGCCCGCACGACCGGGTCCCGTTCCGCGGGCGCCTCGCCCAGCAGGTCGGATACCGTGGTGCCGTAGGTACGGGCCAGGGCCAGCAGCATCGGGAGCGAGGGCTGGCGGCGGCCCGTCTCCAGCCGGGACAGGTGCGCGGGTGACAGCCCGACGCGATGGGCGGCGGCCTCGAGCGTCAGACCGCTGCGCCGCCGCAGGTCACGCAGGCGGGGAGCGACGGTGGGCAGCTCGGCGGACGGGCCGCCGGGGTGGCCGTCGGCCGGTCCGCCCGTGGGCCACTCGGCGGGCCCGTGGGGGAGCGGGTTCATGTCTCCGGTATAGCCAGCCCTGACCTCTGGGGCAAAAAGTTTGCCTCTCAGGCAAGAGGTTACGCTTTCGTTACCTCCTCTGGCGCTTCGCGCAGTTCTTGTGAACTCCCGGAGAACGCCCGTCACTTGGCATTGACACGACAGCGTCTACGCGCGTCATGCTATGTCTATGACAATCCCCCCACGGATCGCCCGCATCGGTGCCCTCGGCGCCCTCGTCTCGACGCTGCTCATCGGCGGTACGGCCACCGCGGCCACCGCCGTCACCCCGGCGGTATCGCAGACCGTTGCGTCGTCGCAGGTCATCGCCGCCGTTGGCGACATCTGCTACTCGGATCTGCCGTCCCAGGCCCATGACACCCTGGACCTGATCGAGAACGGCGGCCCCTACCCGTTCCCGCAGGACGGCACCGTCTTCCAGAACCGTGAAGGCGTCCTTCCGTCCCAGTCCTCCGGCTACTACCACGAGTACACGGTGATCACCCCGGGCTCCGACGACCGTGGCGCCCGCCGCATCGTCACCGGTCAGAAGACGGACGAGGACTACTACACCGCGGACCACTACGCCTCGTTCGACCTGGTCGACTACGGCTGCTGACGCTCCACCACCGGAGGCCGACCACTGAAGGCCGACCACCGGAGGCCGACCACCGAAGACCGCCACCCCCCGCAACCGCGGCCGCCGCCCCCACCGGGGCGGCGGCCGCGGTGCTGTGCCCGCACTCCGCGCCGCCCGTCCTCCGTGCCGCCCGTCCCGTTGCGGCCACCGGCCCGGGAACCCCGCGCGGGCCATTGTCGTTGCTTCCCGATACCGTCTCGGTAGCAGCGGACGTGCGGGGAGGCATGGTGGCGAAGGGTCCGGAAGTGGTCACGTGCGGGGAGGCGATGCTCCTCCTGCTCGCCGAGCCCGGGGTTCCGCTGGACCGGGCCGTGCATTTCCGCAGGTCGGTGGCGGGGGCCGAGTCCAATGTGGCCGTGGGCCTCGCCCGGCTCGGCCACGGGGTGCGCTGGCTCGGCCGGGTCGGCGCCGACCCCGCGGGGGAAGCGGTGCTGCGCGAGCTGCGCGCCGACTGTGTGGACGTCGCCCACGCGATCGTGGACGACCACGCCCCCACCGGGCTGCTGATGCGGGACAGCCATGCGTACCGCGCCATCGATGTGCAGTACTACCGCATGGGGTCGGCCGCCTCCCGGCTGACGCCCGAGCAGATACGTCCCGAGGCCCTCGAAGGCGCCCGGCTGCTGCATCTGTCCGGGATCACGCCGATGCTCTCGCCGACCGCGGCGGCCGCGAGCCGCCGCCTGGTGGAGCTGGCCAGGGAGGCCGGGGCCAAGGTGTCCTTCGATCCGAACGTACGGCACAAGCTGGGCGGCGCGGCGCAGTGGGCCCAGACGGCGGGCCCGTTGCTGCGCGACGCCGATATCGTCCTCGCGGGGGAGGACGAGTTGGAGCTGCTCACCGCCCAACCCGCGGACGAGGCGGCGCGGGAGCTGCTGCGCGGCGGGGCCGACGAGGTCGTGATCAAGCGTGCCGACCACTCCTCGACCGTCCTCACCGCGGACGGCGGCTGGGACCAGTCGCTCCACGCGGTGCCGGTCGTCGACCCGATCGGCGCCGGTGACGGCTTCGCGGCCGGCTATCTGTCGGCGCGGCTGCGCGGGCTGCACGAGGACCAGGCGCTCGCCGAGGCGGCGTGCGTGGCCGCCCTGGTCGTCCAGGCGGCCACCGATACCGACGGGCTGCCCACCGCCGCCGCGCGGGACCGGGCGCTCGCCGAGCTGTCCAAGGGCGGGGACGCGGTGTATCGCTGAGCCGACCCGTCATGTCCCCAGCCCACCCGGAGAGCGCGGAGGCCGCGCACACCACAGACACCACACAGCGGCACCGGTAAGACGGAGCAGCACCGGTAAGACGGACAACCCAGATACCGATCCACCAAGCGCACACAGCACCGCGTATCGTCCACCCCACACCGAAACCGCCGCATATCCCGGAGGCAATCCGGGGCGGCATCGCCAGCAACACTTGGGAAAGGAAAGGCGGCGACCGCCGTGTACCGCTGGGAGATCACCCGGGCCGCGCTCGCGCAGCGCGTCCTCGCCATCGTCCGTAGCGACAGCTACGACCACGCCCACGCCACGGCGGACAGCCTGCTCTCCGCCGGTATCACCAGCCTGG
Organism: Streptomyces sabulosicollis; assembly: GCF_016103465.1. Lineage (GTDB taxonomy): Bacteria > Actinomycetota > Actinomycetes > Streptomycetales > Streptomycetaceae > Streptomyces > Streptomyces sabulosicollis. The sequence goes on from NZ_JAEEAP010000149.1 coordinate 8,287, forward strand.
AGATCTCGCTGACCACGCCCTTCGCCCTGGAGGCGGTCACCACACTGATCCGGGAGGTCGGCGATGACGCGGTGATCGGCGCGGGCACGGTGCTCGACGGCGCCTCGGCCCGGATGGCGGTGGACGCGGGCGCCCGCTTCCTCGTCTCGCCGAGCCTGGACCCCGAGGTCATCCGCACCGGCCACCGCTACGGTCTGCCGGTCTTCCCGGGCGTGGCCACGCCCACCGAGGCGGTGCGCGCGATGGAGCTGGGCGCGGACGCCCTGAAGCTCTTCCCCGCCTCCGCCTACGGGCCCAGATGGGTCAGTGACGTACGGGCCGCCCTGCCACAGGCCGCCGTGGTCCCCACCGGCGGGGTGACCCTGGCCGAGGCCCCGGACTGGATCGCGGCCGGGGCCGTCGCGTGCGGAATGGGCTCGGCGCTGTCCGAGGGCGACCGGGACACCGTGGGCAAGCGCGCCGCCGAGTTGCTGGCCCGCCTCGCGGATGTGGCACCCCCGCTGGACCCGGCGCACGAGCCGTACTGACGGCGGTACCCGACGCGGGGCGTACGGACGGACCGCCGCACGGCGTTCGTCCCCGTGTCCCAGCGGGCGGTCAACGGCTTCCCGTGGGCCGGGACTTCTGCCACCCTGAGCGCGCTGTGATCATGCGGCTCGTAGCGGCCGCCCGCCCGCGCCCTGGAGGTGCCGTGAGACGTACCGTCACGCTGTCCGCCCTCGCCGCCGTGCTCGCCGCCACCGCCGCCGGTTCGGCGCTGGCCGTCGGCTCCACGGCGAATTCCACGGCGAATTCCACGGCGAGTTCCGCGTCCAGGGCCGAGCCGGCGCGGGCGAAAGCCGCCGAGCGCGCCCGGCAGCAGCGCGGCACCCTGCTGGACCGGGTGCCCGGACGCGGGGTGCTGCGGGTGTGCACCACGGGCGACTACCGGCCCTTCAGCCATCGCGACCCCAAGTCCGGGACCTACACCGGCATCGACATCAAGATGGCCGGGGACCTCGCCGAGAGCCTGGACGCCAAGCCGACCTTCGTGCCCACCACGTGGGCCACCCTGGTGGACGACCTCGTCGCCGGACGCTGCGACGTGGGCATGGGCGGGGTGTCGGTGACCCTGGCCCGCGCCCGCGAGGCGTCCTTCAGCGAGCCGTACCTCACCGACGGCAAGACGCCCATCGTGCGCTGCGAGGACAAGGACGAGTACCGGACGCTGGAGGAGATCGACCGGCCGGGCGTACGGGTGGTGGTCAACCCGGGTGGCACCAATGAGCAGTTCGCCCGGGCCCACATCAAACAGGCCACCCTCACCGTCCATCCGGACAACACCACGATCTTCGACGAGATCATCGCGGGCCGCGCCGATGTGATGATGACGGACGCCAGCGAGACCCGCTATCAGTCCGCGATCCACCCGGAGTTGTGCGCCGTCCACCCCGACGAGCCGTTCTCCTTCTCCGAGAAGGCGTACCTACTGCCGCGCGGCGACGCCCAGTTCAAGGAGTACGTCGACCAGTGGGTCCATCTGGCCACCCACGACGGTACGTACAAGAAGTACGAGGATGAGTGGATGAAGCGGTGATGCGGCGGTGATGCGGCATCGGACGCGAGAGCGACGGGGCGGCTGAAAATCTGGCATCGCCGTACGACTCTCGCGTCCGTCACCCTTCCGCGGGGCCCGGAGCGGGAAGATAGCCACCATGAGTCCCGCCCAGCCCACGCGCCGCCGCTCGGACGCCGTCGCCAACCGCGCCGCCCTCCTCGACGCGGCCGAGCGGGTCCTGCTCCGCGACGGGCCCGCCGTGCCGCTGGACGTGGTGGCGCGCGAGGCCGGGGTCGGCATCGCCACGCTGTACCGGAACTTCGCCGACCGCGAGGAGCTGTACGCGGCCGTCGTCCACCGCTCCTACGAGCTCGTGGCCGCCCTCGCCCAGGAGGCCGAGGACAGCGCGGCGCCGCCGCTGGACGCGCTGGCCGGTTTCCTGACCGGACTGCTCGCCGAACGGCACCACCTCGCCCTGCCGCTGCTCGGCGAGCCCGGCCCGCTCCTGGCGGACGGGGCCGACCCCCTCGGTTCGCGGATCTCCCGGTCGCTGGCCGCGGTTCTGAAGCGGGGTGCCGACGACGGCTCGATCCGCCCCGACGCCACCGCCGCCGACCTCGTCGTCACCGGCGCGATGCTCGCCCACGCCCAACTCCCGCCCGACGCCTGGGGCCGAGCCGCCCGCCGCGTCGCCGCGCTGGTCCTGGACGGTCTGCGCGCCCGCCCCGACACCGCCCCGCTGCCCGCCGGGCTCACCGAGGCCGAACTGGACCGGGTCATGACCCGTGGCACGGGCGGCACGGCGGGTTATTAGCCTGTCGCACGCAGCGGGATGCGCATTTGCGCGAATCCGGGCGCGGCCCTCGTGCGGGTGCTACACGCTGACGGATGCCGGTTGCAACGCCCTGGACCGGTGACCGTTGCCTCGCACCCGGAGAGACGACATGAGCAGCCCCCTCAGCCACCCCCTCGTGCGGACCTTTCTGTCCTCGGTCGAGCGGCAGACCGCGGCGCTTCCCGCCGCGTGGCGGGAGGAGCTGCTCGAGGACCTGCGCGAGGAGATCGCGGCGGCCCTCGCGGAGGACCTCGGCGGGGAGGACGATTCCGCGGTCGCGGGCGATTCCGCGGTGGAGGACGAGCGGGTGCGGCAGGTGCTCGACTGGATCGGGACCCCGGAGGAGATCGCGGCGGACGCGCTGGCCGAGGAGTCCGGCACCTTCCCACCCGAGCCGGAGGACGCCGGTGCCACCTGGGTGACGCTCGGTCTCGCCGTGCTGCCCGTGCCGCTGTGCCTGGTCCCCGGGGTGGGCATACCCCTGGGGCTGGTCGCCGCCCTCGGCGCGCTCGTCCGGCTGTGGCGGTCCGCGCCGTGGGCGCGGCGCGAGAAGCGGCAGGCCACGCTGTTCGTGCTGTCGCCCCTGGTGACGGTGCCGGTGCTGGCGGCGGCGCTCTCCCTGGCGTTCGACGGGATCAGCGCCCCCGCGTTCGTGGCCTCCCTGCTGATGGCGCTCACCCTGCCCGTGGTGGGTGCCATACGGCTGGCCCGGTCCGCCGCCCGGCTGCGTGAGCGGGCCGGCGCGTGACACCGGCGGAGGCCCCGCGCCACGTCCCCGCCGCAGCGTGACGGTGGCGGAGCCCCGCGCCACGTCCCCGCCGTCGGCGGCTCCCATGACAGCGTTGTCGGCACCAACTGATCACCTGTGCGTATTTTGTCCTGACAACAGAACTTCACGACTTCCCGTCATGTGCTCATCCGGATACCCTCGGCCCGTGGCTATGGAGGAAGAAGACGCTTCGGGCGGGGCGGAGGCGCTCCAGCTCAGCGTCGACCGCAGCAGTCCGGTCCCGCTGTACTTCCAGCTGTCCCAGCAGCTCGAGGCGGCGATCGAGCAGGGGCGGCTGGCGCCCGGGAGCCTGCTGGGCAATGAGATCGAGCTGGCCGGGCGGCTCGGGCTGTCCCGGCCCACCGTCCGGCAGGCCATCTCGTCGCTGGTCGACAAGGGGCTGCTGGTGCGCCGCCGGGGCGTGGGCACCCAGGTGGTGCACAGCCAGGTCAAGCGCCCGCTGGAGCTGAGCAGCCTCTACGACGACCTGGAGGCGGCCGGCCAGCGCCCCGCCACCCAGGTGCTGCGGAACACCACCGAGCCCGCGACCGCCGAGGTCGCCGCCGCGCTCGGCGTCGCGGAGGGCGAAGAGGTGGTGCTGATCGAGCGGCTGCGGCTGGCGCACGGCGAGCCCATGGCCCATCTGCGCAACCACCTCCCGGTGGGCCTGCTCAAGCTGGACAGCGCCGAGCTGGAGGACACCGGGCTCTACCGGCTGATGCGCGCGGCCGGGATCACCCTGCACAGCGCCCGGCAGGCGGTCGGCGCCCGCGCGGCCACCGCCGAGGAGGGGGAGCAGCTCGGTGAGCCGGAGGGCGCGCCGCTGCTGACCATGGAGCGCACGACCTTCGACGACACCGGCCGGGCCGTGGAGTTCGGCTCGCACACCTACCGGGCCTCGCGCTACGCCTTCGAGTTCCAGCTGCTCGTACGTCCCTGAGGCCCTCGTGCGTCCCTGAGGCCCTCGTACGTCCCTGAGCCCTGCCTCGGGCCCTGTGCCGCGCCCCCGTCCTTGACGTGTCCCGCGTACCCGGCTACAAGTCCTCAAGCCGTACGGGCGCCGGGCCCCGCCCACCCCGGCAGCCCCGGCGATGACCGGTGACGGATACTTGGGCGGCGGCCGGGACCGATCATGCGGTGCCCGGCCGCGAAGGTGACAGCGGGACGAACACACAGTGAGAAGGGCGGGTCTTCGTGGCGACGGTGCGGAGAGGGGCACGTGCGATGACCGCCGCCGTGCTCGCGGCGGTGCTGGGTACGGCGTTGGCGGGCTGCAGCGATACGGGTGGCAAGCGCGCCGAGGAGCGGGCCGCGCGGGAGGCGGCCGCCGGGGGGCGGGCCGCGGTCAACACCCCGAAGTGGACCTTCGCGATGGTCACCCACTCCGGTGACGGCGACACCTTCTGGGACATCGTCCAGAGCGGCGCCAAGCAGGCCGCGGTCAAGGACAACATCAAGTTCCTCTACGCCCACAACGAGGAGGGCAAGGAGCAGGCGCAGCTGGTCCAGTCCTACATCGACCAGAAGGTCGACGGTCTGATCGTCACCCTCGCCAAGCCCGACGCCATGAAGTCCGTGGTGCAGAAGGCACGCAAGGCCGGGATACCGGTGATCACCGTCAACTCCGGCTCCGAGGTGTCCAAGGCGTTCGGCGCGCTCACCCACGTCGGCCAGGACGAGACCATCGCGGGCGAGGCCGTCGGCGACGAGCTCAACGAGCGGGGCCGCAAGAAGGCGCTGTGCGTCCTCCACGAGCAGGGCAACGTCGGCCATGAGCAGCGCTGCGACGGCGCGGCCAAGACTTTCGACGGCAAGCTGGAGAAGATCTACGTCGAGGGCACCAACATGCCCGATGTGCAGTCCTCGATCGAGGCCAAGCTCCAGTCGGACAAGGGCATCGACACCGTGCTCACCCTCGGCGCGCCCTTCGCGGACACCGCCGCCAAGGCCGCCGACCAGGCGGGCAGCAAGGCCGAGATCGACACCTTCGACCTGAACGCCAAGGTCGCCGCCGCGCTCCAGGACGGCACCCTCGGCTTCGCCGTGGACCAGCAGCCGTACCTCCAGGGCTATGAGGCCGTGGACCTGCTGTGGCTCAACCGCTACAACGCCGATGTGCTCGGCGGCGGCAGGCCGGTGCTGACCGGTCCGCAGATCATCACCAAGGACGACGCCGCCGAGCTCGCCTCGTACACGAAGCGGGGGACCCGATGAGCGCGGAGGCACCGCCCGCCGAGGAGACGATTGCGAGCCCCCGGCCGGTGCGCGGCTCGCTGCCGCGCCGTCTCGTGGGCCGTCCGGAGCTGGGCGCGGTCGTCGGCGCCGTCGCCGTCTTCGTCTTCTTCTCGGTCGTCGCCGACGCCTTCCTCCAGTGGTCCAGCTTCAGCACCGTGCTGTACGCCTCCTCGACCATCGGGATCATGGCGGTGCCGGTGGCGCTGCTGATGATCGGCGGGGAGTTCGACCTGTCGACCGGGGTCCTGGTGACCAGCTCGGCGCTGATCTCCTCGATGTTCTCGTACCAGATGACGGCGAACGTGTGGGTGGGGGTCGGGGTGTCCCTGCTGGCCACCCTCGCGATCGGCTTCTTCAACGGCTATCTGCTGGTCCGCACCAATCTGCCGAGCTTCATCATCACGCTCGGCACCTTCCTGATCCTCCAGGGCTGCAACCTCGGCTTCACCAAGTTGATCAGCGACACCGTCTCCACCAAGAGCATCTCCGACATGGAGGGCTTCCCGTCCGCCCGTAAGGTCTTCGCCTCGCATCTGACCATCGGGGACGTCGAAGTGCAGATCACCGTCCTGTGGTGGTTCGCCCTGATCGCGCTCGCCACCTGGATCCTGCTGCGCACCCGCGCCGGGAACTGGATCTTCGCGGTGGGCGGCGCCAAGGAGGCGGCCCGCGCGGTCGGCGTGCCCGTGGAGCGCACCAAGATCGGCCTCTATCTGGGGGTCGCGCTGGCCGCCTGGATCTCCGGCCAGCACCTGCTGTTCAACTACGACGTCGTCCAGTCCGGCGAGGGCGTGGGCAATGAGCTGCTCTACATCATCGCGGCCGTCATCGGCGGCTGTCTGCTGACCGGCGGTTACGGTTCGGCGGTCGGCGCGGCCGTCGGTGCGTTCATCTTCGGCATGACCAACAAGGGCATCGTCTACGCACAGTGGGGCGCCGACTGGTTCAAGTTCTTCCTCGGGGCGATGCTGCTGCTCGCCACGCTGCTCAACTGGTGGGTGCGCAAGCGGGCGGAGGAGAGCAAATGAGTACGTCCCGGACATCCAAGGCATCGCAGACGTCTCCGGCGTCCCGGAAGGCCCTGGTCGCGCTGAGCGACATCAGTAAGTACTACGGCAACGTCAAGGCCCTGGACGGCGTCTCCCTCGAGGTGCACGCCGGGGAGATCACCTGCGTCCTCGGCGACAACGGCGCGGGCAAGTCCACCCTCATCAAGATCGTTGCCGGGCTGCACCAGCACGACGGCGGCACCTTCGCCATCGAGGGGGAGGAGACCCGGCTCGGCTCCCCGCGCGAGGCCCTCGACCGCGGGATCGCCACGGTCTACCAGGACCTCGCCGTGGTCCCGCTGATGCCGGTGTGGCGGAACTTCTTCCTGGGCTCGGAGATCCACAAGGGCCGCGGCCCGCTCCGCCGCCTCGACGTGGAGGAGATGCGCACCACGACCCACCGTGAACTGCTGCGCATGGGCATCGACCTGCGCGATGTCGACCAGCCCATCGGCACCCTCTCCGGCGGTCAGCGCCAGTGCGTGGCCATCGCCCGCGCCGTCCACTTCGGCGCGAAGGTGCTCATCCTGGACGAGCCGACGGCGGCGCTGGGCGTCAAGCAGTCCGGGGTCGTGCTCAAGTACGTCGCGGCCGCCCGGGACGCGGGCCTCGGCGTGGTCCTCATCACCCACAACCCGCACCACGCCTATCTCGTCGGCGACCGCTTCGTCCTGCTCAAGCGCGGCGCCATGGCGGGCAGCCACGCCAAGGACGGGATCGCCCTGGAGGAGCTCACCCGGCAGATGGCGGGCGGCAGCGAGCTGGAGCAGCTCAGCCATGAGCTGGCCCGCACTCCGGCCCCCGACCTGTCGGGAGGGGTCGCCAAGGGCTGAGCGGCCGGGCCGTCGGCCGTGTTCCGCCGCTCTCCGCGGGTCACGCACCGTAGGCTCGCCATGCGGCGTGAGGCGCGGGTGAGGCACAATCGCACGGCGGGCCACACCCGCCACGACCGACGCACCCGAGGCCCCGCGGCCTCCCGAGACCCCCGCAGGGACGACGAACTCTTGCGAGCACGTACCCGCAGCGACCGCACCCCCCACACCGGCGAGGGGGCCGGCCGATGAGCATCTACCGCGAACGAGTGCACCGGGGCTCGGCCCGGGCCACCGTGCTGCGGACCGTCGGCACCCGTGAGCGCCGCTCGCACCTCAGCGCGCCCCGGGTGCCCACGGTCGGCATCGACATCGGCGGCACCAAGGTGATGGCCGGGGTCGTCGACGCCGACGGCACCATCCTCGAGAAGCTGCGCACCGAGACGCCGGACAAGTCCAAGAGCCCGAAGGTCGTCGAGGACACCATCACCGAGCTGGTGCTCGACCTCTCCGACCGGCACGATGTGCACGCCGTGGGCATCGGCGCCGCGGGCTGGGTGGACGCCGACCGCAACCGCGTGCTGTTCGCCCCGCACCTGTCCTGGCGCAACGAACCGCTGCGCGACCGGCTCGCGGAGCGGCTCGCCGTCCCGGTCATGGTCGACAACGACGCCAACGCCGCCGCGTGGGCGGAGTGGCGGTTCGGCGCCGGGCGCGGCGAGGACCACCTCGTCATGATCACCCTCGGCACCGGGATCGGCGGTGCGATCCTGGAGGACGGCCAGGTCAAGCGGGGCAAGTATGGGGTCGCCGGGGAGTTCGGCCATATGCAGGTCGTCCCGGCGGGGCACCGCTGCCCCTGCGGCAACCGCGGCTGCTGGGAGCAGTACAGCTCCGGCAACGCCCTGGTCCGCGAGGCCCGTGAACTTGCCGCCGCCGAATCGCCGGTGGCGTACGGGATCAACGACCGGGTCGGCGGCAACATCCAGGAGATCACCGGGCCGCTGATCACCGAGCTGGCCCGCCAGGGCGATGCCATGTGCATCGAACTGCTCCAGGACATCGGCCAGTGGCTCGGCGTCGGCATCGCCAATCTCGCCGCCGCCCTCGACCCCTCCTGCTTCGTCATCGGCGGAGGCGTCAGCGCCGCCGACGATCTGCTGATCGGCCCCGCCAGGGACGCCTTCCGCCGCACCCTCACCGGCCGCGGCTACCGGCCGGAGGCCCGGATCGTCAAGGCGCAGCTGGGCCCCGAGGCCGGGATGGTCGGCGCGGCCGACCTCGCCCGGCTGGTCGCCCGCCGCTTCCGCCGCGCCAACCGCCGCCGCGTCGAGCGGTACGAGCGCGCCGGGTCCTCCTCCCCGCTGCGGCTGGCGCCGCGCGGACAGGCAGGCCGCGAATGACCGCCGCCGACCAGCGCCCCGGCGCCGCCGTGCCCCCGGTCGACGGCATGCGCCCCGGCGGGCCCACGCCGGGCGGGCCCACGCCCGGCGGAGGCCGTCCGCCCCGCCGCTGGCTCAAGGCCCTGGTGGTCTTCCTGCTGATCGCGATCCCGGCGGGCTATCTGGTGATCTCCGCCATCCAGAGCCGCAACGGCGGTGAGGACAAGGCGGAGGCGGCGTCGGCCAAGGGTCTTGAGCCGGGCTACCCGACCCGGGTGCAGCGGCGCATATACGACGTGCCGGTGCCGCCGTACTCCAAGAAGGTCGCCTTCTACGAGACCAACTCCTGGAAGGTCAGCTCGCTGTACGTGCAGTTCGTCACGTCCCGCGACGGCCTCGACTCCTTCCTTGGCAAGCTCGGCACCCGCCGCTCCGCCCTGGACGAGGGTGAGGTGCCCATCACCAAGGAGCAGGCGAAGAAGGTCGGTTGGCAGGTCGGAGCGCCCGGTCACGACTGGGCCGGCATGGTCATCAAGCAGAAGGATCCGGAACCCAAACTGAGGATCACGGTCAAGTTCGACAACCCGGCGCATCCTAAGGTTTACGTGGTCTCCACGGTCACGCCGTAAGTCCTTCACCTCCCGGGGACATCGTGCCCGAAAACCCCGCCACCCGTGTCGGATACCGTTTTCGGGTGAGCGAGACGAAGACACTTCAGTACCGGACCGACGGCCCCGAGGACGGGCCCGTGCTCGTCCTCGGACCGTCGCTGGGCACCACCTGGCACATGTGGGACCGCCAGATACCCGAGCTCTCCCGCCACTGTCTCTTATGCACATCTGACGCTGCCGACGACTAGTCGAGTGTAGAT
>NZ_JAEEAP010000014.1 GCF_016103465.1 Streptomyces sabulosicollis
GGGATGTGCGGGTGGGGGGTGGGTGCTGGGAGGTACGGATCCGGGAAGTACGGATCAGGGGAGTACGGATCCGGGAGTGGGTGAACCCCTCAGTCGACTTCGAGCGTGAGCAGGTCCGGCGTGGCCGGACGGGACGCGGACGAGGGCGCGTCCAGGTAGAACAGCGAGGTGCTGGCGATGTCGTCGCTGGTGTGCCGGTAGCGGTGCGGCAGACCGTTGCCCTGCCCCGGGCCGATGCCGAGGCTCTGCACGGTGACGCGCAGGTCCTCGGCGAAGCGGATGGGGTCCAGGACGTGCCAGCGGTACATCCCGAACCGCTGCTGGCTGCTGTACTGCCCGTCCGGGCGCAGGACCTGGTTCAGCCCCAGGTACGGGGTGGTGTAGGCGGTGTAACCCTGGCCGGGGACGTCGAAGTTCCAGGCGCCGCCGAAGTAGTCCTCGGTGCCGGTGCCGCAGAGCGTGGGGAACTCCTCGTCACCGTCCAGGTAGAACTTCAGCTCGCCCTCGCCCCACCAGCCGGGGCTGTTGACGCCCCACGCCAGATAGGTGCCGACGTAGCCGCCGGCGCCGGTGACCGTGTCGAGCAGGGTGTGCACCTCGCCGTACGGCACCGGGTGGCTGCGGCGCCACTGGGCGTGGAACCAGAGGGCGTCGTCCCCGAGCTCGTCCAGCTCGTAGTCCACCTGGTAGTAGAGCGTGACCTTCTCGGCGGTCAGGTTCTCCAGGGTGATCCGTGCCCTGCGGTGGAACGGCATCGGCCAGTACGCGTTGAAGCCGCCGTTGGGGTTCACGGCCACGGGCACGGACGAGACCTGGCTGAAGGTGTTCCAGCCGTTGCAGAAGAAGTCACCCAGCGGGACCTCGACGGCCGGTTCCTCCTCGTCCTCCCAGTACATCCGCAGCAGGGTGCCCCGCCAGGCCCGGTGCGGGTCGGTGGTGCACCACAGGTGGCGAATGGTGCCCGGGCCCTCGATGTCGGCGAGCACCGCCGTCGTGCCGGGGGCGATGTCGATGCTGGGGGAGATCTTCCAGCCCGGCCCCAGCCTGCTCGCCGCTACCGCTCCGGTGCCCTCCGTGGCGCGGCCGCCACCCGACTTGGCGCCGGTGGGGTTCTCGGCGCTGATGGAACGGCTCACGGCACGCGTCCTGCGGGAGATGCCGTCGAGTCCAAAGGTCGTCATCGTGTCTTGCCCTCATGGGTGGGGTACGGGGCGCGTGTCAACGGGCCCGGAAGAGGCGCCGTGGCACGCGGAAAACGGCGACACCGGCCGTGCGGCGCAGCACGTCTGAAATCCATTTCACCGAAACGTAGAGCGGGCTCCAAGGGGTGTCAAGGGGTGAGACGTAGGGCCGATCGCGGGTCCCACCGCGCACCACTGTTATGGCTTTTTCGCTGGAGCAAAGGCCATTCGCGTGGTCGCCCTTGACGGTGAAATCGTTTTCTGCCAGCGTGCTCGCCATGCCTCGCAACGCAGTCATCGGAGTGGACATCGGCACCTCGAGCAGTAAGGGCGTCCTCGTCGGTCTGGATGGCGCGCTGATCCGCTCGGCCACCCGGGAGCACACCCCCGCGAGACCGGGCCCCGGCCGCTTCGAGATGGACGCCTCCGTCTGGTGGCGCGAGTTCACCGAACTCGCCCGGGAGCTGACCGCCGCGGAGGACACCACCGTGGTCGCGGTGGGGGTCAGCGGCATGGGGCCCTGCGTCCTGCTGACCGATGAGCACGACGCCCCGCTGCGCCCCGCCGTGCTCTACGGCGTGGACACCCGCTCGGTCCGGCAGATCCAGCGCATCGAGGCGCGGCTCGGCGCCGACGAGATCATGCGCCGCGGCGGCTCGGCCCTGACCACACAGGCCGCCGGGCCGAAGATCGCCTGGATCGCCGAGGAGGAACCCGACCTCTACGCGCGGGCCCGGCGCCTGTACATGCCGAGCTCATGGCTGGTGGCCAAGCTCACCGGAAACTACGTCCTGGACCACCACTCGGCCAGCCAGTGCACCCCGCTGTACGACACGCTCGCCGGCGAGTGGTACGCCCCCTGGGCCGCCGAGGTCGCCCCCGGGATCCAACTGCCGCCGCTGCGCTGGCCCGGCGAGGCGGCCGGGGCGCTCACCCCCGAGGCCGCCACGGCGACCGGCCTGCCCGCCGGAATCCCCGTCACCACCGGCACCGTCGACGCCTGGGCCGAGGCGCTGAGCGTGGGTGCGCAGAACATCGGCGATCTGATGCTGATGTACGGCACCACCATGTTCCTCATCCACACCGTGCCCAAGCCGCTGACCAGCCCGTCCCTGTGGGGCACGGTCGGCGCCCTGCCCGGGACCCGGAACCTGGCCGGTGGCATGGCCACCTCCGGTGCGGTCGCCAACTGGCTGAAGGACCTGTTCGCCGACGGCGGCCACGCCGAACTCATCGCACTGGCCGCCGAGTCGGGCGTCGGCGCCAACGGTCTGCTGATGCTGCCGTACTTCTCCGGCGAGCGCACCCCGATCATGGACCCGGACGCCCGCGGTGTGATCGCCGGGCTGACCCTGTCCCACACCCGCGGCGATCTCTACCGGGCCGCACTCGAGGCCACCGGGTTCGCCATCCGTCAGAACATCGAGGTCATCGAGGCGGCCGGCGGCGACATCCGCCGCGTGGTCGCCGTCGGTGGCGGCACCCAGGGCTCCCTGTGGACGCGGATCGTCTCCGACATCACCGGCCGCCCGCAGGAGCTGCGCACGGTCACCATCGGCGCGGGCTACGGCGACGCCCTGCTGGCCGCCCAGCTCGTCGGGGACGCCTCCATCGACGACTGGAACCCGGTGCGCGAGACGGTGACGCCCCGCGCCGAGCACACCGGGCGCTACGACGAGCTGTACGCCCTCTACCGGCGGCTGTACCCGGACACCGCCGCGACCGTCCACGCGCTGGCCGCACTGCAGGAGCGCTGAGCGCTTCCGGGGCCCAGCGCCACTTGGCGCCCCACCCTTCCCAGCACCGCCCGCACGCCCCACGCACCATCGACGCACCATCAACGGAGACCGCATGACCGCGTACGCCCTGCCCCAACTCCACCGGCCACCCGCCGCCGAGCCGACCACCGTCTACACGGTGGCCAGCGGCGACCTGCGTCCCGCCGCCAACGTCACCTGCTGGCCCACCCAGCAGAAGCTGGAGAGCGACCTCGCCGCGGCCCTCGCGGACCTCGGCTGGAAGGTCCGCCGCGGCCATGCGGTGGACGAGGCCAAGGGGCACGGGTTCATCGACAGCCAGCGCGCGGGCATCGAGGTCTTCCGGCACATACCCGAGGACGCCCCGCTCATCGTCGTCGAGGCCGTCTGGCAGTACAGCCACCACGTCCTGGCCGGACTGCGCGACCACCGGGGCCCGATCCTGGTGGTGGCCAACTGGAGTGGCGAATTCCCCGGTCTGGTCGGGCTGCTGAACCTCGCCGGCAGCCTCACCAAGGCGGGCCGCGACTACGCGGTGCTGTGGAGCGCCGACTTCACCGACGCATGGGCGCGCGCGTCGTTGCGCACCTGGCTGGAGACCGGCACGCTCACCCATGACACCAGCCATGTCCGGCCCCTGCCGCCCCTGCCGGTCCAGGATCCCGAGACCGAACTGGGCGTGGCGCTCGCCCGGCAGCTGCGCGCGGAGAAGGCGATCATCGGCGTCTTCGACGAGGGCTGCATGGGCATGTACAACGCCATCATCGACGACGAGTTCCTCAACCCGCTCGGCATCTACAAGGAACGCCTGTCGCAGAGCGCCCTGGTGGCCGAGATGAAGAACGTGTCCGACGAGGAGGCCCAGGAGGTGAGGGCCTGGCTCGACCGGGCCGGGATGACCTTCCACACCGGCACCGACGAGGCCACCGAACTCACCGACGCCCAGCTGCTCAGCCAGTTCAAGATGTACATCGCCGCGGTGCGCATCGCCGACGACTTCGGGCTCGACGCGGTCGGCATCCAGTACCAGCAGGGCCTGAAGGACACCGTCCCGGCGAGCGACCTCGCCGAGGGCCTGCTCAACAACGTCCAGCGCCCGCCGGTACGGAGCCGCGATGGCGCCCGCGAACTCTACCCCGGCGCGCCGCTGCCGCACTTCAACGAGGTGGACGAGGGCGTGGCCGTGGACTCCCTGGTCACCAACCGCGTCTGGACGGCGATGGGCCTCGACCCGGCCACCACGCTGCACGACATCCGCTGGGGCGAGGAGTACGACGGCCGGTTCGTCTGGGTCTTCGAGATCTCCGGATCGGTGCCCGCGTCCCACAACGGCGGCTACGACAAGTCGTACAGCATGCGCCAGCCCCCGATGTTCTTCCCGCTCGGTGGCGGCACCCTCAGCGGTGTCTCCAAGCCGGGCGAGATCGTCTGGTCGCGGGTGTTCCTGATGGACGGCAGGCTGCACGTGGACCTCGGCCGCGCCACGTCGGTCGAGCTGCCCGAGGAGGAGACCCGGCGCCGGCTCGACGCCACCAACCACCAGTGGCCGATCATGCACGCGGTCCTGCACGGCGTCACCCGCGACCAGTTCATGGCCCGCCACCGCGCCAACCACCTCAATGTGGCGTACGCCCCCGACGCGGCGACCGCCGACAAGGCGCTGCGCGCCAAGGCCGCGCTCTTCGCCGAGCTGGGCGTCGAGGTGCATCTGTGCGGCGACGTCGCGGTCCAGCCGTAGTCGTAGCCGCAGTCCCATTCGTAGTCGTAGTCGTAGTCGTAGTCGCAGTCGTAGTCGCAGCCGTAGTCCTGGTCGTAGGAGACCGCACGATTCCGAGGAGTCGCACATGGCAGCTTCACCACGACCCGTCCCCGCCGGAGCCGCCCGTGGCCCCGCCCGCCGCCTGGTGCTCACCGCCGGTCTGGGCCTGGCCACGGCGGCGGCCGGGCTGACGGCGGGGGCACCGCGGGCGAGCGCCGCCGCCACCGCCATCACCGGTACGAAGGTCAGAAACCTCACCGGCCCGGACGAGACCGGCCGGTTCGCCGCGCCCTGGACCGATCTGGGCATCCCGGTCCGCTGCCCCGACGGCACGATGCTGTTCGTCTGCGGCGACACCTTCGACGGAGGCGGGGTCGGCGGCCCCAACTGGCGGGCCCCGGTGGGCCTGCGGGCGCGCCACCCCGACCTGAACGCCCTCGTCATCGACGACAGCGTGGGCGGTGCGCAGGCCGTGGGCCTGGTCCCGGAGAGCCACGAGAACAACACCACCGCCATTCCGTCGGACGTCTTCACCGTCGGCGACACGATGTACATGCACCTGATGCGGGGTGTCCTGTACCAGACCCACCACTCCGACTTCTGGCGCTCGATGGACAACGGCCAGACGTGGCAGTACCTGTGCCAGTGGCCCGGGGATCAGTACGGCGGCCAGTTCCAGCAGAAGACCTACGCGGTGGCGGACGACGGCTACTGCTACGTGCTGTCGAGCGTGTTCAACCGGGACGTGCCCTCCGACCTCCTGCTCCACCGCGTCCCGCAGGACCGGTTGGGCGACCCGGCGGCGTACCAGCCGTGGGGCTACGCGAACGGCGCCTGGGCCTGGGGCAACTACCCCACCACGATCACCGCCCGACGCCGCTTCGGTGAGATCTGTTTCCGCGCGATGGGCGGCAAGTACGCCCTGACCTGGCTGAACATGGATCCCCTTGACATCCGCGCCCAGGTCTTCGCCCTGCCGACGAGCGACTTGTTCGCCACCCCGGAGCAGACCCTCATCGTCCCCACCACGCCCGGCAACGAGTCCGGCAACGCGGTGGCCAACCCCTACGGCGGCTTCATCGTCCCGGGCTCCACCTTCGGTGACTTCCACATCGCGGTGAGCCAGTGGTACGACGACCAGAACTACCGGGTGATGCAGTACCGGATCAACGGCCTGGCCGGCTGAGCACGCCGCCACCGACACCCGCGAGGAGCACACCGTGCGACGATCCAGAGTTCTGATCACCCTGGCGGCCGGGCTGGCCGTCGTGACGATGGCGACCGTACCCGCCGTCCAGGCGGACGCCACGGGCACCGGCCACGCCCGTGGCGCCGGACGCGGAACCACCACGGCCGCCGCGACCACCACGGCCGCGAACGCCCCGGAGAGCGCCTACTTCTCCACCGTGGACATCGCCCCCGGCGCCACCATCGGCGCCCCCGCGATCGGCGACAACAAGGAGCACGGCGACCTGTGGCCGTCGTGCTGGTCGAACGACGACAACGTGTACGCCGCGTACGGCGACGGCGTGGGCTTCGGCGACACCTGGCGGGACATCGGCGTGACCCGGATCAGCGGCCCACCCGGCAGCCTGACGGGCGCCCAGCGGGCGTCGGGTGACGGCATCGGCCGCGTCTGGGGCGACCCCCAGGACTACTACCGCAAGCCGACCGGCATGGTCTGTGTGAACGGCGACCTGTACCTCGCCGTGCAGGACCTCAAGAAGGGCACGCTGGACAACGCGCCCAGCGCGACGGTCGTGAAGTCCACCGACAAGGGTGCCACCTGGACATCGGACAAGGTCGAGCCGATGTTCTCGGACCAGGAGTTCACCACGGTGATGTTCCTGGACTACGGCAAGGACAACGCCAACAGCCCGGACGGATACGTCTACGCCTACGGCCTGGACTACAACTGGCGCGACACCTTCGACCCCGACCCGGACCCCACCGACCTCTATCTGGCCCGGGTGCCCGCCACGTCCATCATGGACCGGTCCACGTGGCAGTTCTACGCCGGTGACGACGGCGGCACCCCGCGGTGGTCCTCCAGCATCGACCAACGGGTGTCGGTCCTCCACGACGACCACCGCGTCTACCAGAACGTGGGAACCGCGGGCCGGGTCCGGGACCTGAGCGTGATCAGCCAGGGCGGTGTCGTCTACGACAAGCCACTGAAGCGCTACCTCTACACCTCCTGGACGGAGTACACCTACGAGTTCTACGAGGCACCCACCCCCTGGGGCCCGTGGAAGCACTTCACCCCCAAGGACTTCGGCGGCTACCCCTGGACCCACACCAAGCACGGCGGCTACGCCACCACCATCCCGTCGAAGTACATCAGCGCGGACGGCAAGTCGATGTGGCTGCAGTCCAACGTCTGCCCGTGCGGCGGCGGTTACCCGGCCGGTGACTTCTGGGCGTACACCTTCTCGCTGCGCAGGATGTCCCTCACCCCCGCGGTTTCCACCACCCCGGACAACCCACCGGACGCCTCCCGCGACCTCGCCCGCGAACCCGGCACCGTGCCGATCGAACGCGCCACCCACTTCGGCCGCGCGATCTACAACGACGGCGACACGACCCAGAACGAGGACGACTGGAACGACGAGCGCAAGCCGACCAGTTGGTGGGGCTACACCTGGCCACGCTCGTACCGCCTCAATCAGGTGGCCTACACCACCGGCACCATGTTCGGCGACGGCGGCTGGTTCAGCACCCCGCCCAGGATCCAGGTCCGGCGCGACGGCGTCTGGACCGACGTCACGGGCCAGCGCGTGACACCGTCCTACCCGACGTCGTCGGCCGCCGGTACGAACCGGACCTACGTCTTCGACTTCGACACCACAACCGGTGACGGCGTCCGTGTGACCGGTGGCAGCGGCGGGACGCAGACCTTCACCTCGATCGCCGAGCTGGCGGCCCACTATCGCTGAAAATCTCCGTAGGAGAACTCGCTTCGGTCGTGGTGGCGATGAACCTCGCATGCCGTCAGCTCATCCGCCGGGGCGGTGGCACGGTGCTGTTGGAGACCCGCGCCGAACGGCTGGTGGTCGAGGACGGCGGCGTGACGGGGGCGGAGCTGCGACTGGCCGATGGCACCCGCACGCGGGTGCGTGCCCGGTCCACCCTCATCGCGACCGGTGGGTTCCAGGGCGATACGGAACTCCGCGCCACGCATGTGCACCCCCGCGCCGGGGACATGCGGCTCCGCTCCAACCCCTTCAGCCGCGGCGGTGGCTACCGTCTGGCCACCGGGGCCGGTGCCGCCACCGGCCACGACGACGCGGGCTTCTACGGCCATCTCATCCCCAGCGGCGTCCCCTTCACCGACCCGGCGGACTTCGTCGACCTGTCGCTCTACTACAGCGAGCACGCCCTGCTGTTCAACGTGGCCAACGACCGGTTCGTCGACGAGACGCTGGGGGACCACCTGACGGCCATGGCGCTGCTGGAGCAGCCCGAAGGCCGGGGCCTTCTCATCGCTGACGCCCGGGTCTTCCGTGACTGGGTCGTCGGCTCGTACGTCGAGGGCGCGGTCGCCGTGGACAAGTTCGCCCTGGCCGGTAAGCGGGGCGGCCGGGTGGGACTCGCCGAGGACCTCGACGAACTGGCCTACCTCCCGGAGGAATGGGGATACCGGGGCGACGCCGTGCGCGACGCGGTCGAGCTGTTCAACGAACGCGCCGCGGCGGGGCTGGAGCCCGCGCCCGGCCGGAAGCTGGACCGCCTTCCGCTCGACGAACCGCCGTACTACGTGATCGAGGCGGTACCGGCCATCACCTTCCCCTTCCACGGTGTCCGCATCGACGACCGGGCCCGGGTGCTGGGCGGGGACGGCGAACCGCTGCCCGGACTCCTCGCGGCCGGGTCGGACACCGGCGGCCTGTGGCACCGCGCCTACGCGGGCGGGATCGCCTCCGCCCTGGTGTTCGGACTGACCGCCGCGGACACCGCCACCGCGACCGCGGCACAGGTGACGGACTGAGCGGTGCACGTGACGGACTGAGCGGGCGCGGACCCGGCACTCGCCCGGCACCCCCGGCTCGTCCGCCACGACGCCCGTCCGCGACAACGCTCCACGACGACGCCCGTCCGCGACAACGCTCGTCCGCAACGACGGGAGTGTCCCGTCAGCGCGCCGTCCAGCCGCCGTCCACGTACAGCTCGGAGCCGGTCACGAAGCTCGCGTCCTGGGACGCGAGGAACGCGACGGCCCCCGCCACTTCTTCCGGGCTGCCGAGCCGCCCCATGGGGGTGCCCTCGACCATCGCGGTGTGACGGGGGGTGCCCCGCCACAGTTCGCGCGAGAGCGGGGTCTCGATGAAACCGGGGTGGACCGAATTGACGCGGACGCCGCGCGTGGCCCAGTGCAGCGCGGCGTTCTTCGTCATCAGCCGGACCGCGCCCTTCGCCGCGTGGTACGAGAACTGGCTGCCGAAGCCGCCCACCGTGCCGAAGATCGACGCGACGTTGACGATCGAACCGCCGCCGCAGCGCTCGATCGCGGGGCCACCGTGCTTCATGCCGAGCCAGACACCGCCCTGCGTCACCGCGATGACCTCGTCCCATGACTCCTGGGTCTCCGTCTCCACGGTGCGCATCCTGGCGATCCCCGCGTTGTTGACGAGCACGGACAGGCCGCCCAGTTCCGAGGCCACGCGCTCGACCGCGCCGCGCCACGCCTCCTCGTCGCTCACGTCCAGCGCCAGGCCCAGCGCCCGCGCCCCGTCGGCCGTCAGCTCCCGCGCCAGGCGGTCGCAGCGGGTGGCGTCCACGTCGGTCACCACCACCGTGGCGCCCTCGGTGGCCAGCCGCCGCGAGACGGCGGTTCCTATGCCGCCGGTCGCGCCGGTGACCAGGGCGATCTGTCCGGACAGTCGGTCTCGCACGGGCTCTCCTTCGCCTTGTGTGTCTGGGGTCACGGCAGGAGCTCCAGCCCCGAGCGCAGCAGCGCGGGCACCGCGGATCCGACCCGTTCGAAGCCCGTTCCGACCGTCTGTCCCGCCGAGAAGCGGGCGTGGATGCCCTCCGCGATGACGGCGAGCTTGAAACAGCCCAGCGCCTGGTAATACGGCAGGGCACCGATGTCCCGTCCGGACTTCTCGGCGTATCGTTCGGCGAGTTCGCGGCCCGGGGGAAAACCGGGGTTGGCCGTCGGGACGTGCCGCGTCCCGAGGACCGGTTCGCAGGTCCGCTCCCAGTACATGAGCAGCATCCCGAGGTCGGCGAGGGGATCGCCGAGCGTGGCCATCTCCCAGTCGACGACCGCGGCGATCCGCTCGAAGCCGCCGGGCGCCAGGATGACGTTGTCCAGGCGGTAGTCGCCGTGCACGATGGCCGGGGCGCCGCTCGCGGGCAGCGAGCGGGCCAGTCTGCCGTGGAGTTCGTCGAGGTCGGGCAGGCTCCGCGTGGCGACCTTGTCCCACTGCCCACGCCATCGCCGCACCTGGCGCTCCAGATAGCCGTCGGGTCGGCCGAAGTCGCGGAGCCCGACGGCGGCGGCGTTCACCGAGTGCAGCGTGACCAGGGTGTCCACCAGCGTGTCGGCGGCGCGTCGCGCCTCCTCGGGCGGGAGTGCGGCGGCCTCGTCACCGTCGCGCAGCACCGTGCCCTCCACGAAGCCGACGACGCAGAACGGCGCTCCGATCACCTCCGGGTCCGTGCACGACAGCACGGCGCGGGCGACCGGCACCTCGGTGCCGGCGAGCGCCGCGACGACGCGGTATTCGCGGTCCATGTCGTGCGCGGTCGGTGTCAGCACCCCCAGTGGCGGTCGGCGCAGCACCCACCGGTGTGTCCCGTCGGTCACCGCGTACGTGAGATTGGAGCGCCCGCCGTGAAGGAGCGTGACCCCGAGCGGCCCCGCGCACTCGGGTACGTGGCGTTCGAAATAGCGCTCCAGCGCGGCCACGTCGACCCCGGCCGGTGTCGTCCCGGAGGTGGTCACCGACCGGCCCTCCGCTCCCGCGCCGCCCGCACCGCGCGCTTGGCGATGGCCCAGCGGTGGGTCTCGGAGGGGCCGTCGTAGATGCGGAACGGACGCACCTCCCGGTACAGCCGCGACAGCGGAGCGTCCCCCGAGATGCCGAGGGCACCGCATATCTGGACGGCCCGGTCGACCACCCGGTGCACCGCCTCGGAGACGTAGGTCTTGGCGATGGAGGTGTGCTGTGCGGCCGGACGTCCCTGGTCCAGTTCCCAGCAGGCCCGCCACAACACCGCCCGGCCGGTCTCGATGTCGATCTCGGAGTCGGCCAGCATCTGCTGCACCATGCCCAGTTCGGCCAGCGGCTTGCCGAAGGCCGAACGGTCCGCCGCGCGCTCCAGGGCGATGTCCTGCGCCCGCCGGGCCACTCCGAGCCAGCGCATGCAGTGGGTCATGCGCGCGGGCCCCAGCCGCACCTGGGCGTAGGCGAAGCCCTGGTCCACCTCGCCCAGGACGGCCTCGTCCCCGACCTCGCAGCCCTCGAAGGTGATTTCGCTGTGGCCGCCGAAGAGGCCCCGGTCCAGCGTGTCGATGTTCCGGACGATCTTCATGCCGGGGTTGTCGGCGGCGACGAGGAACATCGTCGCGCCGCCCGGGTCGCCGGCGCCGCCGCTGGTGCGGGCCATGCAGATGGCGAAGGCCGCCCCGTCGGCGCCGCTGATGAACCACTTGCGGCCGTCGATCCGCCACCCGCCGTCGGTCCTCGTCGCGGTCGTCGTGAGGGCGCGCGGGTCGGAGCCGGCGCCCGGCGCCGGCTCGGTCATCGCGAAACACGAGCGGGTCTCACCGGCCGCCAGGGGGCGCAGATACCGCTCCTTCTGCTCCGCCGTGGCCACCACCTCGAGCAGGTGCGTATTGCCCTCGTCGGGAGCGGCGCAGTTGAGCGCGAGCGGCCCCAGCAGCGAGTACCCGGCCGCCTCGAAGACCACGGCCTGGCCGCGCAGATCCAGTCCGAGCCCGCCCCATTCGGCGTCGACGTGCGGGGCGAACACCCCCGCCTCGCGGGCCGCGTCCTGAAGCCGGCGGCGCAGTGGCTCCGGACCGGCGTGGACATCGCCGTCACACGCCTGCTCCTCGGGTATCACCACGTCCCGTACGAACTCGGTGGTGCGCCGCGCGGTCTCCGCGACTCTTTCCTCGATCTCGAACCCGATGGGCACGCTGCACTCCCGAACTCGGTACTCCCGGCACAGGGCGGCGACATGGCGCTCCGCCTGCTATGAGTAAACCGAATCGAATTCAGATCCTCAACCCGTGTCCATGGCTTTGCCGTGCTTGCTGAGAAAACCCTGTTCCACGGCTAGCTGTACTGAGTTCAGTTCTGTACCGTCCCGGGCGTCGGCAGGGTACCGGACCGTGCCGTGGGAAAGGGAGCCGGATCATGAGCACCACACAGCAGCCCGCCCCTCCGGGGGAGGGGTCGGCGTCGCACGATCCACGGATGGTGCGCCGCGCGATGCTCGCCGGGAGCATCGGCACTCTGATCGAGTACTACGACTTCAGCGTCTACGGCTATCTCGCCGTGGCGATCGCTCCGCAGTTCTTCCCGGGTGACGACCCGACGGCCTCGATGCTGGCGGCGCTCGCGGTGTTCGCCACCGGTCTCGTGGTGCGGCCGCTCGGCGGTGTCTTCTTCGGATGGATCGGCGACCGATGGGGGCGCCGCAAGGCGCTGGTCTCCTCGGTGCTGTGCATGGGGGTGGCCAGCAGCGTCACGGGGCTGCTGCCGACCTACGGCCAGATCGGTGTGGTCGCCGCGGTGCTCCTGTTCCTCACCCGGCTGGTGCAGGGCATCTCCTCGGGCGGCGAGTCGGTCGGCGCCTACACCTACATCTACGAGTCGGCGCCACCCGAGCGCAGGGCCTTCCTCGGTGCCGTCACACCCATCGGGTCCAACCTCGGGTTCATGTTCGCGGCCGCGACGGCCGGGGCGATCTCCGCCCTCACCACCAAGGACCAGATGGCCGACTGGGGCTGGCGGCTGCCCTTCCTGATGGCCGTGCCGCTCACGCTCCTCTGTCTGTGGGCCCGGCTGCGGATCGAGGACACCCCGGAGTTCAAGGAGGCCGCACGGCGCGCCGACATCCCCACGGCTCCGGTCCGGGAGGTCCTGTCCACCCACCGTCCGGCGCTGCTGCAGTCCATCGGCCTGGCCATGGCTCAGGGCGGCGCCATCTTCCTCGGGCTCACGTACATCGGCATCTACCTGACCACCAACCTGGGCTACGACACCACGCTGGTGTACTGGCTGACCTCGGGTGTCGTGCTCATCACCGTGCTGCTCATGGTGCCGGCCGGGCGGCTCGCCGCCCGGTTCGGCTGCCGTCGTGTCCTGATGGGCGGGCTGCTGGCCTTCCTGGTGACCGCCTACCCCGCGATGATGCTCATGGGCAGGCACAGCCTGGCCCTGGCCGGTCTTGCCTATGTGCTGCTGATGCTGGGCAGTGCGTTCGTGCAGGTCCCGGCGGCCAGCCTGTGGCCGCATCTGTTCGAGCGCAGGGTCCGCTACACCGGCATGGCGATCGGGTACAACATCGGCACCGTCCTCGCGGGCGGTACGGCTCCCTACATCGCGGCCTACCTGGTCCAGCACACCGGGAACCTGCTCTCCCCGGCCTTCTTCGTCATGCTGGTCTGTCTGATCGGCATCGGATCCCTGCTCACCGTCCGCAGGGACGTGTAGGAGGTGCCGGCCGTGGTGACCACCGGCGGCCACCGAAGGACGTCAGCCCGCCGCCGCCTCGGGGTGGCCGACGTGGCCGATGGTCTGGCCGCCGTCGACGAGGAACTCCCCGCCCGTGGTGTAGGAGGCGTCGTCACTGGCCAGGAAGAGCACCATGCGGGTGACCTCCTCCGGCTCCCCGATGCGCGCCACCGGCTGCTGGGCGAAGAGTTCGGGTGAGGCGCTCTCACCCATGGGCGTGCGGATGACTCCGGGGTGTACGGAGTTGACGCGTACGCCGCTGCCTGCCATGTCCAGTGCGGCGGCCTTGGTCATCCCGCGCACCCCCCACTTGCTCGCCACATAGCCGATGCCACCGGCGAAACCCGTCATACCGGCGGCCGAGGAGACGTTGACGACGGCACCGCGGCCGCGCTCGCGCATACCGGGGAGAACGGTGTGCATGCCGAGGAAGGCCCCCACCAGGTTGACGTCGAGGATCCGGCGGAAGTGCTCGGGCGACTGCTCCTCCACGCCGCCGAAGTGCACGATGCCCGCGTTGTTGACCAGGACGTTCACCGGGCCGAAGGTGTCCTCCACCGCGCGGACCACCGACCGCCACCGCGTCTCGTCCGTGACGTCGAGGTGGTGGTAGCGGGCGCGGGGGAACTCATCGGCCAGGGCCTCTCCCGCCTCGTCCAGGACATCGCAGACGGCGACCCTGGCCCCCTCCGCGACCAGTCCCCGTACATGCGCGGCACCCATGCCCCGGGCGCCGCCGGTGACGATCGCGACCTTTCCATCGAAGCGCATGCCGACTTCCCTTCCGTGTCGACGAGCCATCCATGAGCCATCCATGAGCCATGCGTGAGCGGTCTGTGAGCGATCTGTGAGCCGTCCATCGGCCCGAGTCCGTCCTCGGGCCACCGCGCCGTGATCAGTCCGGTACCAGCACGGTCCGGCCCCGGGCCGCACCCCGGCGAAGGCGGTCGATCGCCTCCGGAGCGGCGGACAGCGGGAAGCGCTCCGCCTCGACGTGGAGCGCTCCCGAGCGGGCCAGCGCGACGACCTCGGCCAGTTCCTGGCGGGCGCCCCAGAAGGGCAGTGAGAGCCGGAAGCCGGGTGGCAGGACGCCCGGCTTGGCCACCGTCAGGCTGCCGCCTCCGCTTCCGACGAGGGCGAGTGCGCCACCGGGACGCAGGACGCCGGCCGCGAGTTCCAGCGTCCGCGCGGTCCCGACGAAGTCGAGCACGGCGTCCGCCCCCACGTCACCGCTTCGCGCCCGCAGCGCACGGGCGGTGTCCGGCCGCAGCAGGGTGCCGAAGTCCGCGCCGGAGCGGTCCGCGAGCGCCAGGGCGTCCTCCCGGACATCCACCGCCAGCACACGGCTCGCGGTGGTGGCGCGGAGGATCTGGACGGCGAGGTGGCCGAGCCCGCCGACACCGATGACGACGGCGGTGGTGTCCTCGCCGAGTGCGGGCCGCAGCCCGGCCACGGCGTGGTAGGAGGTCAGCCCCGCGTCGGAGAGCGGGGCGGCCTGGTCGGCGGGCAGGTCGCCGATCGGCACCAGGTGGCGGGCGGAGGCCACGAGCAGATAGTCGGCCATTCCGCCGTCCCGGCCCAGTCCCGCCCCGTGCCAGGCGAGGGTGTCCCGCCGGTCGCAGTAGTTGTCGTGGCCCGCGGCGCACCGTGCGCAGGAACCACAGCCCCACGGCCCGTGGACCACCACGCGTTCGCCGAGCCCCACCCCGTCGGCGCCGGGCCCCAGCGCCGCGACCCGCCCGGCCACCTCATGGCCGAGGGTGAACGGGAGCCGGTAGGGGAGCGTGCCCGGAGCGGCGTCGATGACGTGCAGGTCGGAACGGCACAGCCCGGCGGCCTCGACCCGCACCAGCACCTCGGTGCCGTGGGGGACGGGCCGCTCGACCTCGGTCGGTGCCGGGGTCTCGCCCCACGCCGTCAGCCGCAGTGCCCTCATCTTCACCGTCCCGGGTCTTGTCAGCGCCGCGGCTGCCACGGTAACAGAGGTGAAGTCGGTTCAATAGATGGTCCGGGCAAGTGGAGGGAGTCGGTATGGCGCACGAAGGCGTCCGCGCGGGGAGGTTCGCCGGCCGGGTCGCGATGGTGACGGGAGCCGCCTCCGGCATGGGGGCGGCGGTCGCCCGGCGGCTGGCCGCGGAAGGGGCGCGGGCCGTCGTCCTGGCCGACGTGAACGGCGAGGGCGCCGCGGCGGTCGCCGAGGAGCTGCCCGCCGCCGAGGCGGTCGCGCTCGACGTGGCGGACGCGGCGGGCGTCGACCGCGCCTTCCGGGACGTACTGCGCCGGTACGGGCGGCTCGACGTCCTGGTGCACGCCGCGGGGGTCGACGACCCGGAGGCGAAGCGGCGCATCGCGGAGGCGACGGTCGAGGGGCGGCCGGTCGAGCTGACCGACACCCTCGACGACGCCTCCTGGCGGCGGGTCATGAGCGTGAACCTGGACGGAACCTTTCATGTGCTGCGCGCCGCGGTACGGGTCATGCGCCCCGCCGGGGCCGGAGCGATCGCGGTGATCGGGTCGTCGTCGGCCTTCGACGCCCCCGTCGGCTACCCCCATTACGCGGCCTCCAAGGCGGGTGTGCACGCGCTGGCCCAGGCCGTGGCCAAGGAGGTCATCGCGTCCGGGATCCGGGTGAACGTGGTGGCGCCGGGGCCGACGGAGACGGGGATGGCGGCCCGCACCCCCGAGGTGCTGCGGGCGGGCTTCGACGACCCGCGGGTGCGCCCGTACGCGACCCCCGAGGAGATATCCGAGATCGCCCTCTTTCTGGTGAGCGATGCCGCGGCGAACCTGGTCGGCGCGGTGCTGCTCGCCAACGGCGGCCGGTTCACCGCCTGAGCGGGGGCCGGGGCGGCCGCGGTGCGGGTCTTGCCCATCCGGGGTTCGATGCCTACGGTCTTGAATTGAGTTCAGTTCTCATATTTGTCGCCCGTCGTACGAGCACGATGGAGATTCCCATGCACCGTCGCCGCCCCGAGATCGACCCCCAGCTGCTGTCCGAAACGGACGAACAGCGACAGCTGCGCACCGTCCTGCGGGACCTCTACGCCGAGGCGAGTGGCGTCGAGGAGGTACGTGAACACCTGGCCACCCCGCGCGGATACGACGAGGCCCTCTGGGCGCGGCTCGCGGGCGAGATCGGGGTCCATGGACTGGCCGTTCCGGAGGAGTACGGCGGGTCGGGCTTCAGCTTCGCCGAACTGGCCGTGGCCCTGGAGGAATCCGGGCGCGCCCTGTACTGCGGGCCGCTGCTGCCCACGGTGGTCCTGGCCGCCCACGCCCTGCTGCTCAGCGGCGACCGTGCGGCGTGCGAGCGCTATCTGCCCGGCATCGCCGACGGCACGCTCACCGCCACCGTGGCCGGGTTCGACCACGGCGAGCCCGCCGTCGCCGCGGAGCGAGGGGGTGGCGGCTGGGTGCTGCGCGGGCGGCTGGACTTCGTGCTCGACGGGGCCGGAGCTGATCTGGTCCTGGTGCGGGCCGGAACACCCGACGGACCCCGGCTCTTCGCGTGTGAGCCCGCCCCCGACACGTGTCACCGCACTCCGCGCCGCGTCCTGGACGAGACGCGGCGCCAGGCGCTGGTGGAGTTCCGGGGCGCCCCGGCCGCCGCCGTGGACGCGGTCGAGGGGGTCGAGGGCACGGTTTCGGCGACGGTGGACACCGGACGGGCCGCCCTGGCGGCCGAGCAGGTCGGCGGCAGCGGCCACGCGCTGGACGAGACGGTCGGATTCGTGGCGCAGCGCCATCAGTTCGGCCGCCCCATCGGGTCCTTCCAGGCCGTCAAGCACCGGCTGGCCGATGTCCTGGTGGCGCTGGAGGCGGCGCGCTCGGCGTCCGGGTACGCGACCGCCTGCGCCGCCGTCGGCTCACCGCAACTGCCGGTGGCCGCCTGTGCCGCCGCCGTGGTCTGCTCCGAGACCTTCCGCCTGGCGACGGCCGAGTACGTCCAGCTGCACGGCGGCATCGGCTTCACCTGGGAGCACCCGGCGCATCTGTATGTGCGCCGGGCCCGCGGTGCCGAGGCGCTGTTCGGCACCGCGGACCGGCACCGGGACCGGCTCGCCGAACTCGTCGGCCTCGCCGCCCGCGGCGCCGCCTGAACGGGCGCCGGGACCGGCACGGCGGATCGGCCGCCGTGCCGGTCCACGGACGAGCCACCGGCGGAGCGGGCTTACGGCAACGGGTGCCATGGCCCCCGCGGTCATGCGTCGTACACGTAGAACCCCCGGCCGCTCTTGCGGCCCAGATGGCCCGCGGCGACCATGCGCCGCAGCAGCGGAGGAGCGGCGTACAGCGGCTCCTTGAACTCCTCGTACATCGACTCGGCGACGGCCTGGGCCGTGTCCAGGCCGATCAGGTCGAGCAGCCGCAGCGGACCCATCGGATGTGCGCAGCCGAGCTCCATGCCGCTGTCGACGTCCTCGGCGCGCGCCGTTCCGGACTCCACCATGCGGACCGCGGAGAGCAGGTACGGCACCAGCAGGGCGTTGACCACGAAGCCCGATCGGTCGGGCGCCTGGATGACGGTCCGGCCCAGCTGTTCGGCGGCGAAGTCGCGGGCTCGGGCCAGGGTCTCGGCGCCGGTGGTCAGGGCGGGGATCACCTCGACCAGCTTCTGCACCGGTACCGGGTTGAAGAAGTGCAGCCCCACGACGCGGGAGGCCCGGCCGGTGGCCACGGCGAGGTCGACGACGGGGATCGAGGACGTGTTGGTGGCGAGGACGGCCTCCGGATCGCTGACCACCTTGTCCAGCTGGCGGAAGACCTCCAGCTTCACCTCCCGGCTCTCGGCGACGGCCTCGACGACGAACTGCCGGTCGGCCAGCTCGCTCAGATCGTGGGTGAAGGTGAGCCGGGTCACGGCCCGGTCGCGGTCGGCCTCGGTGAGTTTGCCGCGCCGCAGCCCGCGGTCGAGGGACGCGGTGACGCGGTCGCGGCCGGCGGCGGCCAGCTCGGGGGTCGATTCGGCGACGGTCACATCGAGACCGCGCAGGGCGGCGACCTCGGCGACGCCGGAGCCCATGAGGCCGCAGCCGACGATGCCGAGACGGGAGATGCCGGGCATGAAGGTCCTTCCTTGGCGTTCTTTGGCGTTCCTTGGCGTCGGGACGGCGGAGGGGCCGGCGCGAGGCGCGCGGTCATCTTGAACCGAAGTAGGTATGCTCATCAAGAGCGGGACTGAATCGGATTCGATTGCCTGGATCGGGGGGTTGACAAGAGGCCGCCCGAACTCCCAGAGTTGTAATGAATTCAGTTCAGTTGCGAAGGGGTGAGGGATGGCAGTGGAAGACGAGATCCAGTTCGAGCGCGACGGTCACGTCGCCCGGGTCTGGCTCAACCGTCCGTGGAAGAAGAACTGCGTCACGGTGCCGATCCTGGACCGGCTCGACGAGATCATCACCGAGGTGGACGAGGACCCCGGCCTCCGGGTCCTGGTGGTGCGCGGCCGTGGCGGCACCTTCTGCTCGGGCTTCGACCTCGACAGCCTGAAGGCCGACTTCGTGGGCAAGTCGAACGCGATCGACGTCGCGGTGAAGTCCGCGAAGGTGTGCGACCGCCTGTACTCGATGAAGACTCCGTCGGTCGCGGTCCTGGAGGGCCATGTCACCGCCGGCGGCTTCGAGATCATGATCTCCTGCGACTTCGCCATCTCCGCCGACGACGCGAAGATCGGCGACTTCCACATCCGCCGTGCGCTGTTCGGCGGGGCAGGTCCGATCTACCGGGTGCCACGCATGATCGGCATCCGTAAGACCAAGGAGCTGATGCTCACCGGCAAGCTCCTCTCCGGTGTCGAGGCCGCCGAGTTCGGGCTGATCAACAAGTCGGCCCCGGCCGACGAACTGGACGCCACCGTCGATGAGTTCATCGGCCACCTCGCCGACAAGAGCCCCTTCACCATGTGGCTCACGAAGATGACCATCGACCGCAGCCTGGACGCCGACACCCAGTCGCTGATGGTGATGGAGCACCTCGCCGTGGGCGTGGCGCTCAACTCCGAGGACGCCAGCGAGGGCGTGTCCGCCTTCCTGGAGAAGCGCGAACCCAAGTGGCAGGGGCGCTGAGCCGGATGACCACGGATCCGCGGAGCCAGGCCGCCCCCGGGCTCCAGGGCGCACGCTGCTCCGGCTGCTCGGTGACGGTCTACCCCGCGGACGACGCCTGCCCGCGCTGCGGAGGGCCGGCCGCTCCGGTGGCCCTCCCGGGCACGGGAACGCTGTGGACCTGGACGGTGCAGCGGTACGCCCCCAAGTCGCCGCCGTACCAGCCCCCGCCCGGAGGCTTCGTGCCGTTCGCCCTGGGCTACGTCGAGCTGGGGGACGTGCGGGTGGCCGCCGTCCTCGACGTCGACGACCTCGATGACGTCCGCATCGGCATGCCCCTCTCCGTGACCGCGGGCCCCGGGGTGCCCCGGGCCAGGCCCACGACCCCGGGTGAGGAGGACTCATGAGCGGTACCGACGTCCTGATCTGCGGCGCCGGACGCACCCCGTTCGGCCGGTCGGAGGCGACCGGCCGGCAGCTGGCCATCGCCGCGGTGAACGCCGCGCTGGCAGACGCCGGGATCGGGTGGTCCCGGGTGGGCGCCGCGTTCGGCGGCAGCGACAGCGCGGGTCTCGCGGACACCCTGGTGGCCCAACTCGGCCTGTCCGGGCTGCCGTTCGTCAACGTCAAGAACGGCTGCGCCACCGGTGGCAGCGCGCTGGTCTCCGCCGTGAACGCGATCCGCTCCGGCATGGCGGACGTGGTCCTCGCCGTCGGCTTCGACAAACACCCGCGTGGCGCCTTCGACCCCAGGCCCGAGGACTGGGGCCTGGGAGCGGAGTACGGCAGCGACGGGCTGATGGTGACCACCCAGTTCTTCGGCATGAAGATCCGGCGCTATATGCACGACCACGGCATCACCCCGCGGACCCTCGCCCTGGTCGCCGAGAAGGCGTACCGCAACGGTGTCCTGACCCCCGGGGCGTGGCGCCGCAAAGCCCTGTCCGCCGGGGAGATTCTCGAGTCCGGCATGGTCAGCGACCCGCTGACCCGCTATATGTTCTGCTCCCCGGGAGCGGGCGCGGCGGCGCTGGTCCTCTGCTCGCCGGAGGCCGCCCGCGCGATGGACGGGCAGCCGGTCACCCTGCGCTCGGCGGCCGTGCGCACCCGGCGCTTCGGCTCGTTCGAGGTGTTCAGCCCATGGATACCCGGGGGCGCGCTGACCAGCGTCAGCCGCGATGCCTCGGCCGCCGCCTTCGAGGAGGCGGGGCTCGGCCCCGGCGACGTCGACGTCTGTCAGCTGCAGGACACCGAGAGCGGCGCCGAGGTGATGCACATGGCCGAGTGCGGGTTCTGCGAGGACGGCGAGCAGGAGCGGCTCGTCGCCTCCGGTGCCACCGGAATCGGCGGGACGCTGCCGGTCAACACCGACGGCGGCTGCATCGCCAACGGCGAACCCATCGGCGCCTCGGGGCTGCGCCAGGTGTACGAGGTCGTCCAGCAGTTGCGCGGACGGTCCGGTGAACACCAGGTCCCGGGCGACCCCAGGATCGGCTTCACCCATGTGTACGGCGCCCCCGGAGTGAGCGCCTGCACGGTCCTGTCCCGTTGAAGCGGTCCGCGGAACGGCCCGCCGATCGTCAGGTGGAGGAAGAGATGAGCGATATCCCGGGACCCGAGGAGTTCCGCGACCGGGCCCGGCGGTGGCTCGCCGGTGTGGCCCGGCCCCGCGCCGCCGACGGGGAGTGGGGCAGCGGCTCCGACTCCGTCGCCGTGTTCGACAACTGGACCGAGGAGCAGGAACGCGAGCACACCGCCCGGGTCCAGGAGTGGGAACGCACCCGCTACGACGCGGGCTGGTCCGCGTTCAACTGGCCGGAGGAGTACGGAGGAAGGGGGCTGCCCGCGTACTACGAGCAGCTCTACCGCGGCGAGGAGGCGGCCTTCGACGTACCCCACCGCCCCGAGATCTTCCCCGTGACGCAGGCGCTCGTCGCCCCCGCGATCGGCCTCTGGGGGACCGAGGAGCAGAAGAGCCGTTGGCTCGTGCCCCTGCTGCGCACCGACGAACTGGCCTGCCAGCTGTTCTCGGAGACCGAGGCCGGCTCCGACCTCGCCGCGGTGCGCACCAGAGCGGTGCGCGAGGGCGAGGGCTGGGTGCTGACCGGGCACAAGGTGTGGACCTCCGGGGCCCGCGTGGCGACCTGGGGCGTGGCGGTGTGCCGCACCGATCCGGACGTCCGCAAGCACGCCGGTATCACCGTCTTCCTGGTCCGCATGGACGCGCCGGGCGTCACCGTGCGGCCCATCCGGCAGATGACCGGCGGCACCAGCTTCAACGAGGTCTACCTCGACGGTGTGCGGGTGCCCGACACCGACCGGCTCGGGCCGGTCGGCGAGGGCTGGCGGGTCACGCTCAGTGTGCTGGCCGCCGAGCGGCTCGACTCCGGCGGGCTCGGCCTGGACAACGCCGACCGGGCGCTGGACCTGGCCGCACACCTGCCGCGCCCCCTCACCGGCGGCGAACGGCAGCGCGCCGCCGACCTCCACCTCCGCACCCTCGTCCAGCGGCTCATGGGGCTGCGGGTGACCGCGGCCCTCGTCGCCGGGCGCGAACCCGGCGCGGAGGCGTCGGTCGGCAAGCTGTACGCCACCGAGACCATGCGGCGCACCGGGGACCTGGTGTCCGAACTGCTGGGGCCGAGCCTGGTGGCGGACACGGGGGAGTGGGGCACCTACGCCTGGACCGAGCACCTGCTGGGCGCCCCCGGCTACAGCATCGCGGGCGGCACCGACGAGATCCAGCGGAACATCCTCGCCGAGCGCGTCCTCGGTCTGCCCAAGGAGCCCGTCCGATGAGCATGGCCACCGAGGTGCCGGAGCTGGCCGCCCGGGTGCGCGACCGGCTCGCCCGCCGCCACCCGGGCGCGCCGGTCGGGGAGCTGACGGTGCTGCCGGGCGGCCACTCGGGGCTGACCTACGACGTCACGGCGGGAGACGCCCGGTACGTCGTCAAGGCCGTGCCGCCGGGACAGCGGCCGGTCGGGCGCAACGACGTGCTGCGCCAGGCACGGGTGCTGGGCGCGCTGGCCGGATCCCCGGTGCCGGTACCGGGCGTCGTCGCCGTCGACGAGACGCAACCCGCCTGGTTCGCCATGGACTTCGCGGCCGGGGAGGCCGTCGAGCCGGTGCTGGACGACCACGAGGTGCCCGCCGCGACGGCCCGCGCCCGGATGCTGGAGATCGCATCCGTCCTGCGGCGCCTGCACGGCACCGAAGTGCACACGCCCGGACTCGACCCGCCCGCACCGCTCGACCCCTCCGGCGAGCTGGCGCGCTGGAGCCGCACCCTGCGTGCCGTGCCCACCGAACTGCGGCCCGGCGGGGAGGAGTTGCTGGTGCGTCTCGCCGATGGCGTACCAAGCGGCCTCCCGCCGGTGCTGCTGCACGGGGACTTCCGGCTCGGCAATGTGCTGTGCGCGGACGAGCGCGCGGTGGCCGTGGTCGACTGGGAGATCTGGAGCGTCGGCGACCCGCGCATCGACCTGGGCTGGTTCCTGCTCTTCGCCGACCACCGCAACTTCCCCCGGCTGGGACACCCCGTGCCCGGACTGCCCGGCGAGGCGGAACTGCTGGACACCTACGGCGACGGCGGGCCCGCGCTGCCCGCGATGGACTGGTTCCGGGCACTCGGCCGCATGAAGATGGCCGCGATCATGGGCCATAACCTCCGCCGGCACCGCGAGGGCAAGCACCACGACCCGGACCAGGAACGCCTGCCGCCCACCATCGCCGCGATGATCCGCACCGCCCGCGACATCCTCGGCTGACCCGGCAGCGGTACGCCCCCACCGAACAGGAGCACTCGTGGATTTCGGATACTCGCCACGGGCGAGTGAACTCCAAGGCCGCATGCGGTCGTTCATGGACGAGTACGTCTTCCCGGCGGAAGCCACGTACGACCGGCAGCTGGCCGAAGGGAAGAACCCGCACGCCCTGCCGCCGGTGATGACCGAGCTGAAGGCCAAGGCCCGCGCCGAGGGCCTGTGGAACCTCTTCATGGCCCACGGCGACTGGGGCGCGGGGCTCAGCAACCTCGAATACGCGCCGCTCGCCGAGCTGGCGGGCCGATCCGTCATCGGCCCCGAGGTGTTCAACTGCTCGGCCCCCGACACCGGCAACATGGAGCTGCTCGCGCTGTACGGCACCCCCGAGCAGCAGGAACGCTGGCTGCGCCCGCTGCTCGACGCGCGGATCCGCTCGTGCTTCGCCATGACCGAGCCGGAGGTCGCGAGCTCCGACGCCCGCAACATCCGCACCCGCATCACCCGCGACGGCGACAGCTACCTGGTCAACGGCCGCAAGTGGTACACCTCCGGGATCCTCGACCCGGACTGCGAACTGATCATCCTGATGGGCAAGACCGACCCGGAGGCGCCCACCTACCGGCAGCAGTCGATGCTGCTCATCCCCCGGGACACCCCGGGCGTGACGGTCCTGCGCGACCTGCCGATGTTCGGGTACACCGACCGGCTCGGACACGGCGATGTGCTCTTCGAGAACGTCCGGGTGCCGGTGGAGAACATCCTCGGCGGCGAGGGCGAGGGCTTCGCGCTGGCCCAGGGACGGCTCGGTCCCGGGCGGATGCACTACGCGATGCGCGCCGTGGGCTTCGCCGAGCGCGCCCTGCGGCTGATGTGCGAGCGCGCCACCGAGCGCAC
Source organism: Streptomyces sabulosicollis (assembly GCF_016103465.1). Lineage (GTDB taxonomy): Bacteria > Actinomycetota > Actinomycetes > Streptomycetales > Streptomycetaceae > Streptomyces > Streptomyces sabulosicollis. Next base: position 24,096 of record NZ_JAEEAP010000014.1, read on the forward strand.
CGCCTTCGGCGGGCCGCTCGCCGACCGGGGAGTGGTCCGGGAGTGGATCGCCCGCAGCCGCATCGAGATCGAGCAGGTGCGGCTCCTCGTCCTCAAGTCGGCCTGGCTGATGGACACCGTCGGCAACGCGGCCGCCCGCATGGAGGTGGCCGCCATCAAGGTCGCGGCGCTTGAGGTGGCCCACAAGGTCGTCGACCGCGCGGTGCAGGCGCACGGCGCGGCGGGGGTCAGCGACGACACCGTACTGGCCCGGCTGTACGCCATCACCCGGGCGCTGCGCATCGCTGACGGCCCCGACGAAGTGCATCTGCGGACGGTGGCCCGCCAGGAACTCGCGCCGTACAAGAAGACCGGCACGAAGAAGACCGACCCGAAGAGGACCGACACGAAGGCGGGGGCGGCGTGAGCGGCAACAGCCTCGACGGCAAGGTGGCCGTCATCACCGGTGGATCCCGTGGCATCGGCCTCGGCATCGCCACCGCCTACCGGGCGGCCGGGGCACACGTGGTGATCGCGGCCCGTAAACCGGCCGGACTCGCCGAGGCGGGCGAGGAGTTGCTGCGCGTCAAGGGCGACGGCGACGTGCACACGGTGGTGGCGAACGCCGGTGAACCGGACCAGGCCCAACGGTGCGTCGAGGAGACCATGTCCCGCTTCGGCCGGGTCGACGTCCTCGTCAACAACGCGGCGACCAACCCGTACCACGGCGATCTGCTCGACCTGGACCTGCCGCGCGCGGAGAAGACCGTCCGGGTCAACCAGTACGGCATGATCGCCTGGACCCGGTGCGCCTGGCGGGCCTGGATGGCCGAGCACGGGGGAGCGGTGGTCAACATCGCCTCCGTCGGCGGGCTCGTCGTCGATCCGCACATCGGCTACTACAACGCCACCAAGGCCGCCATGCTGCACATGACCCGGCAGCTCGCCTACGAACTCGGGCCGCACGCCCGCGTCAACGCCATCGCCCCCGGGCTGATCAAGACCGAGCTGGCCCGGGCGGTGTGGGAGGTCCGTGAGCCGATCCTCACCGCCAAGCTGCCACTGCGGCGCCTCGGCACGGTGGCGGACGTGGCACACGCGGCGCTGTTCCTGGCCTCGGACGCCTCCTCCTGGATGACCGGCCAGACCCTGGTGCTCGACGGCGGCGCGACCGCCCTGCCGATCGGGGTGGAGGGATGACCGCGCCACCGAACCCGTACCGGTCCGCCGCCGAGCTGTTCTCGCTCCGGGGCAGGACGGCCCTGGTCACCGGCGCGTCCGCGGGGCTCGGCGCACGCTTCGCGGCCGTCCTCGCGCAGGCCGGGGCCACGGTGTTCGCCGCCGCCCGGCGCATCGACCGGCTGAACGCACTCGCCGACTCCGACACCCGCATCCACCCGGTCGCCTGCGATGTCTCGCTCGCCGCCGACCGCGCGCGGCTGGCCGGGACGGCGCTGGGCGCCACCGGCCGCATCGACATCCTGGTCAACAACGCGGCCACGTCCGGGGAGACCCGGGCCGAGGACGAATCCGCGGACACCTTCGCCGAGGTCCTGGGCGTCAACCTCACCGCCCCCTTCCACCTGGCACGCCTGGTGGCGGAGGCACCCGCCGTGGACGGTGACCCGCCCCGGAGCGTCATCAACGTCTCCTCCATCCTCGGCCTGGTCACCGCCGCCCCTCTGGGCGGCGCGAGCTACGCGGCGTCCAAGGCCGGGCTGATCGGGCTGACCCGGGAGCTGGCCGGACAGTGGGGCCCGGGCGGAACCCGCGTCAACGCGCTCGCCCCGGGCTGGTTCCGCACCGAGATGACCGCGGACCTCTTCGGCGACGAGCGCTCCAGCCGCTGGGTCGAGCGCAACACCCTGCTGCGGCGCGGCGGCGCGGCCGATGAACTCGACGGCGCGCTGCTGTTCCTCGCCTCGGACGCCTCCTCGTACTGCACCGGGCAGGTCCTGACCGTCGACGGCGGATGGACCGCGCGATGAGCGTCGGTATCGAGATCGACGACGGCCTGGCCCGCGTCACCCTGCGCCGGGGCGAGGCGGGCAACGCCATCGGCCTGGACATGGCCCGCGGACTGCTGGACGCGGCGCGGGCCTGCGCCACCGCGTCCGTACGCGCCGTGCTGCTCACCGGCGAGGGGAAGTCCTTCTGCGTCGGCGGCGACCTCGGGGAGTTCTCCCGGCTCTCCGGAGAGCCACTGGAGCGGCACCTGATGGCGGTGACCGACGCGCTGCACGGCGCCCTGCGCACGTTCGCGGCGGGCGACGCGCCCGTGGTGGCCGCCGTGCGGGGAGCCGTCGCCGGCGCCGGCATCGGCCTGGCCGCGTCCGCCGATGTGACCCTGGCCGCCGACGACGCCTCGTTCACCACCGCCTACACCCGGATCGGCTACTCACCGGACGCCGGAGTGAGCTGGTTCCTGCCCCGCCTCGTCGGCCCCAAGCGGGCCCTGGACCTGCTGCTGACCAACCGTCGCGTAGCGGCCGCGGAAGCCGAGGCGATCGGACTGGTGAGCCGGGTCGTCGCCGCCGACCGGCTGGCCGCCGAGGCCGTGCGCACGGCCGAGGCGCTGCGTGACGGACCCACCGCCGCCTTCGGCGCCACCCGCCGTCTCGTCGCCGCCGGGCAGACCGCGGACCTCGGCACCCACCTGGACCGCGAGGCCCGTGCGATCGCCGCCGCGGCCGCCTCCGCCACGGGCCGTGCGGGCGTCGCCGCGTTCCTGGACAAGCGGACACCCGATTTCACACGCGCCACCCCCAGCACCTGAACTCCTCCCGAAACCCCATGGAACCCACCGAGTCGGGAGCTGATTGGCAACTGAGTTCACCTTGGGGCTACTCTCGGGTACCGACACGGTGGGCTGAGCCAGGAGACGAGGCATGGCGACGAGAATCGTTGAACCGGAAGCGGGACCGAGGTCCAAGCGGGCCGCCATCCTGGCGGCCGCCGTCGACTGCTTCGGCGAGACGAGCTTCGAGACCACCAAGTGGTCCACCGTGGCGGAGCGGGTCGGCATCGGACAGACGGCGCTGTACCACTACTTCGAGTCCAAGACCCACTGTCTGCTCACCATCATGCGACGGGAACTGCAGCGCTCCCACGACAAGTTCACGGAGGCGACCGAGGACGTCGAGGACCCGACCGAGGCGCTCCGGGCGGCCGTCCGCGCGGCGTACGACGTCTCCGACCACGAGGTCCTGCAGATGCGCATCCTGCACAACCACATGGACCTGCTCTCCGGCCCGCGCAAGTCCAAGCGGGAGGAGGCCGAGCGCGTCGAGGCCCGCAAGCTGGTCCAGCTCGTCGAGCGGGACTGGACGAACCTGCTGGTGCGGGGCATGTCCATGGGGGTGTTCCCGCTCCGGGACGCGCAGTTGCTGGGGGCGAGTGTGCTCGGTCTGATCGTCAGCGTCTGGCGGTGGTACCGGCCGTCCGGGCCGACGCCGCTGGCGGAGGTCAGCGAACTGATCGAGGGCGCGTGCGTGCGGATGGTCGCCACGTGACGCGCTGAGCGACCCCCTGCCGCTTCCGGCCCCCGGCGGATCTCCGCCGGGGGCCGTTTCGGTGCCTGCCGCCTCTTGTCAGCCGTGTTTCCCCGGGATTACGATCCAGACAGAAATTGAACTGAACTCAGGTTGATCTGGGGGCGCCTCATGGCGTTGCACACGTACATGGCCAGTATGGACAGCCCGCATCCGGAACGGACGCTGGATCTGCTCGAACCCGGCTTCCGGTTCCTCATCGCCCTGCCGGGCAAGGAGGTCACCGGCGAATCCAAGGAGGACTTCGCCGCGTACATCGCCGGCCGCAACCCCGTGGCCCGGGCGCACGAGATCCTGCGCCACAGCCGGGACGGCGACGTCGAGACCGTGTACGGGGTGGTGACGGAGGGCGGGCGGTACACCGGCTCCTTCCTCTCCGCCGCGGTGATCTCGCCCGCCGGGCTCCTGTCCCGCTACCAGTCCTTCTTCACCACTTCCTTCGAGCTGGTCGACTGGGCCCGGCAGGACAGCGGGAGCCGGGCATGACGGACACCCCGGCCACGGCCCCCTTCCTCACCGCGTGGTTCGAAATCCTCGACGGCGACGAGCCGTCCCGTATCCTCGACCTGATCAGCGACGACTTCTCGCTCTCCATCCTGTTCTCCACCGGCGGCGGCAACGCCACCGACTTCGCCGGGGACCGCGCCGCCCTGGTGGGCTACCTCGAGCAGCGTGAGAAGGGCACCCGCACCCACCATCTGCTGTCGGCGACCACGCTCGGCCAGGACGAGCTCTTCCTGGGCGAGGTACGGCGTGCGGGCGTCCCCGAGGCCAGCTTCGTCGCCGCCGGGCGGGTGAACGGCGAAGGCCGGCTGCAGCGCCTGCTGATCGGGCGCTCGTCCGAGATCCGTTTCACCTGACCCTCGACCCATCGGGAGCACCCTCATGTACAACCTCGTCCTGCTGGCGGCCCGGCCCCCGGAGTGGACGCACGAGCGGTTCATCACGTGGTGGCGCGGCGACCACGCCGAGCTGACCCGCCGCCTCCCCGGGCTGCGTGCCTGGCGCCACACCGAGATCGACGCCGCCCTGGAGCCGCGTTCCGAAGGCTGGGACGGGATCTCCGTGCTCGGCTTCGACTCCCCCGAGGACCTGAAGAAGGCCCTCGCGAGCCCCGAGTGGGCCGATGCCGTCGCCCAGGTCGGCGACATGAAGGGCCGCCGGATCGCGGTCATGGGGCACGAGGCGGAGATGTTCGCCGCCTGAGAATTCCCGGCCGCCCGGGCAGACAACGTTCGGCACAGCGCGACGAGGGGCCAGATGCGACAAGTAGTGCGCGAGTTCCAGTGGAAGGCGGACGAAGCCGACTTCGTCGCCGTGATCGACGACACCGGAAGCCATACGGCCCGGGAGCTGCTCCACGAGGCCGTACGGATGGCCGACGCGCTGTCCGCCGACGCGCCCGACGGACCGGCGGGCGATGGACCGGCGGGCGATGGACCGGCGGGCGATGGACCGGCGGGCGATGGACCGGCGGGCGATGGACCGGCGGGCGATGGACCGGCGGGCGACGGATCGGGGGGCGATGGACCGGCGGGCGACGGATCGGCGGTCCATGGACCGGTCGGCACCGTCCTGGTCCAGGCGGACAACTCCTGGCGCACCGTCGCCGCCACCCTCGCCGTGGGCCTGCGGGGCGGGGTGCTCGCGGTGGTCAACCGGCACACCACCCCCGCCGAGTTCGCCGCCGCGTGGGAGGACATCCGCCCGGACGCCGTCGTCGCCGAACCCTCGGCGATGGACGAGTGGACGGTGCACACCCGGCTCCCCGGCCCGGAGCGGACCGTCCTCGACGGCTGGACCTGCCGGTCCGCTCCCCACCGGCGCGACGTGTCGCGGTGGTCGGACGGTGTCCTCATCGGCCTGACCTCCGGGTCGACCGGGCGGCCCAAGGGCGTCGTACAGTCCGAGCGGGCCCTGCGGTACGCCGCCACGAGCACCATCAACGTCAACGGCCTGGCGTCGGGCGACGCCGTCGCCGCGATCGTGCCGCTGTCGTCCACGGCGGCGTACTGCTTCGGGGTCTACCTCTCCCTCCTGCTGCGCGGACCGCTCGTCCTGACAGGGAAGTGGGACCGGGCGGTCGCCCTGCGGCGGATGGCCGACACCGGCGTCCGCTGGACCATGTGCGTACCGACCATGGCGCTGCAGATGGGTGCCGAGGCGGCCGGTTCCGGCATCCTCCGGGGCGTCCGGTCGATCACCGTGGGCGGCGGGCCCATGGACCGCGGGGCGCTGGCCCGCGCCGAGCGCTCCCTGGGCACGAGGATCCTCCGCGTCTTCGGCATGTCCGAGTGCCTGGGCCACACCTCGCCGAGCCCCGACGACCCCGAGGAGATCCGGCTCGGCCGGGACGGCCGCCCCTTCCCGGGGACGGACGTGCGCGCGCTCACCCCCGACGGCCGGGTGGCCGGCCCCGGTGTGACCGGCCGGGCGCAGGTCCGCGGCCCCTCCCTCTTCCTGGGGTACGCCCGCGAGGGGAGGACCGAACCGCCCGCGCTGACGGAGGACGGCTATCTGCCCACCGGAGATCTGCTGATGGGCCACGAGGACGGCACCATCAGCGTCATGGGCCGCGAGAAGGACATCATCATCCGGGGCGGCCGCAACATCGACATCACCGAGGTGGAGCGCGCGGTCGCCAGCCACCCGCGCGTGGCCAGGGCCTGCGTCGTACCGGTCCCCGACGACGTCCTCGGCGAGCGCGTGGCGCTGCTCGTCGTCGCCGAGGACGGTGACGGCATCGAACTCGCCGAGGTGACAGGCCACTTGGAGAGCGTCGGCCTGTCCAAGACCAAGTGGCCCGAGTTCGTCTACGGCATAGAGGAACTGCCGCAGACGAAAGTCGGCAAGCTCGACCGGCGCGGGGCCCGGAACCTGGCCGTCGGCCTCCACGCCCACGAGACCGATCAGCGAGGAGGAGCATGACGGCGCGGTTCGACCAGGCTCCATGGGCGGCGGCCGGAGTCCAGACCGTACGGCCCGGGGTGCACCGGGTGCCGCTGCCACTCCCCGGCGACGGGCTGCGCGCCGTCAACGTCTACCTGCTGGAGGATCTGGCCGACGACGGCGGCATCGTCATGATCGACGGGGGCTGGGCCATCCCCGAGGCGCGCAAGGCGCTGGAGGAGGCCCTGGCCACCATCGACCGCGACCCCGGCCACATCAGCCACATCCTGGTGACCCACATCCACCGCGACCACTACACCCAGGCGGTGGAACTGCGCCGGCTGCTCGGCTCGCGCGTCTACCTCGGCGCGGGGGAGCGCCCGGGACTGGAGATGCTCGACCGGCTGCGCAGCGACCAGCCCGTCGGCTCGCTGCGGACCCTGCGCGCGGCGGGAGCCGGGGAGCTCGCCGACCGCATCGAGGCGATGGACCACGGCGGCTACGACCCGAGTGTGTGGGAGGCCCCCGATCAATGGCTGCGCGCCGGAGCCCTCCGCTTCGGCGACCGCGAGCTGCGGGTCGTCCCCACACCCGGGCACACCAGGGGCCATGTGGTCTTCCTGGACGAACAGCGGGGGCTGCTGTTCTCCGGGGACCACGTCCTGCCGCACATCACCCCGTCGATCGGCTTCGAGCTCGCCGAGCCGGGCGGCCACCCGCTCGCCGACTACCTGGACTCACTGCGGCTCATGACCCGCTACGCCGACGCCCGCATGCTGCCCGCGCACGGACCGGTCGCCGACTCCACCCACGCCCGGGTCGCCGAACTGCTCGCCCACCACGACGACCGGCTGGCCAGGAGCCTGACGGCGCTGGGCGAGGACACGCTCGACGCCCACGCGGTGGCGCGGAAGCTCGCATGGACCCGCCGGGCAGTGCCGTTCGGCGAGTTGAGCGCCTTCAACCAGATGCTCGCGGTCCACGAGACGGCCGCGCACCTGGACGTCCTGGTGCTGCGGGGGCGAGTGGGGGTGACCCGCACGGACGGCGTGTATCGGTATACGCGTATGCGGTGATCCGTTCCGCATGCGAAGAGATCCGATGACCCATGGTGTGCCAGGTGTCAAAAGCTCCGCAGGACGGCGTTAATCATCCACTCCCTCTCGACAGTCGGGCCTGGGATCGGATCCAATTCATCCGATCACCTGACTCGTCGAGAGAAGGGAACGCCTCATCATGCAGAGACCCGGCTTACGCGCACGCGTCCTCGGTGTCCTCGCCGCGACCGCCGCCCTCGGGGCGGTGGCGGCTACCGGAACCGAGTCCTACGCCGCCCAGCCCGTCACGCCGCCCGCCCCGCGCTCCTCCGTCGTCACCTGGGGCTCCAGCGCCTATCCGGCGGGGACCGCCACCCGGGACCTGACGTACCGCTTCGTCATCCACACCAGCGTCGGTGGCCGCGACCTGCGCATCCGGCTCTCCAACGCCTACGGCGACCAGCCGGTGACCTTCGGGCACGCCTTCGCGGGCGTCCGCGAGTCCGGCGCGGCGCTCGTACCCGGCAGCAACGAGCGGCTGACCTTCCGCGGCGCGTCGTCGGTGACCGTACCGGCGGGCGGCGTCGTCTACAGCGATCCGCTGCCCGGCGGCGTCCGGCCCCGGTCCGACCTCGCGATCAGCCTCTACGTGCGCACCGCGGGCACCCTCGCGACCGGCCACAAGGGGGCCCGCGCGACCCAGTACGTCGCACCGGCCGGCGACCACGCCGCGGAGGAGGGCCCCGCCGCCTACACCCAGCAGATCACCTCCTGGTACTACCTGGACGCGGCCGTCGTACGGCCCCGGCCCGGCACCGGCGCCGTCGTCGCCTTCGGCGACTCGATCACCGACGGCTCCGCCTCGACCCAGGACACCAACCGCCGCTGGCCGGACTTCCTCGCCCGGCGCCTGCTCGCCGACCCCCGCTCCCGGCTCAAGGGCGTCGCCAACGAAGGGATCTCCGGCAACAAGGTCCTCGCCGACGGCTCGGCCGAGAGCGCGCTGAAGCGACTGGACCGGGATGTGCTGTCGCAGGCCGGTGTGCGCACCACGATCCTGCTGGAGGGCATCAACGACATCAAGGCCACGCCGGGGCCCACGGCGGACGAACTGATCGCCGGTTACCGGCAGATCATCGCCAGGGCCCATGCGCGCGGCGTCTGTGTGGTGGGGGCGACTGTCATGCCGTACGAGGGCTGGCGGGAGTACGAGCCCGCCGACGAGGTGGTCCGCCAGCAGGTCAACGCCTTCATCCGCACCGGCGGCGAGTTCGACGCGGTCGTCGACTTCGACGAGGCCCTCCGGGACCCCACGGCGCCCTCCCGGATGCTCCCCGCCTACGACGGCGGCGACCACCTCCACCCCAATGACACCGGGATGCGGGTGATGGGCGACGCCATCTCCCTCCGCGCCCTCCGCTGCGACCGCTGACCCCGCCGTCCGTCCGGCCCCCGGCCCGTGCCGGGGCCGGACATCCCTTCGGCCGCTGACCGGTCAGCCGTCCGTGCGCAGGATCATGCACGTGGTGGTCGCGTGGGCGATCAACTTCCCCTGTTCGTCCAGCACCTTGCCCTCGGCGGTGGCGGTGCGGCGACCGGCGCGGAGGACGGTGCCCTCGGCGACGAGGGTCTGCCCGTCGACGCGGGCGGCGTGGATGTCGTTCACCTTGAGCTCCAGGGTGGTGCAGCCCACCCCGGCCGGGAGAGTGGTGTGAACGGCGCAGCCCATGGCCGAGTCGAGCAGGGTGGCGGCGATGCCGCCGTGGATGGTGCCGAGCGGGTTGGCGAAGTGCGTGCCCACAGCGTGAAGAACGCGCCGACCGCCTCCAGGACCGGGCCGGTGGGCTCAGGTGGCCGGTGCCCGGCCCGCGGCCTTGCGGTACCGCCCCGGGGTGGTACCGAACTCCCGCTGGAAGGCGTGGGAGAGTGCGTACGGACTGCCGTAGCCGACCCGGCCGGCGATGGAGGCCAGGGTGTCCGAGGTGTCCCTCAGCAGGGTGGCGGTGAGGATGATGCGCCACCACGTGAGGTACGCCATCGGAGGGCGGCCGACCAGGGCGGTGAACCGGCGCGCCAGGGTGGGGCGGGAGACGTTCACCTCCGTGGCCAGGCGCTCGGTGGTCCACGGGGCGCCCGGGTCGGAGTGCAGCGCCCGCAGGGCGGCGGCCGTCACCGGGTCACCCAGGACACGGGGCCAGGCTCCGCTGGTGGCCTCGGCCATCCAGGAGCGGATCATGTAGACGAGGAGCAGGTCGAGCAGGTTCGGCAGCGCGATGCAGGAGCCGGGCCGGCTCTCGTCCAGCTCACCGGCGAGCAGGTCGATCGCGGCGCGCAGCTCGAGGTGGCTGCCCACGCGGTGGGGAAGGTGGACGACCTGGGGCATCTCCGCCAGGAGCGGGTGGATGCGGCTGCAGTCGAGCCGGTACCGGCCGGAGAGGATCTCCGTCCCGCCGCGTTCGGGCCCGGCTCGCGGCCCCGTCCCCGTGGGCGGCCTCGTCCCCGCGGGTGGTCGCGCGAGCGGCTCCCCGCTCTCCGCCGCGGTCGCCGCACCGGTCGGGGAGTCGGCGAGCGCATGGCCCGTGCCATGGGGGAGCAGCACCGCGTCACCCACGCCGAGGGACACCGGGTCACCGCCGTCGGGCAGCAGCCAGCAGCCACCCTCGAGCACCACGTGAAAGCCCGCGCCGCCGAACGGGTCCAGACGTGTGCGCCCACTGCCGTCCATCCGCAGCCGGTGGGACGAGGGGTGCCCCAGACGCACGGCGGAGATCGCGTCGCTCACCACATCCATTGACGCAGGGTAGCGTCCGTATGGGGGATGAGACGGACGCGTATCTCCGTGAGCTGGTCGCGCATTGAGACGCTCTCCGGACCTGCTTAGCGTCGAGTGCATGATGAACGAGAGTGTGCACCGCCTCGTGCTGGGCGATGTCGAGGTCATCCGGGTCGTGGAGTGGCAGGGCCCGTTCGTGCCCGTCCCCGACCTGGTCGCGGAGACCGTCGGTGCGGTGTGGCAGGCCAACGAGGACTGGCTGGCGCCGGACCACTGGGAGCCGGATACCGACCGGCTGGTGGTGGCGCTGCAGACCTGGGTGCTGCGCAGCGGCGGGCGGACCGTCCTGGTCGACACCGGAGTGGGCAAGGGGCGCGAACGACCGGGCTCGCCGCCGTTCCACCACTGGCGGGGCGATCTCCTCGGCTGCCTGGCGAAGGCCGGCATCCGCCCGCAGGACGTCGACGTCGTCGTCAACACCCACCTGCACATGGACCATGTCGGCGGGAACACCGTCGAGGCGGACGGGGAGTGGATACCGGCGTTCGCCAACGCCCAGTACCTCATCCCGGCCGCCGACGACTTCCACTTCGGTCCGGACGGCGCGTACGGCAACGGCTCGCAGGCGGACGGCCGCCTGATCTACGAGGACAGCATCGCGCCCCTCCACCGGGCCGGACAGGCCGTGCGGTGGGACGGCTCCTACCGCATCGACGAGCACCTCACCCTGGAATCCGCGCCCGGCCACACCCCCGGCTCGTCCGTGCTGCGGCTCGCCTCCGGCGGCGACCGGGCCGTCTTCGTCGGAGACCTGCTGCACAGCCCGGTGCAGATCCTCCAGCCCCGCCGCAACAGCAACGCCTGCCTGGACTCGGAACAAGCGGTGGCGAGCCGTCTGCGCGTCCTTCAACGCGCCGCCGAGCAACGGGAGTTGCTCGTTCCCGCGCACTTCGCCGGTGCCGCGGGTGCCGTGGAGGTCCGGCGGGGAGGCGGCGGGTTCACCCTGGGCCCATGGGCAATGGGGTCGCCGTCGGGCCCCGCGGGCGCCAAGGGCGTCCGGCTACCGGCACGTTGACATCGTCAGCCGCTGGCGTGGCGGGTTACCCTGCACACCCACCACCGGTGGCGACAGGAGCGGGACTGATGACCGGCTATGTGATGGCTGCCACCGATGCCGGTGGCGAACGGTTCGGAGAACGTGTCGTCTCCACGGCGCCCACCCTCGGCGAGGCCGCGGCGTTCGGCGACGGTCACCGGATGAACTACGTGTCGGTCCGCCGTGGCCACGACGACATCACCCTCTATGGGAGAGGCGCCACCGGCACCTGGTCGGTCCTCGTCGCCGACGCACCCGCCGCCGTCGTCGTGGAGACGCGCCGCCGGCACGATGCCCAGTGCCGGCCGGAGCCGGACCGGGACGGCGGCCCCCCCGGTGGGCTTCGAGTACCCCGCCACCCCCGAAGACACGTATGTGTTGACCGCCATCGACGTCAGCGGCGAACCGTTCGGCGAGCGCGTCACCCCCACGGCGCCCACACTCGCCGAGGCCGCCGGGTTCGGCGATCTCCACGAGGCGGACTATGCCGTGGCCGGGCGGGAGGACGGCGACGTGGTCACGCTCTACGGGCGGGACGCCGGTGGCTCCTGGTCGGTGATCGCGGCCGATGTCGATGTCGGGACGGCCGAGGAGGTGGGCCTCTGGTTCGACCTCACACAGCACTACCGGGGCCGGTCGTCGGCCGCCACCGGCACCGCCACCGGCCCCGGCGGCCGGCCCGGCCACCCTCTCGACCAGGTCTCGACACCCGAGGGCGGGCGGATGGCCGCACCACGGGCGATCTCACTGGTCGTGGAGCGGATCCGGGCCCGCCGCCTGGACTACCCCACGCAGGGGCTGGCGGCGGACCGCTTCGAAGCGGGCTGGAGCGTGTACGCGCCGGTGGACGTCGATGAAAGCGATCCCATGGCGTTCCTGGACATGCCCGTGGGCCGGTCGGTGTTCCTGGTGAGCGACGCCGGGCGGGTCAAGGAGGTATCGAGTGCGGTCCCCCCGCGGCAGGCGGAGGAGATGTTCACCGCCGAGGAGGCGTACGTTCGCCGCGAGCCCGCCGAGGAGCGGTTCATGGCCGACCTCAGGGATGAGGTCATGCGGCTGGACCGCGCGTCGGAAGGCTCCGCGGGCATCGCCTCGTTCACCATCGACGCCCCCGCCGAGGAGGCGGTCGCGGCCAGGGCGTCCCGGCTGCTCGACCCGATCGTGCAGCAGGTGGCCCTGCTCGGCCCGCCGGGGTGGGACCGCTTCGTGGCGGCCTTCTCCTTCACGGTCTCCGGCGAGGTCGCCCAGCTGCGGTTCTGGTGCGGGAACCGGACCACGGACGTTCGCGTACCCGAGCAGATAGCCGTGCTGGTCCGGCGGCAGCGGCACCTCGCCGCGCGGATGCCGGCCGGACCGTGGTGGCGCCTGCTGCTCGCCGTCGGCCACAGCGCCGGAACGGGCGCCCGGGTCACCACCGAATACGACTACGGTGACCAGCCCTTCCCCGAGGACCATCTGCTCGCCCCCGAACGCTACCGGGACGACCTGGCGGCCTACCCGCGCGCCCACACACCGGCATGGCTCTCCGCGTACGTCGCCGGTGCCGGTGAGCCGGGCCCCCGGCAGGACCGGACGGCGCCACCGCCGACGCGTCGGACGCCGGCCCCGCACCCCGGCGGCACGGTGGCCCCTGGACCGGTCCTCGATACGCGGGTCCGCCGCAAACGTCTCTACGCCGACCCCCAGGTGATCACCTTCGGCCGGCACTCACTCGCGCTCGACCAGGTGGAGTGGGTCAGCTATACGGCGACCCACACCGCCACCAAGCGGTTCCTGTACCCGACGACCCACGACAGCACATGGGACTTCGCGGTGGGCAGGTACCCGTACTACGGCGGGCCCGTGGTCCGCGTGCATCGGCGAGCGCCATCGTCGCCATGCTGGCCCGGGCCAGATGGCGGCGCGCCGGTCCGTGGTGTTCTCCACGGCGGTACCCCTGGCCTTCGGCGTCGTCGGTCTGCCGCCGCTGTGTCTGACCGGTGCCGCCGCGGCCCCGGGCATCGCGCTGATCTCCTCCGGGAGGGCTACGACACGACAGCGCCACCCGCGTGCTGCTCGTCGGTCTCCGGCTCCTGTGGCGGATGGCTGAGCTGTTCGCGCAGATAGTTCCAGACCACCGCGATCAGCGCGGCCACCGGTACGGCCAGCAGACTGCCCACGATCCCGGCCAGGCTGCCGCCCAGCGTCACCGCCAGCAGGACCACCGCCGCGTGCAGGCCGAGCCCGCGGCTGTGGATCATGGGCTGGAACACGTTGCCCTCCAGCTGCTGCACCACGACGATGATCGCCAGCGCGATCAGCGCGTCCGTCGGGCCGTTGAAGACCAGCGCGATGAGCACCGCGACCACACCCGCGAACAAGGCCCCCACGACGGGCACGAACGCGGAGATGAAGGTCAGGACCGCCAGCGGCAGCACCAGCGGTACGCCCAGAGCCCACAGCCCGAGCCCGATGAGGACGGCGTCGAGCAGGCCGACCAGCGCCTGGGAGCGCACGAAGGCGCCCAGCGTGTCCCAACTGCGCGCGGCCACGGCGGGGATGTCGGTGGCGAGCCGGCCGGGGAGCTGACGGGCGAGCCACGGCAGGAACCGCGGGCCGTCCTTGAGGAAGAAGAACATCAGGAAGAGCGCCAGGACGGCGGTGATCACACCGTCGACCACGGTGCTCACCCCCGCGACGACAGCGCTCACCAAGCTGCCGGCACTGCTCTGCAACCGGGCGGCCGCGGTGTCGGTGGCCTGCGCGATCTGGGCATCGTCGATGTTCAGCGGTGGCCCGGCGGCCCATTCGCGCACCCGCTGGATGCCCTCGGTCACACCGTCGGCCAGTTCACCGGACTGGGACGCCACGGGCACCGCGATCAGCGCCGCGATACCCGTGGCGACCAGGAGGAACAGCAGGGTCACGACGGAGGCGGCCAGCGCCGGAGGCCACCCCCACCCGCGCAGCAGACGGGCCAGGGGCCAGGTCAGGGTCGTGAGGAGCAGGCCGACCACGAGCGGCCAGATGACCGACCACATCTGGCCCAGGGTCCACAGGACCGCCGCGGCCATGACGAGGACCAGCAGCAATTCGAGGGAGATACGCGCTGATACGCGGAGCGCGGCGCGGGTTTTCGTTGAACTCAACGTGCGAGACATGGGGCCAGCCGTACCTCATGTGCGCGTTCCACGTGCTGCTTTTCAGGAACACCCTAGCCAAAGTCCCAGCGGGCTCACCGGGGTTGACGGGCCGAGGGGTCCCGTGCGGGGCGCCGACGAGGGTCAGGCCGGGCGGGCGTCGGGCCGGTGCGACGCCCGCCCGCGCGGGTGGGCCGGCCGGGGACGACTCCGGCCAGGACCAGGACCGCTCACGACCTGACTCTCCCGCGTGGAGGACCCGTGTCCTCCCCGGCGGCCGTGAACGCCGCGCCGCCTCGGCCGCTCACGGGCGTGCGATAGGTTGCCCGCCATGGCTGAACTCGGACCCGTCACCTGGCCACCCGCCCCGATCAGGACCGAGCGGCTCGTGCTCCGCGAGTCCGAGGCCCGGGACCGTGCGGCGTTCATCGAGCTGTTCGCCTCGCCGGAGGTGCGCACCTACCTCGGTGGCCCCCGGCCGCGTGATGAGCTCGAACGCGCGGTGCCCGAGGTGCCCGGGCGGCGCCCCGGCCTTTTCGTGATCGATCTCGACGGGGCGATGATCGGCACGATCACCCTCGATCGGCGCGAGGCGGAGCGGCCGGGCCACGTCCGTCCGGGCGCCGGGGAGGCCGAGCTCGGCTACCTGTTCCTGCCGGAGGCGTGGGGACGCGGGTACGCCGCCGAAGCGTGCGCGGCGGCACTCGGCTGGTTCGCCGGCGCACTCCCCGGCGAGCCGGTGGTGCTCTGCACTCAGACCGCCAACGCCCGCTCGATGCGCCTCGCGGCGAGGCTGGGGTTCACCGAGGTGGACCGGTTCGAGGAGTACGGCGCCGAGCAGTGGTTCGGCGTATGGTCCTCGGTCACGCCGTCCGGTCTCCACCACGCGGCTCGTCCAGGCCGACGCTGAAGGCGACCCGGGCCGGGTCGTCGCCCCCCCTCGACGCCGGGCCCCGGACCTACTCGCCTCCGGTGAACAGGGTGATCAGGCCGTGGGGTGCGTCATCCCCGTAGAACAACCCGTGGATGTGGGCGCCTTCGGCGGCGGCCGCGGCGCTGCGGGGGAACATGGCCTGCTCGTACGCGGTGAGCGCGGCCTCGGCGTCGTCGGGGTGTGCGGCGAGGGCCCTGCCGAGTTCGGTGGCGTCGTACATGGCCAGGTTGGCGCCCTCGCCGTTCGGGAGCGAGAGGTGGGCGGCGTCACCGAGCAGGGTCACCCCCGGCACCCGCTCCCAGCGGTGCTCGACGGGCAGCGCGAAGAGGGGGCGCAGCACCGGGGCGGTGTCACCGTCGGCGATCAGCGCGGTGAGCTCCGGTGCCCAGTCGGCGAACTCCCGCGCGATCCGTGCGGTGGCCGCGGCGGCATCGGTGAAGTCGATGTCCGCGAACCAGCCCCGCGGCCGGGCGAGCATCACGTAGGTGTGCAGCGTGCCGCCCTTCTCCCGGTGAGCCAGGAATCCCTTGCCGGGCGCGAGCGCGAACAGCGACCCGCCACCGACCGCTTTCGCGCCGGCCGGGTGGCGGGTGTCGGCGTCGAACAGGTAGGTCTCGACGGCCGACATGCCGATGTACTCGGGGGTGGCGTCGGACAGCAGCGGCCGGACTCGGGACCACGCCCCGTCCGCGCCGACCAGCAGGCCGGTGGTGGCGGCGGTGCCGTCGGCGAACATCACCTGGTGGCGCCCCTCGCCGAGGGCACGGGTCCCGCTGACCTTGTGCCCCCACCGGACGGTGTCGGCCGGGAGCGAGTCGAGGAGCAGTTGCCGCAGCTCGCCGCGCAGCACCTCGGGGCTGCCTCCCGTATCGTCGTCGGCCTGCTCGAACAGCACGCTCCCGTCCCGGTCGAGGACCCGCATCGCCTGGCGGCCCTCCAGGACGAGGCCGCGGAACTCGTCGGTCAGACCGGCCGCCCGCAAGGCCGGCTGTCCGCTGTCCTGGTGGATGTCGAGCATTCCGCCCTGCGTGCGCGCCGTCGCGGAGGTCTCCGCCTCGTAGACGGTGGCCGGGATGCCGTGGACGTGCAGGACGCGGGCGAGCGTGAGGCCGCCGAGTCCGGCTCCGATGATCGTGACGTCAGTGGTCATGGTGGTTCCTCGCTGTCGCACGCCTGCCGGATGGGCACCCGGCAGGATCCCTTCGCAAGGTTCCAGGCCCCGCCGAAGGACCACCGACAACGGACCGACAGCGACCGACAGGGGACCGACACCGTGGCGAGCGGGACGGGACCCGTCCCGGCGGGCTCGCGCTATACCCGGGACGGGCGGTCGCCGGATGAGCGGGAGTGGATGCCGACTCAGCAGGTCCCGGCAACAGGCCGCCTGACACCGGAATCTCTCTTGCTCGCTCCCAGACGGAGGAACGCAATGACATCTCGGGAATCCGTTCCGTCGAGTCGTTGGGTATTGGCCTTCGACTCGTCCTGTGGCAGCTGCAGGCGCCTGTCCGAGAGGATTCGGACAGCTTGCTCCGGACGACTGGAGACCATTCCGCTGAATCACCCGGAAGTGAGGGAGTGGCGACGGGCCACCCTGGGGGAGGATGCCGAATGGAAACCCGCGCTCTTCCAGGTCACGGCGGGCTCGGTGCGCGCGTGGACCGGCCGTTCGATGGCCTTCCCCCTGCTGCGGCACCTCGGCCCCGTGTCATCGGTGAAGGTCACATACGCCCTGGGCGGGCTGCGCAATGAACTCGCCGCCGCCGACGACGAGGAGCACGGCCGCGGGGTCACCCGAAAGAAGTTCCTGCAATTCGGTGCGGGAACCGCGATCGCCGGAACGCTGATCATCCGCGGACAACTCCCCGCCTACGCCAGCGACCCCGCTGGAGCCTGGGTACGCGCGAACGCCCACAAGCTGCCCACCACGTACGACGATTTCGTCGGCTATCCGCTCGACTACCGCCGTGCCATCTACCGGCAGATCACACCGCAACTCCGCAGCGTCCTGTGGCGGGAGCAGTTCGACCGCTACCGGGCGAGCAACCCGGACCTGACCCGTGACCAGTCCGCGGTGCTCGCCGCCGCTCATTCCGCCGCCACCCCAGCCACGCTGAGTGCCCCGCGCCGGGCGCCCAGTGCGTGGGACATCGACTTCGGACGTCGCGCACGTGATGCCTTCGGCTACGACGAGGCCGCCGCGCTCTTCACCGTCCTCGGCCCGCCCGCCGACCGTGGGACGGCGCACGGGGAAGCACCGCACGGCACGGCGTCCGCCGCGTTGCGTGACTGCAACTGCTCCCAGGCCGACCCATGGTGCGGCACGGTGATCAGGTGCCAGTTCGATTTCGACTGCTCCACCACGCAATTCGGCTGCGGCACCCTGGGGCTGTATGCCTGCACGGGCCTCTGCGATTCCTGATCGGTCCTGGATCGCGAACCTCGCAACCGTACGTGGTGACGGGCTCCTGGGCCCGGGAGCGGGCCCAGGAGCGGCTGCCTACCGGGACGCGTCGGGGTACGCGGCGGTCGCGCGGATTTCGACGAGGAGCCCCGGGCTGGCGAGGCCGCTCACCCCGATGATCGTCCAGGTCGGGTAGGGCGCTGCGACAAGGCGCCGTTTGGCCTCGACGAAGCCGGGCAAGTGCTGGCGGATGTCGACGTGGTAGCTGGTGACGTCGACGAGGGCGGACAGGTCCAGGTGCTCCAGCCGAAGGATCTCTTCGATCTTCCGGATGGCGATCTCGGTCTGTTCCTCGATGGTGTCCGGGATGGTTCCGTCGGCGCGGCGCCCGATGGTTCCGGCGATGAACAGGAGGCCGTGCGCGCGGACCGCGGCGGAATAGCCGAAGCTCGCGAAGGCGCTGGTGGTCTGCCCGAAGACTGTGTTGTCCTCAGGGACCTCTACGGTGTGGACGGTCATTTCGGTGCTTCCTCTTCTTTGTCGACGAAAGGCGTGGAGTCCGTGGGGTCAGTTGCCCCAGCGGGACGAACGGCAGGCGTGCTCCAGCCGGGTCCGGCCGAAGGTTTCGCGTTCGCGGAGGAATTCGCCGGGGATCGCGTACCGGGGCGCGTTCGCCGGGTTCTTCGCGGCCTGTGCGACGATCGCGTCGGTGAGTGAGCGGATCATGTCCAGCCGTGGATAGGCGGCGTGCACGGCGTCCGCCTGCTCATCGGTGACGGCTTCGACGTGGCCGGCACCCAGTGCGCCGCCGAAGTCGAGGGCGACGCCTTCGCGGACGAGCACGCACAGCGTGCCGCGGCGTTCCGCGATACCCGGGGAGGTGTGCAGGGCGATGGCCTGCCAGACCTGATCGGCGTCGGCCGCGGGCACTCCGCGGTCGATGAGGAACGCGGCGGCCCGGTCGGCCCCTTCGACCTCGAACCGCTGGCTGTGCGGGCCGTCCGACGCCACGCCCAGGTCGTGCATCGCGCACGCGGCGAACAACAGGTCGTCGTGGTAGTCGTGGCCGACGGCCAGGCCGAGGCGGCCGGCCACCAGCCGGGCGAACAGGTAGCTGCGGATGCTGTGGTTGAACACGGACGGCGTTTCCACCGGCCGGATGAGATCCACGACGGCGTCGGCAAGCGGAGTGCCGGGCAGTGTGATCAGGTCGGCGGTCGCCTCGCGGGTAGGTCCGGTCATGTCGTCAGCCTGGCCGCGACCACCCTGACCTGGCGAGAGGCAATATTTCCATACGTCGATAGAATCTTGCCATGACAGTGCATCGAGTCGCGGTCCTGGCGCTGGACGGGGTCACCCCGCTCGACCTGGCGATCCCGGCGCAGATCTTCACCACCCGGCCGGAAACCCCCTACGAGATGACCCTGTGCGCGCTGGACGCGAAGGTGGCCACCACCGCGGGTTTCGCCCTGGTCGCCGACGGGGACCTGGAGCGGGTTCGCGGCGCCGACACCGTGATCGTGCCGGGATTCGAACCGATCCTGCAGCCAACGGACGCCGTGCTCGGCACGCTGGCCGAGGCCCGCGACCGGGGCAAGCGTGTGGTGTCGATCTGCACGGGCGCCTTCGCGCTGGCCGCGGCGGGCGTGCTGGACGGGCTGCACGCCACGACCCACTGGAAGCACATCGACGAGTTCGAGCGCGGATTCCCGGCCGTCACGGTCGACCGCGACGTGCTCTACGTCGACGAGGGCGACGTGCTCACCTCGGCCGGGGTGTGCTGCGGCATCGACCTGTGTCTGCACCTCGTGCGCCGCGACCTGGGGGCGGCGGTGGCCAACGAGATCGCCCGCGGTCTGGTGGCCGCCCCGCACCGGGACGGTGGGCAGGCCCAGTACGTGCCGGCTCCCGTCGCGGTGGCCGGTGAGGCGTCGCTGTCCGGTACCCGGGGCTGGGCCCTGGACCGGCTCGGCGAGCCACTCACGCTGCGCGTGCTGGCCCGGCACGCGGGCCTCTCGCAGCGCACCTTCATGCGCCGGTTCACCGAGGAGACAGGCACGACCCCGTTGCAGTGGTTGCTCAACGCCCGCATCGGCAGGGCGCGGGAACTGCTGGAAACCACGGACCACTCGGTGGAGCGGGTGGCGCGGGACTGCGGACTGGGCACGGCGGCCAACCTGCGGCTGCACTTCCGGCGCGCACTGGGCACCACCCCCACCGCCTATCGCCGCGCCTTCGGGCGCTCGACGTCGCCCGGTCCGGCCGGTTCACCAGCAGGACTGGGCTCGGGCTGAAGTCGGCCGATCCGGTCTGCCCAGGGGCGGCAGACGGGTCGCCCAGCATGTGGCCGGGCTCGACACCGTCGGCATGAGCGCAGCGGGTACGGAACGCACAGCGCCGTGCCATACACGGGCCATCTTCTCGTGACCCGCCTGGTTGGGGTGCTTGCCGTCGGCCAGGTCGGTGGTGGTCAACGCGTCGTAGAGGTGCACGAGATGCACCCGCTGCCCCTTTGCGGCGACCACCTCGGGAAGGGCCGCGTTGTAGGTCTTGACTCGCCGCTCCGGTGGGGGATCGGACTGCGGCGGAACCGTGGCGACGAACACCTCACAGGCCGGCCGGGCCTCCTTGATGTGGTCGATCAGCCGGGCCAGGCGCGTCGGGGCCCGCAGGGCGTCGTGATTCTGGTTCATGTCGTTCGTGCCGATCAGCAGCAACACGGTGTGGGGGACACCGCGCCGCAGCCATGCCCGTATGTGTGCGTCCAACTGGTCGATGCGCCAGCCGGAGTGTCCTTCGTGGTGGCGGGTGACGACGCAGTGCTCGCTCGCGCCGGGGCTGCCCTCGTCCAGGCCGGTCGGCAGCAGGTCGACCAGCCGGTCGCCCATGGGGTTCGGCGGTCAGGGTGGCGTGGAAACCATATGTGACGATCATGGCTGCCTTCTTCTTCGTGATGGAGTGAGGCAACTCCATTCAAGGCGCCTGGCCTGCGGGAACGTAGAACGATGCTCGCTTGTACGTGCACGATCCTCGCGAGCCTGGGAGCTGCGCCGCGGAACGGTGCTGGAATGGACGCATGTGCCTCGAAGAGCTCCGCACCCTGCTGGCCCGGCATGCCCGGCCCGACTGGACCACTGCCATCGACGGCGTCCTGGTCTCGAAGGTCGACCGGGCGGACCCGCCGGCGCCCTCCATGTCCGGCACGGTGCTGGCGGTCATCGCCCAGGGCGCCAAACGACTCGCGCTGGGTGAGAGGGTCTACGAGTACGGCGCCGGGCAGTACCTGGTCGCATCCGTCGACTTGCCCGTCACCGGACAGTTCACCCAGGCCGAACCGGAGCAGCCGGCCCTCGGCTTCGGCCTCACGCTCGAACCGTCCGCCGTCGCCGAACTGCTGTTGCGGGCCGGCCCCGCGGACACCCCCCGCGCCGGCGCGGGCGCGCCGTCGGGCATCGCCGTCAGCGATGCCCCGCCCGCGCTGCTCGACGCGGTGGTCCGGCTGCTGCGCCTGCTCGACGAGCCCCGCGACCGCGTCGTACTGGCCCCGCTGGTCAAGCGCGAGATCCTGTGGCGCCTGATCACCGGCGAGCAGGGGGCGACGGTGCGCCAGCTCGGTCTGGCCGACAGCGGCCTCAGCCATGTCTCCCGGGCCGTGCGCTGGATCCGCGAGCACTACGCGGAGCCGTTCCGGGTCGAGGACGTGGCGCGGATGTCCGGCATGAGCGTCTCCGCCTTCTACCGCAACTTCCAGGCGGTGACCGCGATGAGCCCCATCCAGTTCCAGAAGCAGATCCGGCTCCAGGAGGCCCGGCTGCTGCTCGCCACCCGCCCGGGCGACGTCACCGGGGTCGGCCACCGCGTCGGCTACGACAACCCCTCGCAGTTCAGCCGCGAGTACCGCCGCCAGTTCGGCGTATCCCCGAGCCGGGACGCGGCCCGCCTGCGGAACACCGTACGCACCCCCGTCGGCGTCCTGCCCTGAGCAGGGCTGGACAGCCGGCGTAGATGTCGGCGACCACCACGGCGCTGACCTCGGTCAATGCTGCTGCGGCTGCTGGACCGGGCGGCCCGGGGAGGATGGCTCGGTCAGTGGCTGGCTGTGAGTTCGCCGCTGAGTCTGCCGTGGAGGTGGGCGCTCGGCTCGTTCAGACCGGTGATCTCGACGGTCTTGCCGCGCTGGGCGTACTTGGTCTCGATGGCGTCGAGGGCGGCGACGGAGGAGGCGTCCCAGACATGGGCGGCGGAGAGGTCGATGACGACCTTCTTCGGGTCGGTGGCGTAGTCGAACTGTCCGACGAGGTCGCCTGCGGAGGCGAAGAACAGCTCGCCGGTGACCCGGTAGACGACGGTGGTGCGGTCGGGGTCGGTGACGGCGGTGACGTCGGCGAGGTGGGCGGCGCGTCTGGCGAAGACGGCCATGGCGGTGATCGAGCCGACGACGACACCGACGGCCAGGTTGTGGGTGGCCACCACGACCGCGACGGTGATCGCCATGACGGTGATCTCCCCGGCGGGCATCAGCTTGAGTGTCTTCGGGGCGATGGAGTGCCAGTCGAAGGTCGTGAACGACACCATGACCATGACGGCGACCAGGGCGGCCATGGGGATGTCGGAGACGACCGGGCCGAAGACGACGCACAGCACCATCAGGAAGGTGCCCGCCAGGAACGTGGACAGGCGGGTGCGGGCGCCGGAGACCTTCACGTTGATCATCGTCTGGCCGATCATGGCGCAGCCGCCCATACCGCCGAAGAGGCCGGTGACGATGTTGGCGATGCCCTGGCCGATGGACTCGCGGGTCTTGTTGGAGCGGGTGTCGGTGATGTCGTCGACCAGCTTGGCGGTCATCAGCGATTCCATCAGGCCGACCAGCGCCATGGCGAAGGCGTACGGCGCGATGGTGGTCAGGGTGTCCAGGGTGAGGGGCACGTCGGGCAGGCCGGGAACCGGCATAGAGGACGGCAGGTCGCCCTTGTCGCCGACGGTGGGCACCGCGATTCCGGCCGCGACCGTGATGACGGTGAGGATCACGATCGACACCAGCGGGGCCGGGATCACGGTCGTGATCTTCGGGAAGAACACCATCAGCACCAGCCCGGCCGCGATCAGCGGGTAGACGGCCCAGGGCACATCGGTCATCTCGGGGACCTGGGCGGTGAAGATCAGGATGGCGAGGGCGTTGACGAAGCCGACCATGACCGAACGGGGGACGAACCGCATCAGCTTCGCCACCCCCAGCGCACCCAGCGCCACCTGGAAGACGCCCGCGAGGATCACCGCGGCGACCAGATAGCCCAGGCCGTGCTCACGGTTCAGCGGCGCGATCACCAGTGCTACCGCGCCGGTCGCGGCGGAGATCATCGCACGGCGACCGCCGACGACCGAGATGGTGACGGCCATGGTGAAGGAGGCGAACAAGCCGATGGCCGGATCCACCCCGGCGATGATCGAGAACGAGATCGCCTCGGGGATCAGTGCGAGCGCGACCACCAGGCCGCCCAGGACTTCGGTGCGCCAGACCTTCGGATCGGTCAGCCAATCGGGCTTCAGGCCGCGCAGACGCGCGGCCGGGGACACAACGGAACCAGACAAAGGACGTAAGAACCTCGTGCTCGGGCACGCCCCCGTCGCACAGCGAGGCCGGGGGGTGCGGGAACGGCGTGCGGGGGCCGGGTCGGCACCCCGCGGATGGCCGCGTGAAGACGCGGACCGGTGGTCGAAGACGGACGGGAAGCTTGGCCGTGGCTGGGCTCACGTCCGGGGGCGAAGCGTCACGGCGGGCAGACCGCAGCGGCGGGCGTTCCGGGCTCGCGCACGCGGTTCTCCTGCAAGAATCAGATCTTCGCCGGGGGCGTCGTCGGCCCCGGCACGGCAACGGCAGAGCAGCGGCGACAGGCCACACTCGCCCCAGCGACTCTACCCTAACGTTAGGGTAGAGATCGGCCGAGGCTGCGAGCGGCCGCGGCTCGCCGGGAACGAGAAGGGCCAGAGGATCACGAGCGTGGACGGCAAGCACATGCAGATCGGCGAGGTCGCCGCGCGGACCGAGCTGTCCCTGCGCACCATCCGGCACTACGAGGAGACCGGCCTCGTGGTCCCTTCCGCGCGATCCCAGGGCGGCTTCCGCCTCTACACCGAGACCGATGTCGCCCGGCTGATGGTCATCCGCCGCATGAAACCGCTCGGCTTCACCCTCGACCAGATGCGCGAGCTCCTGGAGGCCACCGACCGCCTCGACTCCGGCGCGGAGCTGCCGCCCGGCGAGCGGGAGGATGTGCTGCGACGGGTGCGCGGCTTCCACGAGGCCGCGCAGCAGCGGGTGGCGGACCTGCGGACCCAGCTGGCGCGGGCGGAGGAATTCGCCGCCACGCTGGGCGAGCGGCTCACCGCGGCAGAGCGGGAGCGCTGACGGCACTTCAGCTCTTCGGTCGTGGCGGGCGAAGGAGGACGGCGATGCGCGCACGTGATCTGGCGGTGGAGTACGAGTCGGTCCGCGTCGACGATGGCGCGCTGGAGGCGGCCCGCCTCATGGCCGAGCGGCAGTTGCCGGGGCTGCTGGTGCTGGACCGTGACGGGGAGCCGAAGGCGATCCTGCCCGCCTCCCAGGTGAGCAAGGCGCTGGTCCCGGCCTGCTCATCGAGACCGGGGTCATCGGGGAGATCTCCGTGCGCCCTGGCGGATGCCACGGGCGGCAGCGAACTCGGCGCGGTGGTGCTGCTGTTGTTCGGCTCGGCGGTGCTGTCGGGGGTCGTCGACAACATTCCGTACGTCGCGACCATGGCCCCCATCACCGCCGACCTCGCCCATGGCTTCGGCGGCGACGGGTCCACGTGCTGTGGTGGGCCCTCGCGCTGGGCGCCGATCTGGGCGGCAACGCCACGGCCATCGGCGCCTCCGCCAATGTCGTCGTCCTGGGCATCGCCGGGCGCAACCGCCAGCCCATCTCCTTCTGGCAGTTCACCCGGTACGGCCTGGTCGTCACCGCCGCGACGGTGGCGCTGTCCGCCGGATATCTGTGGCTGCGGTACTTCGCGCTGAGCTGACCACCGGCATCATCGACCCACGGGGGCTTTCGACGTCGTGTCCTCCTCATCCGCCGCACCACCCCGGCCGACCGCACCGCACATGGTCGTGGCCGAGGTGGGGGACGGCACCGATTGCACCCTGCTCAACTCCGGCCACCGGCACCGCTGATGGTGGGAGCGACGGGGGAGGTCCGCTACTTGGCGCCGCCGGAGCGGGCGCTCCCGCTGGGACTGGGCGCGCACGGAGCACACCGGGTCCGAAGCCGTACCAGGCGTCCTTCGCGCCGGGTGACCAGGTGCTCTTCCACACCGACGGGGTGACCGAAGCCCGTGACCCCTCGGGGGACTTCTATCCGCTGGAGCGGCGGGTGGG
>NZ_JAEEAP010000150.1 GCF_016103465.1 Streptomyces sabulosicollis
AGATTTGTATAAGAGACAGGCCCCCGCCCCGGCCGCCGCTTCCTGAGCGTCCCGGTTCTCGAAGCGCAGCCTTATCTGCGCGGCGGGTCCGCGCCCGGTGGCTGCCGAGGCCCGGCAGCGCAAGCCCCCGTCCTTGCGCGACCAGACGTATTCGCTGGTCAGCTCGTCTCCGGGGTAGACCGGGCTGAGGAAGCGGGAGGACTCGACGGCCGCCAGGACCCAGCGCCCGCCCGGTTCCCGCTCCGGCAGCGTGGCGAGGGCCCCGCGCTGGACGTACTCCACCACACACACCCCGGGGAAGATGGCGAATCCCGGGAAGTGCCCGGCGAACACCTTCTCCGACGCGCCGACCACGGCCACGCACCGGGCGGGCCGCTCACCGGGGACACCCGGGTCCACGACCTCCACGGTGCCGTCCACCGGCCCGCACGCGGCCGTCGTCATCTCACTTCCCCATCTTCGAGGCGAGCAGGTCGTGCACCTTGCGGAGCGTGGTGATGTCCTTCATCTCCCGCTCCTCCAGCTTCACCGAGTACTTCTTCTCCAGGACGACCATGACCTCGAGGGCCATCAGGGAGTCCACGCCGAGGGTCTTGACGAAGTCGGCGTCGTCGGTGACGTCCTCCTCGTCCACGTCGAGCACATCCGCGACGAAGGTGCGCAGCTCGTCCATGTCCAGGGCGGCGGTGGCGTCGGCCATGCGGGGGTCTCCTTCCGCTCTCAGAGCGTGGGGCTCAGGGTCCGGGGGTGGTGAACTTGGCGAGGGCGGCGGCCGACTCGACCGGGACGGTGAACGCGCCGTCCGCGATCCGGCGGATCATGCCGGTCAGCTGGCGCCCGGGGCCCAGCTCCACGAACCGGACGCAGCCCAGTTCACCGGCGAGCGTGCGCACGCTCTCCTCCCAGCGCACCGGGTTGGTGAGCTGGGTCAGTTCCAGGTCCCGCCAGTGCTCGCCGCTCGCGTACGGGCGGGCGTCCACGTTGGCGACGACCGGGGTGTGCTCGGGGGCGAAGTGCACGGCGGCCAGGGCCTCGCGCAGGTCGTCGGCGGCCGCGGCCATCAGCGGGCTGTGGAAGGCGCCGCCGACGGCGAGCCGGATCACCTTGCCCTCGCTCTCCACGGCCAGTTCGGCGAGCCGGTCCACGGCCTCGGCGGTGCCCGAGAGCACGATGGCGCCGGGCGCGTTCACATTGGCGATCCAGACCTGGCCGCCGCCCTCCTGGACCCGGGCGACCAGCGCCTCGACGGTCTCCGGGCCGAGCCGCACCACGGCGGCCATGGTGCCGGGCGACCGCTCGGCGCACGCGCGCATGGCCCGGCCGCGGGCGGCGACGAGGCGGGCGGTGTCGGCGAGCGGCAGCGCCCCGGCGGCGTGCAGCGCGGTGTACTCGCCCAGGCTGTGCCCGGCGCAGGCCACCGCCCCGCCCAGCAGCCCGGCGGTCTCCGCCTCGCGGTGGGCGAGCACCTCGGTGGTGAAGACGGCGATCTGGGCGAGGTCGGTGCGGCGCAGCGTCTCGTCGTCGGCCTTCAGCAGGAGTTCCTCGACGTCGATACCGGTGTACTCGGAGATCTCCGCCACCAGCGCCCAGGACGCGGTGTCCCGCCACGCCTGGCCCATGCCCGCCTTCTGGGCGCCCTGCCCGGGGAAGACCAGCGCCGTACGGGGCGCCTCGTCGCCGGGGGCCGCGGGGGGCGTGCCCTTCGTCTCTCGGTCCGTCATCTCAACCAGCTCCTTCAGTTCAGGGGGCGGCGGCCCGTCACCGGATCCGCAGCAGGGCCGCGCCGACCACGCCGTCCCGGTCCGCGGTGGTGACCAGGGCGGTTCCGCCGGAGGGGATCTCCTTGCGCTCGGCCATCGCGAGCACGGCGGCGATCTGGAAGGCCGCCGCGGCGGCGCAGGTGTCCCCGATGGTGTCGGCGGCCGTGATCCGCGGCGGCTCGGTGCCGCCGAGGGCGTCGCCGAGGGCGGCGTGCTCGGCCTCCCCCTCGGCGCCGGGGGCGCCGGAGTCGGCGACGGCGCTCAGCTCGCCGGGGGCCACCCCGGCGCGGTCCAGCAGCCGGCCGATCGCCTCGGCGAGCACCGTACGGGCCGCCTTCGCGTCCGTGGCGCAGCCGAACTCCAGGCCCACCACCTCGGCGAGCCCCTCGCGGCCGTGCTCGCGCGCCGAGGCGTCGGGCTCCAGCAGCCATACGGCCGCGCCCTCCCCGAGCACGGCGGCGCTGTCCTGGTCCGCGCGGGCGTGCCACTCCAGCCAGGCGCGGGCCGAGGAGAACTCCTCGACCGCCCCGCACAGCACGGCCCCGGCCCGTCCGGCGCGCTGCAGCCGCACCGCGTACCGCAGGGCGAGCAGCCCGGTGGCGCGGCCGCCCGCGATGGTGGTGTTGGGGCCCCTGAGCCCGTGCCAGATGGCGGACTGGCCGGCCGCGCAGTTCATCACGGTGTTGGGGAACCGGGCCGGGTCCACGTAGAAGGGCTTCTCCCCCACCAGCGAGTCCCGGGTGAAGTCCATGATGCTCTGGGCCGAGCCGGTGCTGGTGCCGAGCGCGAGACCGGTCTCCTCGCCCACCCCCGGCAGCCGCTCGCCCTCGCCGTGCTCCCGCTCCCCGGTCAGCAGATGGCGGATCGCGGTGACGGCGAGGCCGGTGGCCCGGTCCATGGAGCGGGTGCCCTTACGGCCGAGGATCTGCCGGATATGGAAGTCGGGTACGAGGCTCGCCTCGCGGAACGGCGCCGACCACTCCTCGGGGTCCAGCGGCCGGGCGGCCGAGCGGCCGGACCGCAGGGCCGCGGTGAAGTCGGCCCCGCGCAGTCCCAGGGGCGATACGGCGGTCCAGGCCGAGATGACCGGGGCTGCCCCGGAGGGGGCGTTGACCATGGGTACGGGTGCTCCTTCGGTAAGGGCCAAGGGGCCGTGGGAGGGGCGGGTCACAGGAACCACACCTGTTCGTAGGAGGGCCAGCGCGCCGCGAGGTCGTCGCCCCCGATGACGCGTACGCCGGGCAGCAGCCGCTCGGCGGCGGTGCGGCCGAGCGCCGCCAGGCCGTCCTCCTCGACCAGCACGGTCACCCCGGCGGCCAGCAGCTTCGCCACGGAGGTGGGCGGATGGGGCAGGGTGTCCAGGGTGCGGTCGCCGAGGCGCAGTGCGGGCCGGGGGCCGGTGTCGAGGGCGTACCCGGCGGCGGGGCCGCGCAGCGCCAGATCGCAGCCGCCGCTCTGCCGGTGCAGATCGGGCACGCAGTACAGCACGTCGGCGTACTGGGTCTCGATCGAGCCCCGGTACGCCTTCTCCACGATCAGCAGCCAGCGCGCCTGGTCACCCATGGTTCAGCACACCCCCATGAGCAGGCTCTTGCCGGCCGCGTTCACATGCTCGGCGAAGACGAACGGCGCCCGCGTGCGCACCTGCGGGATCTGCTCGGCGGCGCCGCGCTCCTCGGCGCAGAAGCGGCACACGTACCAGTACAGCCGGTCGGGGTGGTCCTCGATCAGCTCGCGGACGACACGGGCGGTGGAGGGGTGCTCGCGCCCCAGGTCGGTGTAGTCGCGCGGCTTGGTGTCGCCGAGGGCCGCGCCGGTCAGCCGGGTGGCGTCGCCGCAGGTCCAGATCTGCACCCGGGCGCCCCGGCGCAGCAGCGCGGCCGCCAGCCGCAGCGCCGAGGTGACCAGGTCGGTCTGGTGGGGCGCGCCGAAGAGGTTGAGCAGCACATCGGTACGGGGGACGGGTCTGGGCATCAGTGCCACACCGCCCTGACCCGGGGCTCCAGCAGCTTGGCGGCCACGTCGTCCATCTCCACCAGCCGCGCCCGGGGCGTCAGATCGGCGGCGGGCAGGGCGCGCTGGGCGGCGGAGAAGGTGTCCACCCACAGCTCGCCGCCGTGGCGGAGGAACGTCTCGATGCCCGGGGCGGTGCCGGGGACGGCGGCGGTCACGCCGTTCTCCACGAGGAACAGCACCACCTGGTGGCCGTCCCTGGCCAGCCGCGCGGCATCGCCGAGGAACCGCTCACAGGCGGGTCCGGTCTGCGGCCCGCCGCTCTCGATCAGCAGATGGGCCGTCATGTCAGCAGCTCACCGCCGTCCACGCCGATCACATTGCCGGTGATCCAGGAGGAGTCGGTGCGCGAGAGCAGCGAGACCGCCTCGGCGACGTCCTCGGGCCGGGTCAGCCGCCGGTGCGGATTGAGGTCCCGGGCGTAGGCGGCGAGCCGGTCGCTGCCGGGGATGCGCTCCATGGACGGGGTCGGGGTGACCCCGGCGCGCAGCGCGTTGACGGCGATGCCGGAGGGGGCGAGCTCCAGGGCGAGCTGGCGCACATGGGACTCCAGGGCGGCCTTGGCGGCGGAGACGGCCCCGTAGTGGGGCATCACCCTGGTGCCCCCGGCGCTGGTCATCGCGTACACCTTGGCGCCCTTGCGCAGCAGCCCGGCGGTGAACAGGTCCTGGGTCCAGTAGACGAGGGAGTGCGCCATCACGTCGAGGGTCATGTTCATCTGGCGGGCGGTCAGGCTGTCCTCGCCCTCGGCGCCGACGTACGGCAGCAGGGTGCCGAAGGCCAGGGAGTGCACCACGATCCGGATGCCCGTGCCGCCGGTCAGCTCCTCGAACCGGGGCAGCAGCTCCTCGCGGGTGCGGGCGGAGGCGGCGTTGGCGTTGAAGAAGTGGGCCTCGACGCCGTGGCCGCGCATCTCCTCCCGGGCGACGGCGGCCTTCTCCTGGCCGTCGGTGGTGTCGAAGTGGACGCCCAGGATGTGGACGCCCTCGCGGGCCAGTTCATGGGCGATGGCCAGGCCCATGCCGCTGGAGGCGCCCAGGACCAGGCACCAGGAACCTTCGAGTCGGGTGATCATCGGTCGCTCGCCCTCCGTCGTCCGCTCATCGGCTGCTCGCTTCCGGCGCTCTCCGGCGCTCGCTTCGTCCCGGCGGGCTCGCTCGAGGCGGCCTCGGGCCCGCCCGGCACGGCGTCCGCCCCGCCGGGGGTCACCAGGCAGACGGCGGCGTTCCCCTCGGCCGCCGCCGTGACCACGGCGTGGGCGTGGCCCGCCGGCGCGCCGAGGGCGGCGGCCACGCGTGCCACCGGCTCCAGGGCGCCCGCGCCCGCCGGGACCCGCTCGGGCTCCCCCGCCAGGGCCCGGCCGCCCAGCGCCTTCTCGTCCAGCGCCGCCGCCATGGCCTCGCCGACCGGGGAGCCGTCGAGGACGGCGGTGACGGCCAGGGGCCGGTCCGGCCGGTGGCCGAGGGCGTCCAGCGCGTCCCGCAGCAGCGCCGCGGCCCGCTCGGCCCCCTCGGCGGAGGCGGCAGCCTTCGGCGGCAGGAAGAACGAGCGGACGCCCACCCGGCCCAGCGCCGCCACTCCCCGGCTCCGGGCGGCCGGTTCGGGCTCCAGCACCAGCGCGACGGCTCCGGCCTCCGAGGTACCGGCCCCCGGTTCGCCCTCGGGCAGCGCCTCCTCGGTGGCCCCGGCCAGCAGCCGCCGGGCCCGGCCGGTGGCGAGGGCGCGCTGGCCGTTCTGGAGCGCCTCCAGGCCCGCGACCCGGGGGCTGGTGAAGGTGAGGTTGAAGCCCTTGAGGTCGTGTTCGGTGGCCAGCCGGCTGCCGAAGAGGTTGATGGAGAAGTAGGGCGCGGTGACCGGGGACAGATCGGCCGCCCCGGTGGCGGTGACCGTACGGTCCATCGCGTGGTGCAGGGCGACGGCCGCGCTGTTGGTGCCGACCGCGGCGCCCCGCTGCTCGGGCCCGACCGCCTCCAGGGCGTCCGGGCCCGCCTGGGCCAGCGCGCGCTTGGCCGCGGCGAGGAAGTACTGGGAGGCGGCGGGCAGGTACTTGTAGCCGTGGCGGCCGAGCGCCGTACGGAAGTCGAAGCCGTCCGCGCCCACGGTGCCGATGCCCGTCACCACCAGGCCGACGGCCGGATCGCTGCTCACGCGGCGGCCTCCCCGAAGACGAGCGAGATGTTGTTGCCCCCGAAGGCGTAGGCGTTGACCAGCCCGTACGCTCCGGTCATGGGGGCCGATCCGGACGGCAGCGGCACCGCGCACTCCGGGTCCTGCTCGCCGACCGGCACGTTCGGCGGCAGCGTCTTGTGGTGCAGCACCAGGCAGGCGGCCAGTGCGGCGAACGCGCCCGCCGCGCCGCCGGTGTGCCCGATGAGCGCCTTGACGCTGTAGAGCGGCGTCCGGGGGGTCAGCGCGTCCAGCAGCCGGCTCTCCACCACGTCGTTGAGCTCGGTGCCGGTGCCGTGCGGGATCACGAACCCCAGCCCGCCGGAGCCGGACCCGGCGCCGGATCCGGCCTCGGTCCCGGAGCCGGACTCGGACCCGGATCCGGAGCCGGACTCGGACCCGGTCCCGGATCCGGCCTCCGCCCCCGCCTCCCTGAGCGCCTCGCGCATCGCGCGCTCGATCTGCTCGCCGGAGGGCTCGGGGGCGGTCGCGTGGTAGGCGTCGCAGCTCCAGCCGGCGCCCGCCAGACGGCCGTAGACGGTGCGCGCGCCGCGCGCGCGGGCGTGCGAGGCGGACTCCAGCACGAGCACGGCGGCGCCCTCGCCGAAGACGGTGCCCTGCCGCTCGACGGCGAACGGGCGGCAGCGCTCGGGGTCGATGGCGCCCAGCCGGTTGAAGCAGGCGAGGGCCACCCGGGAGTACGCCTCGGCGCCGCCCGCGATGACCACGTCGGCCTCACCGGAGCGGATCAGGTCGGCGCCCACCGAGAGCGCGTAGCCGCTGGCGGCGCACGCGTTGCTGACGCAGGTGTTGACGCCCTGGGCGCCGAACCACCCGCCGACCACCGAGGCCAGCGGGAAGGCGGGCGCCCAGCGGCCGGACGCGGGGGCCCGGCCGGTCCACCAGCCCTCGTGCAGATCCGTGTCGCCCATACCGGTGCTGAGGGCGACGGCCACCCGGCGCGGATCGAGCCCGCCGCCCGTGGCGTACGGCCCCGCTTCCGGCCGCTCGCCCGGCCCCGCCGACGGGGCCAGCCCCGCGTCGGCGACCGCCTCGCGCGCCGCCGCGAGCGCGAACCGCGAGCCGCGCCCCAGCGGCAGCCCGTCCTGCTCCTCGGGGCCGTCCGGAACGTCGGCTTCCGGCACCAGGTACATCAGCGGACGGTCCATGTGGGCGAGCGGGTCGGGAACCCGGGTCGGCCCGGTGTCCGCCTTGTGCATCCCGCGCCAGAAGGCGTCGGTGCCCGCGCCCAGCGGGGACAGCGCGCCGAGGCCGGTGACCAGTACGTCGTCCATCAGGTGCCGCTCTGCTCTCCGCCGAGCGCGTCCAGCACCCGCCGGTCGAAGGGGACCAGCCGCCAGTCGCGGCGGTTGTCGATCACCGCGTAGCCGTGGGTGATCCGGCCGGTGGCGGTGAGGGTGAGCGCGCCGTCGCGGACCACGAAGCAGTCCATCCGGGCGGTGTAGGTGAGGTCCTTGAAGACCTCCTCGACCGTGTAGACGGTGTAGAGGTCCTCCTCCATCACCGCCTCGTCGACGACGCGCACCGAGGACTGGGGGACGACCGGTATCCATTTGCGGTCGTCCAGCAGGGTCTTGATGGAGATGCCGCGGTCGAGGACGAAGCGGTCCTTGGCCTCCTCCAACAGCCGCAGATAGCCGGACATCTGGAGCCGCTCGGTGAAGTGGCAGTAGGGGTAGGGGATGTTCCACTTCCAGGCGTAGGCGTTGCGGCCCGCGGTCAGCGACGCCAGGACGGCGCTTTCGTCCCCGTCCGGCAGCGGCACCCGTACGGGCGCGAGCTCGCCCGTGCGCGCCTCGGCCCCCAGCCGGTCCACCACGAAGGGCGCGAATTCGGCGGGCGGTTCGCCGGCCTCCGGCAGATAGGTGTCGGCGCGCAGCGAGACCCGCACCTTGGCGGCCACGGCCTTGAGCACCGAGCCGTCGCGCTCCACCCGGAGGGTCACCCGGAAGCCGAGGGTGCGGTCCTCGTCGGCGGTGTCCGGCACCACCTCCGCCTCGGCCACGTCGTCCATGTGGAAGGCGTGCAGGATGCGGGTCTCAAGTGCCACGACGTCCAGCCCGAGGCCGTGCTCCTCGTACAGCCGCCGGGCGGGCGCCCCGGAGTCCGCGAAGTGCACCAGCACGGCTTCCTCGACGAGGTAGTTGACGTGTTTGAAGCCGATCCAGGTGCAGATGTTCGACCCCTCGTAGCGCGGGCGCAGCCGGACGGTGGTGACGTCCGTCAGCAGGGCTTTGGTCGACATCGGCGGGGCGGCGGCGGTCATCGGGAACACTCCATGGAGATAAGGGCGGCACGTGCGGGGTGCGGGGGGCACCGGTCGGGCGTGGGGCGCAGCAGCAGTCCGGCCACGGCGTCCGCGCTGTCGTCCCCGCAGGTGATCAGCGCCTGGCGGGACGCGGGCACGGGGTCCGGCGCGGCCCCGGGACCGGCCGCGAAGGCGGTGCCGAGCCCGGCTCCTGGTTCCGGCCCGACCCGGGCTCCCGGTTCCGGCCCGACCCCGGCTCCCGGTTCCGGCCCGACCCCGGCTCCCGGTTCCGGCCCGACCCCGGCTCCCGGTTCCGGCCCGGCGCCGGTTCCGGCCCCGGCGCGGGCCAGCCAGCCGACGGCCGCCGCGCACTGCAGCACCCCGAGGGCCCCGGAGGCCCGGCCCACCGCACCGCTGACGTCGTAGCGCGGCACGGCCTGCGGCACCGGCACGGCCTGCGGCACCGGCACGGCCCCGGCGGGCCCCTCGGCGTAGCGCTCGGGGGTGAACCAGACGCCGGGGGCGGCTCCGTCGGGCAGCAGGGCCTCGACGCAGCCGGTGAGCCCGGCCCGCCGTTCGTACGGCCCGAGGGCGGCGACGGCTCGCGCCCCCCGGGCCTCGGCCCAGCGGGCGCCCTCCACGACGAGGGCGGCGGCGCCGTCCAGCAGCTCACCGGCGGACCGGCCGAGCAGGTCCGCCACGACGGCGTTGCGCGTCTCCACCCCGATCACCACCGCGCGCCGCACCCGGCCCGCCGTGACCAGCGCGGCGGCCCAGTGCACGGCGTCCAGGCCGGAGGTCGCCCCGTTGCACAGCATCAGGTTGGGGCCGCGCAGGCCGTGGCGGATGGCCACCCAGGAGGCGATCACATTGCTGGAGGCGTTCGGCAGGCTCATGGGGCTGAGGTCCACGGCCGACCGCTCGGCGATGGCGGCCGCGGTGAGGCAGGCGGTGTCGAGGTTGCCCAGGTTGGAGCTGGCGACCACGCCGATGGTGTCGCCGGGCACCGTCACCTCCTCGCCGTCGGCGGGGATCAGGTCCGCGCTCCGCAGCGCATCCAGCGCGGCGCACAGCGCCAGCCGGGTCGCCCGGTCCTTGTAGCGGTGGCCCCGGCGGCCGATCCGGGCGGCGGTGTCGAATGGTTCGGGGTCGGGCCCGGTGACGGGGCAGGCGGTGCGGCGCAGCAGCGCCTCGGGGGTGCCGGCGCCGGGGACCGCAAGGCCGACGCCGGTGACGACGACTTCGCCGGGGCCATGCGTCATCGGCCGGCCCTCTCGACGATGGCGACCGCGTTGACCCCGCCGAAGCCGAACGCGTCGATCTGCGCGACCCGCAGGTCCCCGCTCTCCCGCGCCTCCTCCCGGACGAAGCGGAACGCCTCGGCCTCGGGCAGCGGTTCGGCCAGGCCCAGGGTGGGCGGCACCCGGCCGGAGGCCAGGGACTCCAGTGCGACGATGAGGCTGAGCAGCCCGGAGCCGCCCGAGGTGTGGCCGGTCATGCACTTGATCGCGGTCATCAGGGGCCCGCTCACCTCGCGGCCGAAGACCTCGGCGATGGCGGCCGCCTCGGCGGCGTCGTTCAGCTGGGTGCCGGTCCCGTGCAGCAGCACCAGGTCGATGTCGCCCGGTTTGACGCCCGCCCGCCACTGCGCCTCGTGCACCGCCCGCGCGATGCCCTGGGGGTCGGGGGCGGTCACATGGTTCGCGTCGCAGTTCATGCTGACGGCGCGCACCCGGCCGAGGGCGCGGGTCTCCGCGCCGGGCTCCTCCCGGCGCAGCACCACCGCGGCCGCGCCGTCGCCCATGAGCACCCCGCGGCGGTCCCGGTCGAACGGCCGGACGCGGTCGGGGGGTTCGCTGTTGACGCGGTCCAGCAGCCCGTACATCGACTCGGTGAGGGTGTCGACACCGGCCACCACCACGGTGTCCTCGGCCCCCGTGGTCAGCAGGTCGGCGGCGAGTGCGAGCGCGTAGAGGGAGGCCGAACAGGCCCCGGAGAAGGTGTGGGTGCGCACCGCGCCGAAACGTGTCCGCAGCGCGGTGCCGAAGTGCAGCCGGCCGATGTCGAAGGGCGTGCCGTCGCGCCAGGCGAGTTCGGCCGAGCGCAGCTCCCGCAGCCCGGTGCCGATCAGGACCGGCACCTCGCTCAGGTCCTCGCCGAGCCCCGCCTGGGCCGCGGCCTCGCCGACCGCGCGCAGCAGCCAGTCGGTGGCGCGGCCGGGGACGTCGGTGCCGGGCGCGGGGCGGTCGTCGATCTCGTAGGCGTGGCGGGTCCGGTACCGCTCCCGGTCGAAACCGCGCAGTTCGCCGAGTCCGCTGGTGCCCGCGCACAGGGCCCGGAAGACCTCGTCGACGCCCTCGCCCACGCTCGCCACCGCGCCCGCGCCCGTCACCAGCTGACTCATGACCAGTCCGCTCGGGCCTTGCCGAAGATGACGACGGCGTTGTTGCCGCCGAAGGCCAGCCCGTTGTTCTGGACCACCTTCAGGTCCGCTGCCACGGCCTGGTTGGGCACACAGTCCAGACCGCATTCGGGGTCGGTGTGCTCATGGTTGATGGTCGGCGGGATGAAGCCCTCGGTGAGCGCGAGGGCGCAGGCGATCGAGGCCAGGGCGCCGGCGGCGCCCATGGAGTGGCCGATCATCGACTTGATGGAGACCGTGCGCGGTGGGGCGGCGTCGCCGAAGACCTGGCGGATGGCGCGGGCCTCGGTGATGTCGTTGGCCTTGGTGCCGGTGCCGTGCGCGGAGATGAAGTCGACCTCGTCCGGTTTGACGCGGGCGTTGTCCAGGGCGAGCCGCATACAGCGGACCACGCTGTCCTGGTTGGGGGCCACGGGGTGGTCCGCGTCGCAGTTGAGGCCGTAGCCGAGCACCTCGGCGTAGATACGGGCGCCCCGGGCCAGCGCCGACTCCAGGCTCTCCAGCACCAGGATGCCCGCGCCCTCGCCGGTGAGGATGCCCTTGCGGTCCCTGTCGAAGGGCTGACAGCGCTCGGGGGCGATGGTGCCGAGGCGGTAGAAGCCGGTGAAGGTCTTGCGGCACAGCGCGTCGGCCCCGCCGCACAGCGCCAGGTCCACGTCCCCGCCGCGGATGGCGTCGTAGCCGTAGCCGACCGCGTAGTTCCCGGCGGCGCACGCGGTGGGGAGGGTGACCGCCTCGGCGCGGGTGAGGCCGAACTCCTGGGCGATCGTGCTCGACAGCCGTCCGGCGGGCACCCGCCGGGCGACCGTGGGATCCATCCGCTCGGGCCCCAGGTCCACTTCCTCCTCGACCAGGTGGTCCAGGTCCCTGGACTCGCCGTCGGTCGTGCCGACGGAGATCAGACAGGGGATGTCGCGCAGCGCGCTCCCCGACTCGGGGAATCCGGCGTCGGCCACCGCCATACGGGCCGCCGCGACCGAGAACCGGCTCGCCCGGCCCAGCGTCCGCACATCGAGATTTCGAATCCACCGGTCCGGCTCGAAATCCCTGACCTCACACGCCGTAGAGCGGTCGAAGCCCTCCGTGTCGAACGCGGTGATGGGCCCCGCCGCGCTCTTCCCGGCGCGCAGTCCGGCGAGGAATTCCGCCGCGCCGATGCCGATGCCGGACACCGCCCCGAGGCCGGTGACGACGACCCTGCGACCCGGCTCACCACGCATTTCGCCCTGCCTTCCGAGGAGTCCGCCAGAATCCGGCGGTCACCAGCCCGCCGCGTCGGAGACAACCTCATAGACGCCCCGGAGGTTCACCATCCGGCTGAGTTCGGACTGGTCTATGACAATGTTGAAGGTCTTCTCCAACGCCGCGAGTATTTCAATGGCACGCAGTGAATCCGCGTCATGCTCTTCTTTGAAGAGACTGGTCTCGGTGACCTCGTCGGGGTCGATCTCAAGAATATCGGTGACGATTTCCTTGATGGTTTCACGACGCTCTTCGACGATGGCGGTCATTACCGCGCACCTCCATTTTCGGGCATGGGCAAAGCGACGAAGCTTCCGCTGACGCTAGGCGCCGGTCCGGGAGGGGACAACCCCAGAGTCCACTAGCTGTCACGCGCCCGATGAACGCCAGCGTTCGACTAGTGCGCGTGTCATAAAGCTGCAGATGGCAGCCGGTTACCCTGCGGTCAGAAGATGCAATCTGCAGGAAGCTGCCAGGTCGCCGGCGGACAGAAGCGTGCCAATAACGTTCATACCGCCAACAACCCGGCCGCCGTCCCGGCGCTACGGCCCGCCCCTACTCGGGGTCGGACTCCATCAGCCCGGCGCGCACGGCGCGCACTCCGGCCTGGAACCGCGATTCGACCTGCAGGTCCCGCATGATGTCGGCCACATAGCGACGGTAGGTACGCACCGAAAGGCCGAGTTTGCGGGCCGCGGCGTCGTCCTTGTAGCCCTCCGCCATCAGCGTCAGCACCTCGCGCAGCACCCGGCCGCGCGCGCCGCCCTCGAACGACAGCGGCCGCATCGGGCGCTGGGCCGTGTCCCACATGCCGCACAGCAGTTGGTGCAGCATATCGGCCACGGTCGAGTTCTGGATCATCGAGGCCCGGGAGCCGCCGGGCTCGCCCGGCGAGGCGTCGGGCGCGATGACCGCCGCGCCGTCCACGATCACCAGCTCCTGCCGCACCCCTTCGAAGACGCGCACCTCCAGGCGCGCCACGGTGCCCACCGAGCGCTGCCACGCCGCGCCCCGGATGACCCCCGGCGGGCACAGCATCCGGGTCCTGACCCCCTTGCCCGCCAGCTGGGCGAGCGTCTGCCCGACGAGCCGGGCGTGCTCCTCGCCCGTGACCTCCGGCAGACTCCAGATCACATCCCGCTCGGCGCGCAGCACCAGCCGCGCCACCCACCCGGCCACGGCCTCCCCGTCCACCGGCAGTTCGGCGGACGCCGAGGCCAGCGCGGAGCGGCGGTGGTGGTGCACGGCGGACTCCAGGAGGCGTAACGCCTGGCCCAGAGTCTCCTCCAGGTTGTCCGACCCCATGTCCGGCTCCGTTCGAACCGCGCCCCGCGCGCCCACCTCCCCGTCAAATCCGTCAATAGGCACTCGCCCATTTGGTTGAATTCCGAAATGGCTCAAAGGACACCCCCGTTCCCTTTCCGGGAACAGTAACGAGCCCCCTGGCACACGGCAAGGAAGATCGTTCCTTATGGGACACTTCCCGCCGGGAAATACCCTCGCGTTCCAGCCACGACACCTCCCCGTGTCGGCAAGGGGCTGCGCCTCCGCTCGGCGGATTGGTAACTTCCTCTAGAGCCAGCACGCCATCCCTTGCCATACGACGCGGACCCCCCACCTTGCCCTGGGTCCCGAAAGGCGCCGCCCCCATGGCTGCACAGAACACCGCGACCACCGACGCCGCCCAGGCCGGTCCTTCGCACTCCCCCACCGGCCGCCAATGGCTCGCACTTTCGGTGCTCGTCCTGTCCCAACTCGCGGTGTGGCTGGACAACACCGTGCTGAACGTCGCCCTCAAGACCCTCGCCGACCCCACCGAGGGGCTCGGTGCCAGCCCCAATCAGCTCCAGTGGAGCATCAGCTCCTACACCCTGGTCTTCGCGGTACTGCTGTTCACCGGCGGCGTGCTGGCCGACCGCTACGGCCACCGCCGGTTACTGCTGACCGGCATGGTGCTGTTCGGCGCGGCCTCCGCCTGGGCCGCCTACTCCGGCTCGGCCACCGAACTCATCGTGGCGCGCGGCGCGATGGGCATCGGCAGCGCCCTGATCATGCCCGCGACCCTCGCCCTGATCGCCCAGGTCTTCGACGAGCGGCACCGGGCCACCGCGATCGCCATCTGGTCGGGCTCCAGTGGAATCGCGATCGCCACCGGGCCGATGCTCAGCGGAGTGCTGCTCGACCACTTCTGGTGGGGTTCGGTCTTCCTGGTGAACGTGCCGATCGTGGTGGCGTGCGTGGCCGGATCGTTCGCCTTCCTGCCCGGTGTGGTCACCCGGGTGCGGCAGAAGTTCGACCCGCTGGGCGTGGTGCTCTCCACCGCCGGGCTGTTCGCCATCGTCTGGGGCGTCATCGAGGGCGGCCACCGCAACGACTGGACCGATCCGGCCATCGTCGGCGCACTGGCCGGGGGCGTGCTGCTGGTCGGGGTCTTCGTCCTCGTGGAACTGCGCGTCACCAACCCCAGCTTCGACGTCCGGCTCTTCCGCGACATCCGGTTCACCAGCGCCAGCGTCGCCGTCATGCTCACGTTCTTCGGGCTCAACGGCTCGATGTACTACACCAGCTTCTATCTCCAGGGGGTCCACGGCCAGACCCCGCTGGAGTGCGGTCTTTCCATCGCCCCGGTCGCCCTCGGCGTGCTGCTGGGCGCCCCGCTCTCGGCCAGGCTGGTACGGGCCTACGGGGTGCGCCCGGTCGTCACCGCGGCCATGCTGATCGCCACCGCCGGATTCGTCGCCTACGTCCTCCTCGACGAGCACAGCGGACTGCCGCTGTTCTGGGTCTTCCTCATCCTCCAGGGCCTGGGCATGGGGGCGGCCGTCGCCCCCACCACCGAGGCCATCATGGCGATCCTCCCCACCGACCGGACCGGTGCGGGCTCCGCCGTCAACAACTCGCTGCGGCAGATCGGCGGGGTCCTCGGGGTGGCGGTACTCGGCTCCGTCCTGGTCAGCGTCTACCGCGACCGGGTCACCCCGCGCCTGAGCGGGCTGCCGTCCCGCGCCGCCGACGGCGCCGCGGAGTCGCCCGAGGCCACCCGGCTGCTCGGTGCGGAGATGCGGCTGCCCCGGCTGTCGGACATCGCCGACGAGGGGTTCGTCCACGCCATGCACGTGGCCTCCGTCGTCGGCGCGGCCGCCGCCGCGGCCGGAGCCCTGATCATCTGGTGGGGTTTCCGCAGGACATCTTCCGGAGCGCGATCCAGTATGTGATCGTTCTTCCTTGCCACCCCCGTCGCCCCGGCATAGCCTCCCGGCACAACATCCGTAACGGGGAAGGCAGTTCACATGCGGACAGCTGTCATCACGGCCGCAGGCCAGGTGGAGATCCGAGAGATACCTGTCCCCGACATCGGTGACTCCGAGGTGCTGGTACGCATCGCGGCCTGCGGCATCTGCACCATGGAGGCCAATCTCTACGCGGGGCGGATGACGGTCTACCCCGCCGCCGCCGGACACGAGATATCCGGCTGGGTCGAGCGGATCGGCGCCAAGGCCGCCGCGCTGGAGGACATGCCCGCCGTCGGCTCCCTCGTCGCCCTCGACGGGCTGCCGCGCTGCGGCGCCTGCCGCAGCTGCCGGCGCGGCCAGACCGCCATCTGTGTCGCGCTCCAGGGACACAAGCGGGCGGACGGCGCGATCACCATGGGCGCCGGGCTCGCCGAGTACATCACCCTGCCCGCCTCCCGGGTGTGGTCGGTCGGCGACGCCGACCCCGCCGTGGCCGCCATGGGCGAGCCGCTGGCCTGCGTGGTCCACTCGCTGCGCCGCGGCGGCTTCCGCGCCGGGGACCGGGTCACCGTCATCGGCGCCGGTTACATGGGCCATCTCCACCTCGCCGTCGCCTCACATCTGCAGGCCCGCGGCGTCGCGGTGGTCGAACGGGACGAGCAGCGGCTGGCCGCCATCGCGGCGGCGGGCGCCGACGCGGCCGTCACCCCTGAGGAGGTCGGCCAACTGCCCCCGGCCGACGTGGTCTTCGTGACCATCGCGTCCAGGGAGGCGATCGCCTCGGCGCTCGCCGCGGTCGCCGACGGCGGCACCATCGTCCTCTACGGCGGTGGCCCGGGGGGACCGCCCGCCGAGCTCCCCGGCTATGAGGTGCACCGCCGCCAGCTGACCGTCACCGGCTCCTTCAGCCATGAGCCGGACGACTGGCGCGCCGCCGCCGAGCTGCTGCGCGGGGGGCAGCTGTCCGGGCGGCTGGAGACGCTGGTCACGGCGCGCTACTCGCTGGACGAGGTCGAGAAGGCGCTCCAGCAGGCCGCCGAAACGCCCGTCTACCGGGTCGTCGTCACGCCGTAGCCGCCCGTGGCGCCCGTCCGACGCGGGCCAACCGGCAAAAGACCCGAACCGCCGAGAGAAAGGATTCCCCTCCGTGTCCCTGCGCGTAGGCGTGCAACTCCACCCCCAGCACACCGGAATCGCCGAGCTGCGCACCGCGTGGCGGGAGGCCGACGCCCTCGGGGTCGACTCGCTGTGGACCTGGGACCACTTCCTGCCGCACACCGGCGATCCCGCCGGGCGCCACTACGAGTGCTGGTCACTGCTGTCCGCGATGGCGGTCGAGACCCGGCGGGCCACCATCGGGCCGCTGGTGAGCTGCACCGCGTTCCGCAATCCCCATCTGCTGGCGGACATGGCCCGCACCGTCGACCAGCTCAGCGGCGGGCGGCTGGTGCTGGGGCTGGGCGCGGGCTGGTTCGAGGCCGAGCACGCCGAGTACGGGCTGCCCTTCCCCGGACCGGCCGGGCGCATGGACGCCTTCGCCGCGTCCGTCACCGCCGTCAAGGAGCGGCTGGCCAAGCTCAACCCCGGCCCCGCGGGCCCGCTTCCGCTGCTGATCGGCGGCGCCGGGCGGCGGCGCACCCTGGAGCTGGTGGCCCGCGAGGCCGACTGGTGGAACTGGTACGGCTGGGCCTCCGAGGACCCGGTCGCCGAGTTCCGCGAGCTGGGCGGCGTGCTGGACCAGTGGTGCGAGCGGGTGGGCCGGGACCCGGGCCAGGTGGCCCGTACGGTGATGGTCAACCCGGACCAGCTGCCGCTGGTCGAGGGGTTCGCCGAGGCCGGGGCGGTCCATGTGGTGCTCTCCCTCCCCGCCCCGTACGAGCTGCGCGAGGTCGAGGAGCTGCTCAAGGTGCGCGCCGCGCTCAGCTCGTGACGGCCATACGCGCCTCGGCGCCCCGTACGCCCCTGGGGCGCCGCTTCGGCCTGCTCATGGGCGCCCTGCTGCTGTCCAGTCTGGGCAACGGGCTGTGCTTCCCGTTCACCTCGATCTACATCAGCCAGTTGCTGGGGCTCGGCGGCCGGGCGGCGGGCGGCTACTTCATCGCGATGGCCGCGGCCAGCTTCGCCGCCGCCCTGGCCGGCGGGCCGCTGGCCGACCGGGGCAGCCCGCACCGGGTGGGCGCGCTGGGCGGGGCGGCGCTCGCGGTCGGGTACGCCCTGCTGGCCCCGGCCGGTTCGGTGGCGCTGGTGCTCGCCTCGGGGGTGTGCGTCGGCGCGGGCTTCGGGCTCTTCTACGCCTCGATCGTGGGCATCGTGGACACCGCCGTCCCCGAGAGCGGCCGCCGCTCGGCCTTCGCCATCCGGCACATCGTCAACAACGCCGGGATCGGGCTGGGCTCGGTCGCGGCGGGGCTCGCGCTGCACGGCGCGGCCACCCCGGTGGGGGCGCTGCGCTGGCTGTACCTGGCCAACGGGCTGGCGGCGGTGCCGCTGATCGCGGTGATCCTGGGCGTACGGCCCCGGGCGCGGGCAGAGCGGGAGGTACGGCCCGAGGCCCCGGGGCCGTCGGAGGCCGCGGAGCCGCCCGGGGGCGGGGAGCCGCCCGGGGAC
>NZ_JAEEAP010000151.1 GCF_016103465.1 Streptomyces sabulosicollis
ATGTGGGTGGGGTCGTTCGGCGGGACGGGGTTGTCCCAGCCGGCCGTGCCCGCGCCCTGGAGGGCGGCCTTCAGGATGTGCGCGGGGTCGTAGGCGAGCTTCATCGCCTGCCGCACCCGTGGATCGGTGAAGGGCTTCTCGGTGGTGAGCATCGGCAGCACGTACCACTGGGCGTTCTCGGCGCGGGCGATGGTGGCGCGGTCGGACGCGGCGATGACCCGGGCGGTGGCGAAGTCCAGGTTGGTCTGGGAGAGCAGATCGACCTGCCCGGCGAGCAGGGCGTTGGAGCGGGCCTGCATATCGGCCACGGTGAAGAAGTCGATGGCGTCCAGGACCGGGCGCCCGGCCCAGTGGTCGGCGTAGGCGGTGACCCGGCCGGGCCCGGCGGCGGTGAAGGAGGCGAGCCGGAACGGGCCGGTGCCGATGCCGGTGCGGCCGATGGAGCGGGCGCTGCCCTCGGGGACGACATAGCAGTTGTAGTGGGTGAGCAGGCTGGGGAACTCGGCGTGCGGGCTCTTCAGCGGTACGACGAGGGTGTGGGCGTCGGGGGTGCGCAGCCGCCCCGGGTCGACCAGCGGGGACAGCACCGGGGCCTGCGGGGACGC
The DNA here is from genome assembly GCF_016103465.1 of Streptomyces sabulosicollis. Lineage (GTDB taxonomy): Bacteria > Actinomycetota > Actinomycetes > Streptomycetales > Streptomycetaceae > Streptomyces > Streptomyces sabulosicollis. The sequence goes on from NZ_JAEEAP010000151.1 coordinate 606, forward strand.
GGTCGCCTTGTCGAGGATGTGGCGCAGGGTGTAGGCGGCGTCGGCGGAGGTGAAGGCGCGGCCGTCGTGGAAGGTGACGCCGCGGCGCAGCCGGAAGGTCCAGGAGGTCGCCTTGGCGTCGGGCTCCCAGGACTCGGCGAGGTCGGGGGCGACGGTGCCGTCGGGCGCGATCCGGACCAGGCGGTTGTAGAGCGCGCCGAGGTATTCGTACGCGGACAGCGCGCTCGCCGGGTCGAGGGTCTCGGCGTCGGATGCGGGCGGCCGGGCGATGCGCAGGGTGCCGCCGCGGTCGGGCCGCCCGGCCGGGCCGCGGGTGGGCACGGCCCTCGACGGGGAGGCGGAGGCGGCTCCCGAGCAGCCGGTCAGAGCGGTGGAGCCGCCGAGCGCGGCGACGGCCGCCGCGGTGGTGAGGACCGACCGCCGCGGTATCCGCGAGGACGGGGACGAAGACGATGACGTGGACGGGGGCATGAACGGGGGCACCCTTCGCTTACTCGTTCAGCTGAACGATTGGGTGAAGTGCGTGAACGATAACGGCGCCACCCGTTCGGGCCAACCCTTCTTTCGCGGAAATTAACACCGGAAACAGAGTCGTTACCCTGCGCGCGGCGCGGCGCGCGGCGGAACTCGGCGGAACTCGGCGAAACCGGCGGAGCGCGGCGCGGAACTCAGGCGGAGCGTGTCGCGAGCCCGGCACACAGCCCGGCGCGGGGCGCGGCCCCGGGGCGGCGCGCGGAGTCGCGGCCCCGCCGCCCGGCGCCCCCGTACACCGTCCACGTGGCGAAAAACACCGAGCGGCCCCGGATGCACCGCCGTAAGGTGGCCGACATGCAGGTGATCCAGTCCACGAAGCTCGCCAACGTCTGCTACGAAATCCGTGGCCCGGTGCTCGAGGAGGCGATGCGGCTGGAGGCGGCAGGACACCGCATCCTTAAGCTCAACACCGGCAATCCGGCGACCTTCGGCTTCGAATGCCCCCCGGAGATCCTCGAGGACATGCTCCGGAACCTCGGCGACGCCCACGGCTACGGCGATGCCAAGGGTCTGCTGACCGCGCGGCGCGCGGTGATGCAGCACTACCAGACCCAGGGCATCGACCTCGACGTCGAGGACATCTTCCTGGGCAACGGCGTCTCGGAGCTGATCCAGATGTCGATGCAGGGGCTGCTGGACGACGGCGACGAGGTCCTCGTCCCGGCCCCCGACTATCCGCTGTGGACCGCCTCGGTCTCGCTCGCCGGCGGCACCGCCGTCCACTACCGCTGCGACGAGCAGTCGGACTGGCTGCCGGACCTCGCCGACATCGAGCGCAAGGTCACCGACCGCACCAAGGCGCTCGTCATCATCAACCCGAACAACCCCACGGGCGCCGTCTACGGCGAGGAGATCCTGCGCGGCCTCACCGACATCGCCCGCCGCCACCAGCTGATCGTCTGCTCGGACGAGATCTACGACAAGATCCTCTACGACGGCGCCACCCACACCCCGACCACTGCCGTCGCCCCGGACCTGCTGACCCTGACCTTCAACGGGCTCTCCAAGGCGTACCGGGTGGCGGGCTACCGCAGCGGCTGGCTCGCGGTCTGCGGCCCGAAGTCCCACGCCGCCAGCTATCTGGAGGGGCTGACGATCCTGGCCAATATGCGGCTGTGCGCCAATATGCCGGCGCAGCACGCGGTGGCCACGGCGCTCGGCGGCCGTCAGTCGATCAACGACCTGGTGCTCCCCGGCGGCCGGCTGCTGGAGCAGCGGGACACGGCGTACGAGCTGCTGACCCAGATCCCGGGCGTCACATGCGTGAAGCCCAAGGGCGCGCTGTACGCGTTCCCGAAGCTGGACCCCAAGGTCTACAAGATCAAGGATGACCGGCAGATGGTCCTGGACCTGCTGCGGGCCGAGAAGATCATGATCGTGCACGGCACCGGGTTCAACTGGCCCGAGCCGGATCACTTCCGCATCGTGACACTGCCCGCCAAGAAGGATCTGGCCGACGCGGTGACCAGGATCGGTAACTTCCTGGATGGATACGGCCAACCCTGATCTTTTAGTTACTGCTCAACTTTAGACAGCGTCTAAGTTAGGATGGCCTCCTCACCCCTTGGAGGCCATCCATGTACGAACCGATCCGCACCAAGTCGGTCCACAGCATGGCCGAGCCCAAGCCCGACTTCCCGCACCGCTCCCGCGAGGAAGAGCTGGACATCCGGCTGGCCGGACATCTGACCGCACTGCTCACCGTGACGGACGAGCTGCGCGCCCTCACCCCGGACCCCGCCCTGGACGACGCCGCCCAGCGCCTCGCCGAGCAGGCCACCCGCCTGCGCGACGGCCGCGCCCCGCTGCGCGCGGCGCCCACGGCGACGGCGACGGACCCGGCGCATATCGCCGCCCTCCACCAGCGCGCCCACACCCTGGCCGGATGGGCCCTGGTCGTGGCCACGTCCCGCGACGACGCGGCGGCCACGACGCTGGCGGCCGAGCGCATGCGCTCCCACGCGACCGCCCTGGGGCTCGCGGCGTGAACACGGCCGGAGCCCGCGCGTGAACACGGCCGGAGCCCGCGCCTGGAGCGCGGGCCCCGGCCCACGGAGCGGGGTGGCTCAGCCCAGGCGCTTCACCAGCGCGTGGTACTCGTCCCACATCTCCTTGGGCGTGTGCTCGCCGAAGGTGTTGAGGTGGTCGGGCACCAGCCCGGCCTCGTCGCGCCAGACCTCCTTGTCGACCGTGAGCAGCAGCTCGAGCGAGGCGTCGTCGAGGTCCAGACCGTCGGTGTCCAGCGCCTCGGGCGTCGGCAGCACCCCGATCGGGGTCTCCACGCCGTCCGCCTTGCCGTCCAGGCGGTCGACGATCCACTTCAGCACCCGGCTGTTCTCGCCGAAGCCCGGCCAGACGAAGCGCCCGTCGGCGTCCTTGCGGAACCAGTTGACGTAGTAGATCTTCGGCAGCTTGGCGGCGTCGGCGTTCTTGCCGACCTCCACCCAATGGGCCATGTAGTCGCCCATGTTGTAGCCGCAGAACGGCAGCATGGCGAACGGGTCGCGGCGCAGCTCGCCGACCTTGCCCTCGGCCGCGGCGGTCTTCTCGCTCGCCACGTTGGCGCCGAGGAAGACGCCGTGCTGCCAGTCGAAGGACTCGGTCACCAGCGGGACGGCGCTGGCCCGGCGGCCGCCGAAGAGGATCGCCGAGATCGGCACGCCCTTGGGGTCCTCCCACTCGGGCGCGATGATCGGGCACTGACCGGCCGGAACGGTGAAGCGGGCGTTGGGGTGGGCCGCGGGCGTCTCGCTCGCCGGGGTCCAGTCGTTGCCCTTCCAGTCGGTCAGATGGGCGGGCGGCTCCTCGGTCATGCCCTCCCACCACACATCGCCGTCGTCGGTGAGGGCGACGTTGGTGAAGACCGAGTTCCCCCACAGGGTCTTCATCGCGTTGGCGTTGGTGTGCTCACCGGTGCCGGGCGCGACGCCGAAGAAGCCCGCCTCGGGGTTGATCGCGTACAGCCTGCCGTCCTCGCCGAACCGCATCCAGGCGATGTCGTCGCCGATCGTCTCGACCGTCCAGCCCGGGATGGTCGGCTCCAGCATCGCGAGGTTGGTCTTGCCGCACGCGCTCGGGAACGCCGCGGCCACGTACTTGGCCTCCCCGCGCGGCGGGGTGAGCTTGAGGATCAGCATGTGCTCGGCGAGCCAGCCCTCGTCCCGCGCCATCACCGAGGCGATGCGCAGGGCGTAGCACTTCTTGCCGAGCAGGGCGTTGCCGCCGTAGCCGGAGCCGTACGACCAGATCTCCCGCGTCTCCGGGAAGTGCGAGATGTACTTGGTCGGGTTGCACGGCCAGGGCACATCGGCCTGGCCCGGCTCCAGCGGGGCGCCGAGGGTGTGAACGGCCTTGACGAAGAAGCCCTCGTCCCCGAGGACGTCGAGGACCTCCTGTCCCATGCGGGTCATGGTGCGCATGGAGACGGCCACATAGGCCGAGTCGGTGATCTCGACGCCGATCGCGGACAGCGGCGAGCCGAGCGGGCCCATGCAGAAGGGCACGACGTACATGGTCCGGCCGCGCATCGAGCCCCGGAAGACGCCCTGCTCCCCGGCGAAGATCTCGCGCATCTCGTCGGGGTGTTTCCAGTGGTTCGTCGGGCCCGCGTCCGCCTCCTTCTCGGAGCATATGAACGTACGGTCCTCGACGCGCGCCACATCGCTCGGATCGGAGGCGGCGTAGTACGAGTTGGGACGCTTGATCGAGTCAAGGCGCTTGAAGGTGCCCTTCTCGACGAGCTCCGCGCACAGGCGGTCGTACTCCGCCTCGGAGCCGTCGCACCACACCACACGATCCGGCTGGGTGAGGGCGGCGATCTCGCCGACCCAGGAGACGAGCTCCTGGTGGTTCGTGGGGCTCGGGGTGGTGAGGGAGGAAGCCACATTGCTGGGCGCCACGATCGCTCCATCCCGCCGGAACCGCACTCGCTCCGGCGTCTTGATTGAGGGTTTGGACGGATATGTGCACTCATATCCGTTTATGGAGACAGCTACCCCTTGGGGGCTGCGACCCGGATGCTCAGCTCATCCGGTGCCGACCGCGCTCATTTGATCATCCGACTGTACGGGCCATCTGTCCAGTGGGCGCCTTGGTGACCATCACCACTCGACATGAACCGGTAACTTACGGTGGCGTAGGTAGCATGTGCGCCATGACTGCCGCTGCGCCCGATGCCGCCGTTGAGAACCCCCCAGGGCCCGAAGCGGTCCCGCCGCTCCCGCTGAAGCCGATGCTGCGTGGCTGGCTGCACGCCGGTATGTTTCCCGCCGCGCTGGTCTCGGGCGTGGTGCTGACGGCCCTCGCCGACAGTCCGCGCGGGCGGCTGGCCTGTGCCATCTACACGCTCACCGCCTGCGCACTGTTCGGCACCAGCGCCCTTTACCACCGCGGCGATTGGGGGCCGCGCACGGCCGCGGTGCTGCGGCGGCTGGACCACGCCAACATCTTCCTGATCATCGCGGGCACCTATACGCCCTTCACGCTGCTGCTCCTGCCACACGGCAAACAGCAGCTGCTGCTGTGGCTGGTGTGGGCCGGGGCGCTCGCCGGAATCGCCTTCCGTGTCTTCTGGGTCGGCGCCCCGCGCTGGCTGTACACCCCGTGCTACATCGCGTTGGGCTGGGCGGCCATCTTCTTCCTGCCCGACTTCCTGCGCACCGGCGGCATCGCCGTGATGACGCTGATCATCGTCGGCGGGCTGCTCTACAGCGTGGGCGCGGTGATCTACGGCACCAAGCGCCCCAACCCCTCGCCCCGCTGGTTCGGCTTCCACGAGGTGTTCCACAGCTTCACGCTGGCCGCCTTCGTCGTGCATTACGTCGGCATCTCCTTGGTGGCCTACCAGCACGCCTGAGATGCCCAAGGCCACACCACCACCCTCGTCCCAGCCCGAACGCAAGCCCGGAACCGAACGCGAGGCCGAAGCCGAACGGGAGGCCGAAGCCGGACGCGGACGCGCGCCCGGGCTGCGGGAGCGGAAGAAGATCAAGACCCGGCAGGCGATCCGGCGCGCCGCCCTCCGGCTCTTCGCGGAGCAGGGCTACGAGGCCACTCCGGTGGACCGGATCGCGGCGGCCGCCGACGTCTCGACCAGCACGGTCTTCCGCTACTTCGCCGCCAAGGAGGACATCGTCCTCAGCGACGAGTACGACGCGCTCATGGCGGAGGCGATCCGCGAGCGGCCACCGGACGAACCCCCGGCCGTCTCCCTGCGCCATGCCCTCGTGGGGCTGCTGGGGCCGTCGGCGGGCGCGGGCCGCGAGGAACTGCTGGCCCGGCTGACCCTGGTACGGCAGGTCCCGGCGCTGCGCGCTCGGATGAGCGGGGGCCTGGCCGACACCGGGGCGCTGCTGGGCGAGGCCCTGGCCGAGCGCAGCGGCCGGGCCCCGGACGACTTCGAGGTGCGCGTCGCGGTGGGCGCCGTCCTCGGCGCCCTGCGGGAAGCCGTCTTCCACTGCCTGGACCACGGGCCGACGGGCGCCACGCCGAAGACCCCCGGGCCCGCCACCCGCCCCGACGACATGGCAACCGCCATCGACCGAGCGCTGGACCTGGTCTCCCGCGGCCTGCCGCTGTGATGTGCCCGGGGACCCCCGCTGGCTCCCCGCTGTGGACCGGGGGTGACTCAGGGTGCCCCGGGGCCGGGGCCTGGCCGGGTCCGGCCCCGGGGCACCGGCCGGGCCGCCCCGGGACCTCGGTCGGCCCCCGCCCGATCGCTCAACCGAACGCAAGCCCGGAGCCGAACGCAGGCCCGGAGCCGAACGCGGGCCGAAGCCGAGCGGCCGCTCAGCTCCCCAGCTTGGCCGTCAGGGCCTCCACATCGGCCGTGGGCGCGTCGCAGGTGAAGCCGCGGCACACATAGGCCGCCGGGCGGCCCTCCAGCAGGGGGCGGTCCTGGAGGAGCGGGATTTCGCCGGAGCCGGGCTCGCCGACCGCGACGACCGCTCCGGGGGCGGTGGCGAGCAGCGCGGCGCGGTGCAGGGCGCGGGTCGCCGGGTCGTCGCCGGGGCCGACCACGGCCACCTCGCGCGGCCCGTCGAGCCGGGCCTCGGCCACCGCCAGGCCCCAGCCGATGAAGCGGGGTGCCCGGGATCCGAGGGCCTTCACCACCGCGAGGGCGCGCTCGGCGGCCTCCCGGTGGGGGGTGCTGCCGGTGATGGCGGCGTAGGACAGCAGGGCCCCGGCGGCGGCCGTCCAGCCGGACGGCGCGGCGTTGTCCGTCGGGTCCTGGGGGCGGCGGATGAGCGCCTCGGCGTCATCAGCGGTGTCGAACAGCGTGCCGTCCTCGTCGGTGAACCGGCTCAGCACGGTGTCCAGGAGCAGCCCGGCGAACTCCACCCACGCGCCGTCGCCGGTGACGGCGGACAGGGCGAGGAAGCCCTCGGCCACGTCCCCGTAGTCCTCCAGCACGCCCGCGTGGCCGCCCGCGGTGCCGTCGAGCGAGGTGCGGGCCAGCCGCCCGCGCTGGTCCATGTGGATGCGGACCAGCAGCTCGGCGGCCTCGGTCGCGGCGTCCACCAGGTCGGGGCGGTCGAAATAGGCGCCGGTCTCGGCGAGCGCCGCGATGGCCAGCCCGTTCCAGGCGGCGACGATCTTGTCGTCGCGGCCGGGGCGGGCCCGCAGCTCCCTGGCGGCCAGCAGCCGCTCCCGTACGGAGGAGACCCGGGCGGCGTCGGTCAGCCGCTCCCCGTCGGGCAGCTGGAGCACGGAGGCCCCGTGCTCGAAGGTGCCCTCCCGCGTCACGCCGAAATATCCGGCGGCGAACTCCGCGTCGGCCTCGCCCAGCACCTCGCTCAGCCGCTCGGGGGTCCACACGTAGTACGCGCCCTCGACATGCCTGCCGGTGCCGTCGTCGCTGTCGGCGTCCAGCGCGGAGGCGAAGCCGCCCTGTGTGGTGCGCAGCTCGCGGACCATGAAGTCCGCCGTCTCCAGGGCCACCCGGCGCGCGAGGTCCGAGCCGGTGGCCCGCCACAGATGGGCGTAGACACGGCACAGCAGCGCATTGTCGTACAGCATCTTCTCGAAGTGGGGCACGGTCCAGGTGGCATCGACGGAATAGCGGGCGAAACCGCCGCCGAGCTGGTCGTAGATCCCCCCGCGGGCCATCGCCTCACAGGTGGCCGACACCATCTGGAGCGCGCCCTCGGAGCCGGTGCGGGCGTGGTGGCGCAGCAGGAACTCCAGCGCCATGGACGGCGGGAACTTCGGCGCTCCGCCGAACCCGCCGCGGGTGGCGTCGAATTCGCGGGTCAGGGCCATGAGCGCACTGTGCAGATCCTCGGCGCCGGGCGGCTGGGGCGCGTCCGGCCCCAGGGCGATGCCGCCGCGCTGGGACAGGTCCTCCACGATCCGGCCGGCGACGTCCCGCACCTCCTCGCGGCGGTCCGACCAGGCGGCGCTCACCCCCTCCAGCACCTGCCGGAAGGACGGCATACCGGGCCGGGGCCGGGGCGGGAAGTACGTGCCGAAGTAGAACGGCTGGGCCTCGGGGGTCAGGAAGACGGTCATGGGCCAGCCGCCCTGGCCGGTGGCGGCCTGCACCGCCTCCATGTACACCGCGTCGACGTCCGGCCGCTCCTCGCGGTCGACCTTCACGGAGACGAAGTGGGCGTTGAGATAGTCGGCGGTCGCCTTGTCCTCGAACGACTCGTGCGCCATGACATGGCACCAGTGACAGCTCGAATAGCCGACGCTCAGCAGCACGGGCACTCCACGGCGACGCGCTTCCTCGAACGCCTCGTCCGACCACGGCCACCAGTCGACCGGGTTCTCGGCGTGTTGGAGCAGATAGGGGGACGTCTCGTGCGCCAGACGGTTCGGCATGGGTCCATCCTCCCCCACCCGGCGGGGCAGGCGAAGTTATCCACAGGGGAGTTATCCACAGGACTGCCGGATAAGAGCCAGAAACGGAACACTGAGGGCACTGCTGCAGGAGGGGGATCACATGCCAGGGTCACTGGCGGTGCTGCGGGACAGCCACCGGACGGAGGTCGAGCGGCTGCTGTCGCGGGCCGTGGAGGAGGAGGTGCGCCGCTCGGGCGGGCGCACCGACGGCGGGGTGCTGCTCAGCCGGGCGCGCGGCGCGCTCGACGAGATGGCCGCCACCGCCGCGGAGGAGTACGGGGCGTATGTGCGCGCGCTGGACGAGTCGGACGCGGGCAGCAGACCGCTCTCGGCGCGGCTGTCGCGCGGGCAGCTCGGCACCCCGGCACTGGCCGCGACGGTCGCCGCGGTGGCGGCCTTCGGCGCGGATCTCGGGTACGGCACCTCGGCGGGCACCGCGCTGGGCGCGGGTGTCACGGCCGCCGTGGCCGGGTCGGCCGCCGCCGTCGTCAAGCTCACCGCGAGCCACTGGCCCGCCGCCCACCGCCAGGCCGCGCTGCGCAACCAGCCGGGTGGGGCCGAGCAGTTGCGGCTGCAGTGGCTCACGGCGGTCGAGGTGCGGGGCATCCGGCCGTTCATCGACCAGCACCGGATGACCACGGCCGCCACCCGCCAGGGCGGCGGTGCGGCGAAGCGGTCCGCCTCCGCCACCGGTCAGCCGAGGCTGCGCGGCACGGACCGCAGCCAGGCGGCCCGCAGGCGCACCGTGCTGGAGCAGTCCTTCGCCCACCTCCCCGAGGCGGACGGCCCGTTCGCCGGCCGCCATGCGCAGATCACGCAGATCGCGCAGTGGGTGCGGCAGGCCCGCGCGTCCACCGAGACCAAGCCCACGGTGGTGCTGCTGGAGGGCCCGCCGGGCTCGGGCCGGACGATGCTGGCCGTGCGGGCGGCCCACCATCTGCGCGATGAGTTCCGCGGCGCGTGCCTGGTCGATCTGCGCGGCGACAGCCCCGAGCAGGCCCCGCTGCCCACCCGCGACGCGCTGCTGCATCTGCTGAACCGGCTCGGCGCACCCCGTGACCAGCTGCTCTTCCGGGAGCGCTCCTCGCAGGACCAGCACATCAAACGGCTCACCGAGCTGTATCACCAGTATCTGACCGGGCTGCCGGTCACCATCGTGCTCGACGACGCCCACGACGCCGAGCAGGTGCGCACGCTGATCCCCGAGCGGTCCGACAGCCTGGTTCTGATCACCTCCCGCACCCCGCTCGGCCTGCCGGACGACCTCGCCGCCCGGGTGCACCGGATCGAGGTGGGCCCCCTGGACGAGCCGGGCGCCGAGGAGCTGCTGCGGGCCTCCGCCGAGGAGCCCACCGGCGCGGGGCCCTACGACGGGCAGTCCGTGGAGCGGATCGCCGAGCTGTGCGGGCGGCTGCCGCTGGCGCTGCGGATCGCGGGCTCCTCGCTCGGCCCCCGCTCCCCCGCCGCCCTGGTCACCGACCTGGAGGCGTACGGCCCGGTGGGCGCGATCGAGCGCGCCCTGTGGCTGCGGTACGCCGACCAGCAGGAGGGCGCCCGGCGGCTGCTGCGCCGGCTGGCGCTGGCCGGGCGGGCCAGCCTGGGCGGCGCGGCGGCCGCGGCGCTGCTGGACACCGATGAGCAGGAGGCCGGCCGCCATCTGGAGGCGCTCGGCCGGGCCGGGCTGATCCAGCATGTGCGCGGCAGCCGCTACCGCCTCCACGACCTGGTGCGCTCCTTCGCCCACGCCCGGCTGCTGGACGAGGAGCAGCCGGAGCAGCGCACCGCCGCGCAGGAGCGGCTGATCCGCAGCTATGCCGAGCTCGCGGACTCGGTGATCCGGCTGGTCGACGGCAAGACCTCCACCCGTGCCGACATCTTCGGCAAGGGCGCGGCCCATGGCTTCGCCTCGCTGGACGCGGCGCTGCGCTGGCTGGACGACGAATCGAGCTTCATCACCGCCGCGCTGCGCCACGCCGAGGGCGTGGACCAGTCCGCGGTGCTCCACCTCCTGGGCGCGCTGTGCGACTACTGCCTGCTGCGCGGCGATCTCTACCGGCTGGGCGAGATCAGCGAGCTCACCCAGGCCGTCGACCAGGGGCTGCTGATGCGGTCCGTGCAGTGGCGTACCGGTATCGCGGCCCGCCAGCTCGGCGAGCTGGACCAGGCGCGCACCACGCTCTCCTCGGTGGTGGACCTGTATTTCGAGGCGCAGCACCAGGCGGGCGCGGCCCGTGCCCTGTGCAGTCTCGGCATCACCCTGCACCACCAGGGCAATCTCGTGGAGGCCGCGGCGAAGCTGCGCGAGGCGCTGGAGCTTCAGCGGGCCGAGGAGCTGCGTGGCGACCGGGCCTGGACGATGCACGCCCTGGCGGCGGTGGAGCGCGACCGCGGCGGGCTGGCCGAGGCGCTGGAGCTGCTGGGCGAGGCCCTGGAGCTGCACCGGGAGAGCGAGAGCCTGCACGGGCAGGCGTGGGCGCACTTCCAGCTCGGCCAGGCATGTCTGCGGATGGGCGATGTGCCGCGCGCCGAGGCCGAGCTGGGGGACGCGCTGGACGCCTACAGCCGCACCCATGACCAGCGCGGTGAGGCATGGGCGCTCACCCAGCTCGCCCGGGCCCGGCTGGTGGCCGGGGAGGCGTCGGTGGCCGTCGACCAGCTGCGCCAGGCCCTCATCCGCCACCGGGAGAACGAGGACGCGCGCGGTGAGGCGTGGACGCTGTACTACCTGGGCCAGGCGCTGGAGGAGCGAGGCGACCACGACTCGGCGGTGCGCGAGCTGGAGCGGGCCCGCACGATGTTCAGCCGGATGCGGGATGTGTACGGGCTGGCGTGTGCCCGGCACCACTCGGCGCGGGTCACCCGTGATCTGCGGGCGGCGCAGACGGGCTCGCTGCGCAACAGCGGCTTCGCCCGGCAGCTGCTCCAGGACGCGCGGCAGGACTTCCACCGGGTGGGCGTGGCCCATGGCGAGGCGTGGTCCTGTGTCGAGCTGGCGGTGATCGACGCGGGAAACGGCAAGGCGGCGCAGGCGCTGGAGCTGGTCGACGAGGCGGCCGTGCTGTTCGCGGGTTACGGGGACCGGCGCGGCCGCTCCTGGGCCCGGTTCCTGCGCTGCACCCTGCTGCCGTTCGCCTCCGCGGGCGGCTCGGTCATCGGCACGGCGGTGGCCCAGGAGGAGCTGGCGGAGCTGGTGCGGGAGATGCGCGCGGAGGGCACGGCGGGCGATTCCCGGCTGGAGGGGTGCGCGGAGGCGTTCGCGCTGGTGCTGGAGCGCGGCGTCGAGCCGGAGACGGGGTGGCAGGCATGGCAGCTCGGCATGGTGCCGAGCCGCCACTCGCGCGAGGTCATGGCCGTGCTGCCGGACCGGCCCCGCGCCTGAGCGCTCCGCTGGACGTGGGTGGAGATGCCGTCGATCGTCCGCGGCACCGTCATGGCCGGTCGCGCCCACGCGACGCGACGGGCCGGGCCGTGGGGTCCGGCCGGGGCCGCAGGGGAGCCGCAGGGAAGGTCCGGCCGGGGCCGCAGGGGAGGTCCGGCCGGGCCGCTCGGTCCCGCTCGCGCGGGGCACGCGGTCGGGCCCGGCCAGGGGTCAGGCCGTGCGCTCCTCGCCCTTGGTGCCCTTGGTGGCTTCGGCGGAGGCCACCGTCGGAGTCTTGCCGGCCGGAGTCTTGCCGGGCGCCTCCGGTGCCTCCTCGAAGTTCACCCGCTTCATGTGCTTGTTCATGGACTTCATCAGCAGCCACACCGCCGCGCCGATCACGGCGAAGACGATGAAACCGAGGACGCCCGGGGTCACCTTGTTCTCATCCAGGTCCTTGGCGAGCGGGACGAGATGCGTCATGGCGAGGGTGCTGGTGGCGCTCATCATGGGCTCAATTGTTGCGGATGCCCGCGAAGAGGTCGTCCTCGGGGAGGGAGGTGTCCACGAGCGACTTGGCGAGCTCGTACTCCTCGGTGGGCCAGACCTCCTTCTGGATGTCCATGGGCACCCGGAACCAGCCGCCGTCGGGGTCGATCTGCGTACGGTGCGCGATCAGCGCCTTGTCGCGGATCTCGAAGTAGTCGGCGCAGGGCACATAGGTGGTCAGGGTGCGCTCGGGCCGGTCGAACGTCTTCCAGCGCTCCAGCCACTCCCCGTACGGCGAGTCCAGCCCGCGGGCCAGCAGCGCCTCGTGCAGCGCCACGGTGCGCGCCCGGTTGAAGCCCTGGTTGTAGTAGAGCTTCAGCGGCTGCCAGGGCTCCCCGGCCTCGGGGTACTTCTCGGGGTCACCGGCCGCCTCGAAGGCCACCATCGTGATCTTGTGGGTCATGATGTGGTCGGGGTGCGGATAGCCCCCGTTCTCGTCATAGGTGGTGATCACCTGCGGCTTGAACGTGCGGATCAGCTTCACCAGGGGCTCCGCCGCGGCCTCCACGTCCTGCAGCGCGAAGCAGCCCTCGGGCAGCGGCGGCAGCGGATCGCCCTCGGGCAGTCCGGAGTCCACGAAGCCCAGCCACTCCTGCTTGACGCCGAGGATCTGGCGCGCCTCGTCCATCTCCTTGGCGCGGACCTCGTGAATGTGCTCCTCGATGTAGGGGTCACCCTGGAGCTTGGGGTTGAGGATGGAGCCGCGCTCCCCGCCTGTGCAGGTGGCGACCAGCACATCCACCCCCTCGGACACGTACTTGGCCATGGTGGCCGCGCCCTTGCTCGACTCGTCATCGGGGTGCGCGTGCACGGCCATCAAACGCAGCTGCTCAGTCAAGTTCGATCCTCAGTGATTCGTCGTGGAAGACGGCTTCTATAGTGACCTAAACCGGGGACGAATAATTCCGATCTCTCCCCCAGCAGGAGGAACGCCCATGGCCGCGGTGCGCGAGGGGCTGCCCGACGGTCGTTACGGCCGGTCCGCGGATGCGCGGGCCGACCGTACGCTGAAGATCGTCGGCGCGGTGCTCGGTGCCGGGCTGCTGGCCCTGATCGCGTGGTTCGGGTACGACTACATCGCCGGTCAGGACGTCAGCGGCCGGTTGACCGGTTTCAAGGTGGTCGCCGACGACGCCGTCGAGGTCCGGCTGGAGATCACCAAGGACAAGGACGCCACCGGTGTCTGCACGGTGCGTACCCTGGACGAGTACCACGACGAGGTGGGACGGAAGGACTTCACCTTCGGCCAGCGCGAGGACGACCTGGTCAAGGTCGTGACCGTGCGCACCACGGCCCGGGCGACCAGCGCCGAGCTGATCGGCTGCGAGCCTGTTCGATAATCGAACTGGACGTGTCGGGCGCCCGACCCGATCTGACCAGCGCTGACGGGTTTCCTACGCATTGCGCCCAGTTCCCTCCTCCCCGTTTCTTGCCGGAATTGTTAGGCTCGTGGTTTCGCCCGGCTTTGAAGGCGCACCCTTCTGAGTAGGGCGTTCATTTGTATTCCCAGCACCGACGAGGAGCACCTGTGACCCAGACCAGCGAGAACGTCACCTGGCTGACCCAGGAGGCGTACGACCAGCTCAAGGCCGAGCTGGAGTACCTGTCGGGTCCCGCACGTGTCGAGATCGCGAAGAAGATCGAGGCTGCCCGGGAGGAGGGTGACCTCCGGGAGAACGGGGGTTACCACGCCGCCAAGGAGGAGCAGGGCAAGCAGGAACTCCGAGTGCGTCAGCTGACGCAGCTCCTGCAGCACGCGAAGGTCGGCGAGGCCCCTGCGGACACCGGCGTGGTCGCCCCCGGCATGGTGGTCACCATCGCCTTCGACGGCGACCCCGACGACACCCTGACCTTCCTGCTCGCTTCTCGTGAGTACGCCAGCGCGGACGTCGAGACCTACTCGCCGCAGTCCCCGCTGGGTTCGGGTGTGAACGGCAAGAAGGTCGGCCAGGACGCGGAGTACGAGCTGCCCAACGGCCGCACCGCCTCGGTGCGGATCCTGGAGGCCAAGCCCTACCAGGCGTGAACGCCCGGTGTGGAGCCCCGGCCGGACGGCCGGGGCTCCCCCTCGCCCCCGTGCTCCCGAAGAACCGCTCAGGCGGCGTCCTCCTCGAGGGGCGCAGGCGGCGTCCTCCTCGAGGGCCGCTCAGGCGGTGGCCGAGCGGTACTTGCGCACCGCCAGTGTCCGGAAGACCACGATGATCAGGGCCGAGTAGATCAGCGACGCCCAGACCGGATGCTGCATCGGCCAGGCGCCGGACGAGGACAGACCGGGGTCGCCGAAGAGCTCACGGCACGCCTGGACGGTGGCGCTGAACGGGTTCCACTCGGCGATGTGCCGCAGCCAGGGCGTCATCTGGCGGGAGTCCACGAAGGCGTTCGAGATGAACGTGACCGGGAACAGCCAGATCAGACCGCCGGAGGTCGCCGCCTCCGGGGTGCGGACGGACAGCCCGATCAGCGCGCCGATCCAGGTGAAGGCGTACCCCAGGAGAAGCAGCAGGCCGAAGCCGCCCAGGATCTTCCCGACGTTGGTCGACTCCGCGAAGCCGGGGCGCCAGCCCACGATCAGCGCGACGACGGCCAGCACCACCAGGGTGAGCGTCGTCTGCACCAGGTCGGCGAAGGTCCGGCCGGTGAGCACCGCGCCCCGGGCCATCGGCAGCGAGCGGAACCGGTCGATCAGGCCCTTGTGCATGTCCTCGGCGATCCCCGCGCCCGCGCCCGCGGTGGCGAAGGTCACGGTCTGCGCGAAGATCCCGGCCATCAGGAAGTTCTTGTAGACGTCCGGGTCGGTGCTGTCGCCGATCTTCATCGAGCCACCGAAGACGTACGTGAAGAGGACCACGAACATCACCGGCTGAACCAGGCCAAAAAGCACCATCTCCGGAATTCTGGTCATCCGGATCAGATTCCGTCGGGCGATGACCAGGGAATCGCTCATCGTGCTCATTTCGCCTCCCCCTTCCCGGCGCCATGGCCGGTGAGCGAGATGAATACGTCGTCCAGGGTCGGGCGGCGCAGTCCGATGTCGTCGATCTCCACACCGCGGGTGTCCAGTTCCCGGATGACCTCGGCGAGCAGCTTGGCCCCGCCCACGACCGGGACGACGACCTTACGGGTGTGCTCCTGCACGGCCGTCTCGCCCTTGCCCAGGACCCGCAGCACCTCCTCGGCGGCCGCGATGTCCTCGCGCTCGTGCACCACGACCTCCACGCGCTCCCCGCCCGTACGGGCCTTGAGCTGGTCGGAGGTGCCGCGGGCGATGACCCGGCCGCGGTCGATCACACAGATGTCATGCGCCAGGTGGTCCGCCTCCTCCAGATACTGCGTGGTCAGCAGCAGCGTCGTACCACCGGCCACCAGCTCCTGGATGACCTCCCACAGCGCCTGCCGGTTGCGCGGGTCCAGACCGGTGGTGGGCTCGTCCATGAACATCACGGGCGGGCTGACCACCAGGGCCGCGGCGAGGTCCAGCCGACGGCGCATTCCGCCGGAGTACGTCTTGGCGGTGCGGTCGGCCGCCTCCGCGAGGCCGAACCGCTCCAGCAGTTCACTCGCGCGGGCTTTGGCCGCGCGAGCCCCCATCTGGTAGAGCTGGCCGACCATCTGGAGGTTCTCACGGCCGGTCAGGTATTCGTCCACGGCGGCGAACTGGCCGGACAGCCCGATGGAGCGACGGACTTCGTTGGGGTTCTTGAGTACGTCCACCCCCGCGACCACCGCCGTCCCGCTGTCCGGGCGCAGCAGCGTGGTGAGCACGCGCACCGCGGTGGTCTTGCCGGCGCCATTGGGGCCGAGCAGTCCGAGCACGGTTCCTTCCGGTACGTCGAGATCGACGCCGTCCAGAGCCCTTACGTCACCGAAGGTCTTCACCAGACCCTCGGCGTGAATAGCGCCTGGCATGTTGGCACTCCCGGGGTTGGGTCAGTTCCAGACTCAATCAAGGCATAAGTCCGCCCATATGGGCAGCGCACGGCGGCAACTGGACGGCAATCGTAACCGAGACGCGATACATCGCGACATACGCGAAGCGAATGAAATGAACAGACCCGCCCCCGGGCTCGGACCCGTCCCCGGCGGTCAGGCCATCACCGTGTACCCGGCGCCGCGCAGCGCCTCACGGACGTCCTCGCAGTGGTCCGGCCCCTTCGTCTCCAGGTGCAGTTCCACCTCGGCCTCGCTCAGCCCGAGCCGCGGGTTGGTGCGTACATGGCTGACGTCGAGCACATTGGCGTCCAGCGTCGACAGCACCCCCAGCAGCGTGGCCAGCGCGCCCGGCCGGTCGGTGAGCCGCAGCCGCAGCGACAGATAGCGCCCCGCCGCGGCCATGCCGTGCCGCAGGATGCGCTGCATCAGCAGCGGATCGACGTTGCCGCCCGAGAGCACCGCGACCACCGGGCCCTCGAAGGACTCCGGCGCCGACAGCAGCGCGGCCACCGGGCTCGCACCCGCCGGCTCCACCACCAGCTTCGCCCGCTCCAGGCAGAGCAACAGCGCGCTGGACAGCTCGTCCTCGGTGACCGTACGGACCTCGTCGACGAGGTTCTCGATGATCTGGAACGGCACATCGCCCGGCCGCCCCACCTTGATGCCGTCGGCCATCGTCACGGGCGCGTCGATCGTCACCGGCCGCCCGGCCGCCAGCGACGGCGGATACGCCGCGGCGCCCTCCGCCTGCACCCCCACCACCCGCACATCCGGCCGCAGCGCCTTCACCGCCACCGCGATCCCGGCGGCCAGCC
>NZ_JAEEAP010000152.1 GCF_016103465.1 Streptomyces sabulosicollis
TCCTACCGCATGCGCGGACGCGAACTCGGACGCGTCCCCACCGACCGAACCGACAACGACTGAACCATCCCAAACTGGGTCACATTTCACCCGACCAAAGTGGGTCACGATTCACCCGCCGCCGACAGGTGGGCTCGTTACTCATGCGGCACGCTCCGTGTGCCCGGCCCGCCGCTGTGCGGCTATGGCCCGCCCTTTGTCGGTCAATGTCCACACGTAGATGCCGTGGCCGTGGGTGGGTCCGCTGGTGGAGGGCACGAGCTGCCCGGTTTTGGTGATGACGCCGCCGCGGGCCAGGGCGTTGATGGCGGCGCCGAGATAGCCGTGGCCGAGCTCGGGGAGCACGTCGCGCAGATCGTTGGCGGACCATTCCTCGCAGGCCAGCCCGAAGTGCCAGACGGCCTGCTCGACGAGGAAGCGGTCCCACGTGTCGGCCTGGACGATTTGCTCGAGGGTGGTGTTCTTGTCGGCGGCGGCGAGGCGCTCGGCCGGGGTGAGGCGGCGGGTCACTGGGCACCGCCCTCGTTCAGGGCGCGGGTGCAGCGCTTGCACGTGACCATGGTGTCGCCATCGAGCCAGTGGTTCTCTGCCAGGATGTCTATGAAGGTCTGGCAAGCTGTTTCGGCGGCAGCGTCAACGGTTTCCCGGGCGGCGTGGGTGTTGCGGCCGCCGTACAGGCGGACGCGGAGCGGGTAGGCGGGCTGGGCCATGACGGGTCCTTCCGGGTGTGGTTCCGTGGAGGGGTGGGGCCGCCCGCATTACGGGTGCGGGCGGCCCGGGATGCCCTACTGGGCAGTGCCGTGCGTCTCGAGCTCGGCGTCGGTCAGCAGGTCGTGCGGGATGCGGCCGGTGCGGAGCACGTCGCGGAGGTCGCTGGCGGCCTTGCGGTAGGCGGCGCCGCGGGCGTGCTCGTCCCTCTGGGCGGGGGTGAGCGGGTCGATGTACAGGTACTTGGGGTGCTCGGGCGCCCGGTCGGCCATCTGCTCCCACCGCTCGGCGAGTGTGGTGAGCGCGACCCGGAGGTCGGTCTCGGTGCGGTGCATGGTCTTGTCGGTCATGTGCTACTCCTTGGGGTGGGTCGCCCCCGTCTGCCTCGGGGGCGACCCGTTGAGGGTGGGTTAGGCGGCGGTGTCCTCGTCCATGAGTTCGCCTTCGACGACCTCGTCGGGGTCGGCGTCGTCCAGGGCGGTCGGCTGCGGCATGGCGGGCACGTCGGCGACGGACGGTGCTGCAGCGAGTTCGCCCGCGACTTCGGCCTGTGCGCGGAGCTGCTCGCGCATGTACTCGGCGGAGGTCGGCACCCATTTGGCGAGGCGGCGGGCAGCCGTCTTGAGCCACATCGCTTCCTCGTTGGTGTTCCACGGGGAGTACTCGGAGTGGGCTCCGTCCGACTTGGCCTTGGCCTCCATGACCTGCTTGCGGTTGAGGACGACCACCTTGGAGGTGGCGCCGTCCTTCATGAGGGCGTAGGCGTACACGCCTACGAGGGCCCCGCGGTCGGCGCCGAACCAGTCGATCTCGTGGACGGGGCGCTCGTCGCGGCCGGGCACGTACCGGAAGCCGTCGCGCTCACGGACGGTCTCGACGATGACGGAGGAGACGGCGCCGGCCCGGTAGATGAGCTCGACGATGCCCTGGTAGCCGACGATCCCCTTGATGATCTTCTGGCCTCGGTGGGCCTTGCTCTTGCGGGGCGTGAGGTAGAACTGCTCGGTTCCCGGCTCCAGGCCGAGGCGGGCCGCGGTCTTCAGTTCTCGGAGGAAGACGCCGACGTCGGTCTGGGCGGCCTGCATCAGGTCCTTGTTGCCGCGGATGGCGCCGACGGCGAGGCGGATCCACTGGTCGGCGTTGACGTGGGAGGGGACGAGGGCGGCGTACTCGTCGCGGTACTGCTCGATCTGTGCGGCGGGCCCGTTGTCGCGGACGGCGACGGCGTTGCTGATGGGGTTCTCGGTCATGCGGCGGTGCTCCTGTTTCGTGCGGGCTGGAGGCTGTATGTCTTGCCGTTGCGGACGGTGCGGGTGGCGACCGTCTTGCGGTCGTAGGTGGCGCGTCGGCCGTTGCCGATCTGGTCGAGGAGGACGGCGGCAGCTGCTCGCTTTTCGGTCTCGGCCTCGGTGAAGGCCGCCAGTGCGGCGAAGTAGCGGTCGCGGTCGGCCTCGGTCACGGGCACGTCGACGTCCTCAAGCCCCTCAGGGAGGGCTTTCACCACCTGGTAGGTGGCGGAGTGGCCGTCGATGTCGGGCCGCTCGTTGTCGGCGAGGGTGCGCATGAACTCGGCTCCCGCTTCGGCGAGCGTCTCGATCTCCGCCGCGGTGGGTTCGACCACGTACTCGCGGTACTCGCTACCGCCGATCAAGACCGGGAGGCGGCCCCGGCGGGCGGCGAGGGCGCCGCAGTACCAGGCGACCTGGCAGCGGTACCAGATGGGAACCTGGTCGGTGCCGGGCTCGCCCCACTCGTCGTCCATGCGCTGGTTCTTGGCCTCGACCACGTCGATGCTGCCGTCGGGGTTGATGGCCAGCCGGTCCGGGTTGACGATCCACCACGGTCGGCCGGGGGCGTGGTAGGTGGCGGCGGGGACCACGGTCTGCTCGGGGTGTTCCTCGGCGTATTTGCCGACGATGGCGTCCTCGAGCCGGTGTCCCCATTCCATGACGTCGGACTGCTCGGCGGGTTCGACGAGGTTCTTCTTGCGGTGCCAGAGGCTGAAGCGGGATTCGTAGGGGCTGAGGCCGAGGACGGCGGCTATCTCGCTGCCGCCTATGCCGTTGGCGCGGGCGGCGTGCCACTCCGGGGAGCCGGGCTGGAAGTGGCCGATCAGCTCGGCCGTGGTCGGCATGGTGGGCGCGGTCACTGGCCACCGCCCTTCTTCTTGTCGGCGCAGTCTTCGCAGAGGTGGCGGCTGTTGACGCGAACGAAGGGTCCGGCGGTGTCGCCGCAGGGGCAGGTAATGGGGGCCATCAGAAGGGCCTCTCGATCGGGTAGGGGCGGCGCCGCCAGAGGGGCAGTCGCCAGGTGCGGAGTTGGTCGAGGCAGTGGCATTCGTCCCAGTCGCCGCCGGAGTCGTGGGTCTGCCAGGCGCCCTGGCTGCCGCGGCAGTCGGGGCAGTTGGGGTCGGGTTCGCGGGTGATGTAGATGGCGCGCTGGTGGAGTTCGATCTGCCAGCGGCCGATGCGGATCGGCATGTGGTCTCCTAGTGCTGGGCGTCCCGCTTGCTGAGGACATGCGGGACGCCCTCGGCACGGCTACTGCTTGATGCGGACGGGCATGAGGACGGCCCGGTACGGGGTGTCGTCCAGGGGTTCGATGAGCACGGGCCGGGTGGGCGTGTACAGCCAGATGCGGACCCGGTCGGTGATCGGGGCGAGCACGGTGGTGAGGAACTCGGAGTTGAAGCCGATGACGAACCCATCGTCTATGCCGTCGATCGTGGTTTCGACGCTGGTGTTGGCGGAGGGTCCGTCGCCACGGGCCGCAACCTCGGCGTGGTCGCCTCGCAGTGTGACCCGCACCTGCCGACTCTTCTCTCCCACCACAGCGACCCTGCGGGCGGCGGCAGCCAGCTCGGCCGGGTCGAACTCGGCGTAGCCGGTGGCCGCCTCGGCCTTGGGCACGAGGTTTTCGACGGGCGGGAAGCCGCCGACCCGGGTGCGTACCGCCACCGTGCGGTCGGTGGTGGCGAAGCCCGCCATGCCGCCGCCGGGCTCGGGGAAGCTGATGTCCACCTCGCCGCTGCCGAGCGACTTGGCGATGTCAGCCAGGGTGGGTGCGGTGATGAGCATGGTGTCGTCGGCGGGACCGTTCGGCTGCCAGGGCAGGGTGCGCCACGCGATCCGGTAGCGGTCGGTGGCCGTGAGTTCGAGGCGTTCGCCCTGTGCGCGAACCCGGATGCCGCCCAGGCCCTCGACCTGGCCCACCGCGTCCTTGGTGGCCATGGCGGCGGTGGCCACGTCTTTGACGGCGGCGGCGAACTCGGCGTCGTCGGCGGTGCCGGTGGCGGCGGGCGCCTTGGGCAGTGCCGGGTATTCGCGGGCGGGCAGCAGCGGCAGGGTGAACTGGTTGCCGGGCGCGGTGACCGTCAGGACATCGTCGTCGGCGGTGAGTTCGACCATGCTGTCGGGCAGGGTGTTGGTGACGTCAGCAAGGAGGCGGCCGGGGACGACGATGCTGCCGCTGCTGGGTGTGTCGGCGGCGAGGGTGGCCCTGCCACTGGTGTCGTAGTCGAAGCCGTTGATGGTGAGGCGGTCGTCTGCGGCGTCGAGGAGGAGGCCGCTGAGGACGGGCACGGTGGGTTTGTCGGCGATGTAGCGGGAGGCCCAGCGTGCGGCGTCGGCGAGGCTGCGCTGGTCGACGTTGATTTTCATGCCGCCCGCTCCTCATCAAGGTCAAGGGGCGGTTCCTCGTCTTGGGTCGGTTGGGTGTCGGCGGTGGTGTCCTGCACCGGGGCGACGGGCCACGGTCGGGGCCGGCCGGTGCCGACGACGGCTTCGGGCGGGAAGAGTTCGAGCTGGGTGTTCATGGATGCTCCATGTGGTTTGGTGGCCCTGCCGGGGGCGGTGTCGTCAGCCCGCGGCAGGGCCGGCTTGAGGGGCTAGAAGAGAGCCAGGGATGCCGCGTCGGGGCCGGGGTGCTGCGTGATGACCGCAGTGATGGCTTTGATCGACGGGGCGTCGTGGGTCGCAGGGTTTTCGGGTGTCCGGGACAGTCCGCTACCGAAGAGGCGAAGCTTGCCCGGCGGGCAGCCGCGGGAGTGCCAGGTGAGCTGGTACAGCCACACGTCGCTGCGGCTGTATTCGAGCTCGCCGGGCTCCATCCGGCGGCCGACCTTGACCGCGACGAAGGGCTCGCCGTGCCAGCCCGGGGCTGTCCACTGGGTTTCGCCGAGCCAGCCGTGGGCGTGAGCGTGGGCGATCAGCTTGGCGGCCGGCGTCGGCAGCGTGTAGCCGTCCGGCGGGATCGCAAGGATTTCGCGGAGCCGATCCATGACGGCGGTCATCTGTTCGCGGGCTTCAGTGCTTGTTTCGCCTGCTGCCCGCGCGGTCGCCTGGATGTTGGCGCGTTC
Source organism: Streptomyces sabulosicollis (assembly GCF_016103465.1). Lineage (GTDB taxonomy): Bacteria > Actinomycetota > Actinomycetes > Streptomycetales > Streptomycetaceae > Streptomyces > Streptomyces sabulosicollis. Next base: position 5,066 of record NZ_JAEEAP010000152.1, read on the forward strand.
GGCGAGGAGCCGGTGGTATTCCTGCTCCAGGGTTTCGGCTGCTGTGGTCGCCATCAGGCCATCTCCTTCTCGGTCTGGTCGGTCAGGGGCACGCTGTCGGGTGCCGTCGGCCGCTCGGCCTCGGCGGGCACGACGCTGATGCGGGGTTGTGCGTTGGCGAGTTGGCGGCGGAGTCGCGCGATCGTGACGGCGTCGCCGATGTGCTGCTGCTGGAGCCGCCGGATTTCGGCGACGGCCTTGTCGAGGTCGCTCCAGGCTCCGGTGAGGGCGATCCCGGCGGTGTCGAGCTGGGCCTGGAGCTGGTCGACTTGTCCGGCGAGGGCGACGAGCTTGCAGGTGAGGTCGGTGTTCTCGGCCTCCAGCTTGCGGACCTTGTCGACGGCCCGGTGGCGGCCGGTCACGAGGCGGCCTGCTTTCCGTGCTGGCAGGTGCCGTGGAGGCAGGGTTTGATGGCGTCGAACCCGGCCATGTCGACCAGTTCGTGTCGCCATCCCTCGGCGGTCTCCCTGCGGCGGTCCTTGACGCGCGGCGTGAACTCCTTGTGCGCGTCCTCAGCGAGTCGACCGACGTAGTCCTCGCGGACGGAGCCAACGACACAGCCGCTTGGGTGGATGCGAAGCCAGAAGCCAGACATCACGCTGCCTCCCCGCTCGCGAGCTGCTGGGCGGTGTCGAGGGCTTCGTGGAGGGGGTAGCTGTAGGCGTCGTCGAGGACATCCCGCCAGCGGTTCCAGTCGTCGTCGACCCAGAAGCGCACGTTGTCGTCCCTGATGGCCCAGAGCCCGGTCTGACGCTGCTTGAGGAGGGTGATGTCGCCGCCGCCCTCTCGGGGGATGCGGAGCTCGGTGGCGAGGTCGAGCTGCTGCTGGAGTTCGACGGCGATCCGGCGGGCCTGCTCCAGTTGGGCGGCGGCCTCGCGCTTTCCGTTGTCGTGGCCGACGACGCGCCCTGCACGGAACGCGGTCTTCTCGGCCTTCGTCATGGCGTAGCGGTCGTTCATCACTCGCCCGCCTTCCGGACCTCAACGGCGGTGGTGCGCTCGGGCTGGTAGGCGTCGTAGTAGGTGGTGTCGGAGATGCCGCCGTTCTGCATCGCGATCTCCCACACCTCCGCCTTGGGGATGTCGGGCTTGGCCTGCCGCCAGTTGGCGAGGTGAGCGATGCTCTTGGCGAAGTCGGCGGCGCACTGGTCGTTCGGGAAGTTCACCGGGAACCGCATGCCGCTCGGCGCGTGGGTAACGGTCCGCCAGTCGAGGTCTGTGGTGTCGTTGGAGAGCAGCACCGGGTGGATGACGAGCCCGTCCGCCTCGGTGGGCTTCCCTTCGACGATCACGTGGCCGTGCGGCGTCGGGATGGTCAGTTCCATTGGTCCCCCTTGGGGTGGTTGATTCGGTGGCCGAGGGCGATGGACGCCAGCCCGGCGAAGATGAGGAGTGCGGCGGTCCAGCCGCTGGTGAGGTGCCGGGTCACCGGGTGTTCCGGCGTCGGTTGATTTCGGCCCGTGCTGCTTCGGAGATGGCTCGGGTGATCTCGCCCGCATACGGCTGGGTGAGCGGCTTGTCCCGCAACTGCTCCAGGTCGGCGATGGTGATGTCGGGGTTGCGGAGGGCAGCCGCCACGTCGAAGGTCACGGCGCCTCCCGGCGGGGCGGGTGGAGCAGCCGGTAGGCCGCGTGCTCGTCCTGCTGGGCCTCGACGTTCGCCCGGCACGATTCGACGGCGTCGGTGAGGATCGCGATGCGGATGACGCGGAGCATCAGCAGCGCCGGATCCACAGCGATCAGCGGGGCGCTCACGCCGCCACCTGCTTTCGGCATGCCTTCTGCCACTTGGCGTAGGCCCGCTCGTCCCGCCGCACCCGGCACGGCACACAGCCGCACAGGCTGGTGTGCACACCGGGCGGCAACTGGCGTCGGGAGGCGAGCCCCTCCAGGTATCCGGCGGCTGCGGCGTGGTCGCCCTGCCCGATGAGAGCCCGCACGTACCCGTCGGTGTCCTCGGAGGCTGTGGCCTGCGCGCCGAGGTGGAAGGCGGCGAGGAACAGGTTCGGGTCGGACGATGCGGCGGCCCGGCGCTCGGCGATGTCGATCGGGGTACTCATGCGGCACCCCCGGCCTGGTTGACCCGGTAGGCGGTGTCGTGCTCGTCGGGGACCTCGATGAGGTGGCCGCGTGCGGCGAGCGTGGCGAGGCGCTGGCGGGCGATGTACCGCTGGGTGGTGCCGAGCGGTGCGGGGAGGCCCATGACGCGGCGGGTGGTCCAGATGCCGCCCTCGCGGCGCACTGTGGCGAGCAGGGTGCGGATACGGGCCCGGTTGGTGGAGGTGCTCATGCGGCACCTCGCTCGACGATTCCGAGGACGGCCGCCGAGGTGCACGGCCAGAGTGTCGGGTAGCTCCACGGGTCGCCGTCCTCGTCGAAGCCGTGGTTCCGGCAGCGCGCGCAGAAGTGGTCGCCGTCGAGTTCGATCGGCTCGTGTCCGAACGTCTCAGTCTTGGGCATCTCCCGGAGGTGCGGGGGGACGCAGGTGAGGCAGGGCAGTTTGCCGTCCATGGCGGCCTTGGTGGAGCTCATGCGCTGAAGGCCGTGCATTCGCGGGAGACGGTGGGTGCAGTAGGTGTCGCAGCCACAGTCCAAGTCGCTGAGCATCTGGGCGTTGTCGAACGCCTTGCACTGCTTGTCGAAGTGGTACTTCCGGCCCCCAGCGGAGGCGAACACGATGGCGGTCACGCGGCCCTCCTCATCTCTGCGGGGACGTCGGGCCGGTCGGTGCGCAGCGTGTTGGTGGCGGCATCCCACGTCTGCGGCAGGGTCCAGTCCGCCGTGAACGCGCCCTGGAGGAGGGCGATGATGTGGGCTGTGTCCTCGGTGGTGGAGTGCATGGCCTGCCCGGCGCCGTCGATGACGACGACGGTGAACACGCCTTCCATCGGCGACTGGTCGCTCTCCGACCACCACACGGGGGTGACCCTGATGCGGGCCACGGTCGGCACCATCAGCCGCAGCTTGTAGGGCAGCGTCTTGTGGTGATGCCTGCGGGTTCCGGCCGAGCAGCGGCGGGGGCGGATCGTGGTGTAGTCGGTGATCACGCCGCCGCCTCCTTCGCGGCCGCCTGCTCCCGGTGAAGCTTGGCGAGCTTCGCGGCAGCCTCGGCTATGCGGTCCAGCACCTCGGGGCTGGCCTGGCTGGTGTGGAAGGTGACCGAGCCGATCTGGAGGGTGTCGTGTTGGATGCCGCTCGGGGTCGTGTGCTGGAACGCCAGCACCCGGGAGAGGTCACTGCCCAGCCAGACGGTCACCCCGGTCACCGTCGTCTGATCGTTCACGACGCACCTCCACTGGGCAGGCACTTCAGTGCCTCATCGATCGCGGCTCGCCTGTCCTCGTCGTCGTGCATCGGCTTGTTCCAGCCGCAGGTGACGCACCAGTACTCGGACGGCTCGGGCTTCGGCTGGAAGTCCCGGCACAGCGGGCGCGGGTTGTACGGCACATCGCGGGCGGCGCTCGCCTCCGGGCTGATGTCCGCTGCCCGGAACGGGTCGACGTGGGTGAGGGCGATGCAGGCGCTGTGCCCGTCCACCCAGACCACATCGGTGTGGCCGCCGAGTACGGTGGCCTCACTGCGGGTGCGGGTGACGAGACGGGTCACGTTCTCGTGGACCTCCGGGCGGGCGCCGGGGTAGGCCATGACCGGGGTGCCGACCGGGTAGCGGGCGTTGAACTGCTCGGCGTTCACGCGGCCACCGCCTTGCGGGCGGCGTCGTACTGGGCGATGCCCCACACGATCGCGTGGCAGGCCCACAGGAACTTCCACGAGTAGTCGTCGAAGGACTGCTCCCACTTGTGGGGGAAGGGCAGCCGGTAGTCGCCGTGGCTGAACGATGCGACCGCGTGGCGGGCTGTCGACTCGTACTCGGTGTTGTAGTCGTCGCTCTGAAGGATTTGCTCGCCAACAGCGTCCAGGAGTCCCGGGTAGCGGGCGTCGTCCGTCGCGGCCGTCTGAGTGAGCCAGGTGCGGAACTTGTCCTCGGACCAGTCCTTGACCTGCCCGGCGATCACCTTCTGCTGCCAGTAGCCGGGGTTGATGCCGTCGTGGCTGGACTCGCGGAAGAGCCGGAACGGGTCGGCCGTCGGATAGGCAGCGAACATGAAGTTCGGGCCGTCGCCGCGAATGACCAGGTGGTTCGGCCAGGTGATCAGGGCGAAGTGGTAGACGTCTCCGTACTGCGGGTTCATGAACCTGATGTGCCGGTATAGCCCGTCCTCGTGCAGCACGGTCATCTGGTGCTTGGCGGTGTCGCGGGCGAACCGCGCGGCGATCTCTGCGTACTCGGTCATGCGGTCCTCCCAGGGGTCCATCCGGGGTAGTCGGCGTTGCAGGAGCAGGCGTCGGGGTTGGTGCACGGCATCTGCTCGTAGTCGTGGTCGAGCGGGTCGATCAGATGCCGCTGCTCGGCCAGGGCGCCCTCGGTGAGGCGCAGGCGGGTCGCATCGGCCGCCACCTGCTCCAGCGGCACATCCAGGGCGGCGATCGGGCGGGGTGTCGTCGGAGTGGTCACTGGGACTCACCCCGCTCGGCGTCGTCGGCCATCTCGCGCAGTTCTTCGGCGGCCAGCAGAAACTCGTCCTCGGCCAGTTCGTCAGCAGCCTGGCGCAGCACCTCGGTGCGGGACGGATGCGCCTCCAGCTCGGCGACGCGCTTCTCGGCCTCGGTGGCGCGGCGGTAGTACTCGCCTGCCGCCTCAGCCCGGCCACGCAGACGCTCCACCTCGGCGTCACGCTCGCCCAGAAGGCGAGTCATCTCGTCCCGCTCGCGCTCGGCCTTGCCCGCGCGGATCTCCAGGTCGACGAACAGCCTCCGCAACCGACCCAACCTGGCCTCAGCCTCTACAACCCGGCGGAAATCCTCGTCCGCCGCCTCGGCGCGGCCACGGATGTGGTCCAGCTCGGCCAACACCTCGCAGATCGCGTGATGGCCCGGCTTTCCGGCAGCCGCATACTCGCGGATCTCGGCCTCACGCTCCGGCGGCAGCAGGACGGGAATCGCCCCAGGGCACCGGTAGACAACCCGGCCAAGCATCCAAACGTGAGACGGATGCGCCACCGTGAGAGCACAAGCCCTTGAAGTGGAATCCGCCGCGGTCACCGCGCACCGCCGATCAGAGTGCGGGCCAGCGACACCAGCGTGGCCGCCAACTCCGGCGTCACCTCAGCGCCCCGAGCCAGAAGAGCATCAACCTCGGCCAACGCCTCCCACGCCCTGGCGTGCAGCGGCTGCGCGGCCTCGAAGTAGGCCAGCTTCTCCGGGTGGTCCTTGTGGGCCACGTAGTAGGCGTAGAACAGCACGTCCAGCGCGGCCGGGCGCCACACCTCATGCAGCCGCTCGAACGCCCCACGGCCAATGTCCTCGGGGTGGAAACCCTGCGGGCGCTCGTCCAGCAGTCGCTCCTCGGACTCCTCCCACGCGGCATTCCACGGGCAGACCGGGGCAATGAAGGACGTGATCTCGTCGAACGCGTCGGGGGTGCTCATACCGCACCGCCCTTGGCGGTACGGAGGAGGAAGTCAGCCGGAAGGTGGTAGCCGCGCTGCGACAGAGCCTCAGCCGCCTCGATCAGCACAGCGGCACGGAAGTTGGCGATCAGCTCGGCCGCGCGGTCCGAGGGAATGTCCGGGTCGATCGCGGATGCGAGCTCGACGAACTCGCGGCTGGCACTGACGGGAGTGGGACGCTGTCGGCCCCGTGATGCAGATGGGAAGATAGAAGGCATGTGATCGCCTTTCGCTTGATCGGGAAGATGAAGGTGGATCACTAGGCCCGCCGTCGGTTTCTGCCAGGTCACCGGCGGCGCGGCCGCAAAGCCGCTAAGCGGCGGTGGCCAGCTCCGACGTGGCGGACCTGACGGCTGACGGCTTGCTCGCCTTCGGTGCCGCCGTCTTCCGTGAGCGGCGCGCGGTGCGGCGGATGGGCTTCGGGCCCTGGCGGCGGTGCTCGTAGAGAGCCCGGCGGGTAGCGCTGTCGATAACGATCCGCTTGCCGAGCTTGCTCTTGAGGCCCAGTTCGTCGAGCAGTCGCGTGACCGTCTTGGGGCTGCACTTCAGGACGTCAGCGGTCTCCTGAAGCGTCATGTATTCGGCGTTCGGATCTGTGGGGGTCTTCGGCTTGCCGTACTCGTCGTACTTGCTGCCGGGCATGTCACTCCTTCTCGGTGATCGGGTCCTCGGTGGGGGCGAGGAGCTCGTCGTCTGTTGCGCTCAGCGCGGCACGGAGACGGATGTAGGGGCCGGGCCCCATGCATTCGCGTGAGCCGGTTTCGAGCTTTCGGATGTAGCTGGCGGTGACCCCCACCAGCGCTGCCAGTTGCGTGGCCGAAAGGCCCGCTTGCATGCGGCGCTCGTTGATGGCCACCCCTCTCACCCGGAAGGTGGTCGGGGCTTGCTGCATGCCTCGAAGTTAGCTCTACATAGCCCTCTTGTCTAGCCCTAGTTGGACATCAATCAGCCCTACATGAAAGAGGGAGATGGCTCTAGTTAGCGCAAGATTGTTTACACGGTGGTGTCGCACAGCTACTTAGGGTCCACTTTCCAGCCCTTGTTACCCCCAGTCCTGGCTGGTCCCGGCCAGTCCTGCCAAGATGTCCCCATGGACCGTGACCTCGACCGCCTCGCACGCATCGCTACAGAGCGACGCCTCGAGCTGGGTCTCGCACGCAACAAAGCAGCCACGGAGATCGGCATCTCCAAGGACACCTGGAAGCGGCTCGAGCGGGGCGAGCCGATCCGCGACATCAACTACGGCAAGATCGACGGAGCACTCGGCTGGGCCGTCGGCAGTTGCGTCGCCGTCATGGAAGGCGGCGACCCCATCCCCATCGAGGCGAACAAAGATGACGGCGTCATCGCCCACGTACCCGTAGAGGGACTCCAGCACGAACTACCGGACGCCGTCGCAATGGCCGCCCTCGCTACCACACCCGACCTGACGGCGCGAGAGATCAAGGCGCTAAGCGACCAGATTGTGGAGGAGTTGCGAAAGCGCGGCATCCTGCCGCCAGCCGACTGAACTGCACCTTCGATCCGTACAACCTTTTTGTCGTTACCCGATCGATACGTTCCGAGATGGTTCCGTCTTCAGCTAACGGGTGTCGCGCTGGTGTACGCCGTGACACCCTGTGTAGCACCTGGGGGGTTCTCCCACTGCAGGAAAGGGGGGCCCATGCAGCACAAGTTCGTCACGCTGGAGCTCGGGCCGGAAGTTGTCGCGTGGTCGACCAGAGTCGGAGACGACATCGTGTGCGTCATGACACCGGCATCACTCAAAGATGCGTCAGCCAGGCGCACCGCGAGGAAGCTGGTGGGGCGCTTTGGCGCCGACTGCCGCACTTGCCGAGGATGCCCGCTTGGTCGGGCAGACTAAGGCAGAGTGGACGCGGAACCCGGCGGGGCCCACCGCCGGGGCTCTGCGTACAAGATTCGGGGGTAGTCACGTGCCCTATGTGGAACAGCGCGGTAACAGCATCCGCGTCAAGTGGTGGGGAGGCGAGTACAAACTCGCCGCCGACGGCAAGCCCACCAAGGTCAAGAAGTATGAGTCCGCCTCCGGCCCCGAACCCGGCGTGAAGTTCCAGACTGAGGACGAGGCGTACAACTTCGGGCTCGACCGCGAATACGACGTGCGACACGGCAAGCACATCCGGCGCGCCGACAGCAAAACGCTGATGAAGGACTACTGCTGGCTCTGGTACGAGGCTCAAGATCTGCGCCCCATGTCCATGGACCGGTATCGGTCCCGCCTGCGCGCACGGATCATCCCCTACTGGGGTGACCATGCCGTCGGGGACATTACCGCCTGGGAGTACGACGCCTGGAAGAAGGGCCTCCAAGCCGCAGTCGCCCGACGTGAGCTGTCTCAGAACTACGTCGACCAACTGACCAGCCTGTTCGGCATGCTCATGAGCGACGCCGTCGTGAAGTACAAGCTGCGCGCCGAATCCCCTGTGGTGGTGCAGCGCCGCCGCGGCAAGTACACCAAGAGGCAGCGCGAGAAGAAGCGGCCCATGCAGATGGCCGTTCTGCACCAGTTGGCCAGTAATGCGTACACTGTGTGGGGTTACACCGGATGGGCGTACATGTGGACTATCGCGTTCACCGGGATGCGGCCGCCCGGAGAGGTGTGGGGATTCCGGCGAGAATTCGCGTCACCTACCTGGCCTGCCAGCGACCCGGACTCGGAGCGGCGCGAAGAAGCGTTGGAGCGGTACGGACCAGACCGGATGCCGGCCCTGCGCGTCCAATACCAACTGCAGTACGTGGACGGCGTTCGGACGCTGGTCGAGCCCAAGTATGAGTCGCATCGCACGCTAGTCTTGCCGCCGTTCCTCCACGAGATGCATACGGCACTGCTGGCCTCCCATCGGTCACCATGGGTGTTTCCAGCTCCAAGCGGGGAGGCCATGGGCACCCAGTGGGACAAGAGCTACTGGTCCCATATCCGCGACGGCTGCGCAGAGCGGTCCGCGCGCCGGGATCATCTGCGACCGGCGATCCCGGCCGTGCCGGAGATGGCTGGTAAGCGGATCTATCTGCTGCGGCACTGGATGAAGGAGATGCTCGAGGAGGATGGCCATTCGCGAACTGCGCAGGAGACGCGGATGGGGCATGAGGCTGCGGGCGTGGAGAGGCTGTATGCGAATCTGACGCCTGGGATGGAGCTGCGTATCGTGGAGACGCTGCAGGAGCGCTGGGAGAAGTTCATGTGCTCCGAGGGCGGAAGGTGGCAGCCTCCTTTTCCCACTGCTCTCCCAGATGATCACTCGGAGGCAGAGTAAGGCCAGCTCAGGCCGGGTGGGCGATCAATTTTATAGGGATGTTCGCCATGCTGGTGGCCCTGTGAATGGGCGGCGGGCCGGGCCGTGGCCCGATCCGCGGGCGCTTCCGCGGCCGCACCGTGGTATGCGTCACTTCCCCGCCGTGACCGTACCCGGCCCGAGCGTCGCGATCATAGGCTGACGGTCATGATGGTCCCGTTCGCGCTGATGGGCCTCGGCGCACTGGCGGCGGCAATGGCGCCGCGCCTGTTGTCCCGCTCCGACTGGATCGACCGCGAACCCGTGCTCGCCCTCTGGGTGTGGCAGTGCGTGGTCGTCGGGGTGCTGTTGTGCTGCGCGCTGACCATGGCGCTCACCGCGGCGGCGGCCTGGGAGGCCGTGCGCGGCAATGTCTTCGCCCCCGCGCCCAAGGGTGTGGTGGAGGCGTACGCGCTGTCCGGCTACGGGCCGTTGGCCGCGCCCGTCGCCCTCGTGCTCGCCTTCGGGGCCGTCTGGAGCGCGGTGATGCTCACCCGCGAGATCGGCCGTGCCCGCGCCTGGCGCAGGCAGCACCGCGCCGAACTCCTCGTCCGCTCCCCCGCCTTGCCCGGTGAGGAGCCCAGCGGGGAGCGCCTGGTGGTCCTGGAGAGCGACAAGCCGGACGCCTGGTGGCTGCCGGGCGCCACGCCCCAGCTCGTCATCACCACGGCGGCGCTGCGCCGCCTCAAGGGCCGCCGGCTGGACGCCGTCATCGCCCATGAGCAGGGCCACGCCCGCGCCCGCCACCACTGGTTGCTGCACTGCTCGGGCGCGCTGGCCAGCGGCTTTCCGCAGGTGACCATGTTCGCGGCGTTCCGCGACGAGGTGCACCGGCTGGTCGAGCTGGCCGCAGACGACTCCGCGTCACGGCGCTTCGGGCGGACGACCACCGCACTCGCGCTGGTCGAACTCAACGAGGACCGCGGGGTGTTCGGCCCCTGCCCCAGCGCGCTCGCCCAGGTTCCGCAGCGGGTGGACCGGCTGCTGGCCCCTGCCTCCCGCCTCCCGGTGGCGCGCCGCTGGCGCCTTACGGCCACCGCGGCGCTCGTCCCGGCCGTCCCGCTGCTGGTCACCTTGGTCCCGGCGCTGCGGGTGCTGGGGTAGGCGCTCCTGGCTCTCCCGGAGTTCCGGGAGTCCCCGGCTCTCCCGGAGTTTCCGGCTTCCCCGCCGTTCCCGGCTTCCCCGCCGTTCCCGGCGTTCTCGGCGCAACGGCCTCTCCCGGCTCCCCCGCCATGAGGGCCTCCTGGCTCCGAGGCCCGTCCGTCGGCGATCATCGAGCCATGCAGCCGGCATCCCCCCACCGCCGAGCCGCCCGCGCCGCGGCCGTGTTCACCGCGCTCTTCCTGGTGCTGCTCGCCCTGGTGGCCGCCCATTGGGGGCCCCTGGGGGCCGTCGACCGGGACATCGTCGTCACCCTGCACCACTCCGCCGTGCGGCACCACGGCCTGACCCGGGCCAACCGGGTGCTCACGGACTGGTTCTGGGATCCCTGGGCGATGCGTGCGCTGCTCGCCGTGGCCGTGGGGTGGCTGCTGTGGCGCCGGGAGTGGCGGCTCGCCCTCTGGGTGGCCGTCACGGCGGCGGTGGGCACGGCGCTGCAGCAGGCGGTGAAGGCCGCGCTCGGCCGGGAGCGTCCCCGGTGGCCGGATCCGGTGGACTCGGCGCACTACGCGGCCTTCCCGTCCGGCCACGCCCTGACCGCGACCGTCGCCTTCGGGCTGCTGCTGTGGGTGGTGACGCTGCACGGGGCACCGGCGAAGTGGCCGCGGCTCATGGCCACCGTGGGCGCCGTGTCCGTGCTGGGCGTCGGGTTCACCCGCCTCTATCTGGGCGTCCACTGGCCCAGCGACGTCCTGGGCGGCTGGCTGCTGGGCGCGGCGCTGGTGTACGCGGCGATCGCCTCGTACGGATACGCCCGGAGCCGTACGAGCGAGCGCGAAGCGTCCCCCGAGGGGAGAGTGCGCTCATGAGCCCCGCGCCCACGCTCCGACCGGTGGGAACGGTAGCTCCTCCCGGGCGCTAGCCGAGCCGCACACCGGCCAGGATCCCGTGGGCGACCGGCAGGCGCAGCGAGAGGTAGCCGCTCGAGGGGTCGGCGAGGTACTCCCGCATCTCGCGGTGCATGTCGAAGCCGAAGTCCATGTCCATGTCGTCCACGAGCACCAGCGCGCCCCGGCGCAGCCGGGGCTCCACCACCCGCAGCACCTCCCGGTTGAGGTTCGGCCAGCCGTCCATCAGCAGCAGGTCCACCGACCCCGGCAGGTCCCGCAGCGTCTCCCGCGCGTCGCCGACGCGGACGCCGGCGATGTCGGAGAGTCCGGCGGCGGCGATGGCCTCCGTGGCCTTGGCCGCCTTGTCCGCCTGCAGCTCCGTGCCGATCACCTGCCCGCCGCCGTTGTCCCGCACCGCGCTGGCCAGGTAGAGGGTGGACACGCCGAAGGAGGTTCCGTACTCGACGACGGTCCGCGCGCCGGTCGCCCGGGTGAGCAGGTAGAGCAGCTCACCGCCCTCCTTGGACACCGACATGGAGGCGTCCTTGAAGGTCTCGGCCATCTGACTGGCGTCCAGCTCGGCCCAGGCCGACTTGGGATCGGTCACACCCGTCTCGGCGAACGCGCGCTCGTCGCCTTCGCGCTCGGCCTCCAGCAGTCCGTCCAGGACGGTCGCCACGGGCTCGGTGTGCAGTGTGGACGGCATGCGATCTCCTTCAGGGTCGGCGCGGTCACCGGATCGATTCTTCTTCCGGCGGCGATCCGGCCGCCCCCTAAACATCCCCCTGACTCCCCCTGAGCCGGCCGGGGTGAGGATCTCGTCCGCGCAGACCGTGTCGTGGACGTCGGCGGTGGCGCGCCGACGGGCGCAGCCGTGCCGCCTGCCACGGTCAGTGTCCGGTCGGCTTCCTCGGTCAGCCAGGGGCTGCTGTCGGACCAGCGGGGCCGCATCTCGCCAGCGTCACCTGTTTGACTGGTTACGCGCCTCGGGATTAGCCTGCGGCCGTCACCAGCTGTCCGGCGAGGGCCGTACCACCCGGACAGCCTGTTCACCCACGTCCTCGCTCGGCCGTGCCCCCTCGCCACGGCCCGATCGCGTCATGGCCCTGCCAGCACCCTCATGAGGAACCCATGGAACCGACCGAGTATCTGTACTTCCTGCGCCGCGCGTTCGACGGCATGATCAGCGCACTGGAGGAGCTGGGCGACGAGCTCGCCACCACCGTGCCCCCGCTGACCGGGGCCAACAGCCCGTTCGCGATCGCCTACCACTGCGCGGGCGTGGCCGACTACTGGATCGGACACGTCATCGCCGGCAGGTTGGTGGACCGGGACCGGGCCTCGGAGTTCACCGCCTCCGGGACGGTCGCCGACCTCAAGCGCACCGTGGACCCGCTGTTCGACCGGCTGCGCGACGACCTGCGCGGAGTCGACCCGCAGGCGGCGCCCCGCAACGTGCCGCCCGCCGCCTTCGAAGGCCCCGACCGCCCGCTGAGCTGTGCCGGCGTTCAGCTGCACGTGCTGGAGGAACTCGCCCAGCACCACGGGCAGGTTCAGATCACCCGGGACGTCCTCCTGAGCGGAACGGCGCGATGACCCATCCGACCCCCGTCCCGGGAACCCCGGCC